>NZ_JBEXXE010000017.1:0-196053 GCF_040630255.1 Streptomyces sp. NPDC005820
GCCTCGCTCTTCGAGGAGCACGACTTCCGCGACATCAAGATCTCGGTCAAGCACAACGACCCGGTCGTGATGATCGAGGCGTACCGCCAGCTCGCGGCCCAGTGCGACTACCCCCTCCACCTCGGCGTCACCGAGGCGGGGCCGGCCTTCCAGGGCACCATCAAGTCGGCCGTCGCCTTCGGTGCGCTGCTCTCCGAGGGCATCGGCGACACCATCCGGGTCTCGCTGAGCGCACCGCCCGCCGAGGAGGTCAAGGTCGGCATCCAGATCCTGGAGTCCCTGAACCTCAGGCAGCGGCGGCTGGAGATCGTCTCCTGCCCGTCCTGCGGCCGCGCCCAGGTCGACGTCTACAAGCTGGCCGACGAGGTCACCGCCGGTCTGGAGGGCATGGAGGTCCCGTTGCGGGTCGCCGTCATGGGCTGTGTGGTCAACGGCCCCGGCGAGGCGCGGGAGGCCGACCTCGGGGTCGCCTCCGGCAACGGCAAGGGCCAGATCTTCGTCAAGGGCGAGGTCATCAAGACCGTCCCCGAGTCGAAGATCGTGGAGACCCTCATCGAAGAGGCGATGAAGATCGCCGAGCGGATGGAGCGGGACGGCGTCGCGGCAGGGGAGCCGGCCGTCACCGTGAGCTGAACAGCACGGAACCGCACGGACCGAAGGGGGCCCGATCGTGACGATCCTGGAGAACATCCGGCAACCACGCGACCTGAGGGCGCTGTCCGAGCCGGAGCTCGGTGAACTGTCCGAAGAGATCAGGGACTTCCTGGTGCACGCGGTCGCCAGGACCGGCGGGCACCTCGGGCCCAACCTGGGGGTGGTGGAACTCACCGTCGCGCTGCACCGCGTCTTCGAGTCGCCGGGCGACCGCATCCTGTGGGACACCGGCCACCAGAGCTACGTACACAAGCTGCTGACGGGACGGCAGGACTTCTCCAAGCTGAGAGGGAAGGGCGGCCTGTCCGGCTACCCGTCCCGTGAGGAGTCCGAGCACGACGTCATCGAGAACAGCCATGCCTCCACCGCGCTCGGCTGGGCCGACGGCCTGGCCAAGGCCCGTCAGGTGCTGGGCGAGAAGGGCCATGTGGTCGCGGTCATCGGCGACGGCGCGCTGACCGGCGGCATGGCCTGGGAGGCGCTGAACAACATCGCGGCGGCCAAGGACCGGCCGCTGATCATCGTCGTCAACGACAACGAGCGCTCCTACGCCCCGACCATCGGCGGGCTCGCCAACCATCTGGCGACCCTGCGCACCACCGACGGCTACGAGAAGGTCCTGGCCTGGGGAAAGGACGTCCTGCTGCGGACCCCGGTCGTCGGCGCCACCGTCTACGAGTCGCTGCACGGCGCGAAGAAGGGCTTCAAGGACGCCTTCGCCCCGCAGGGCATGTTCGAGGACCTCGGGCTGAAGTACGTCGGGCCGATCGACGGGCACGACATCAAGGCCGTCGAGTCCGCGCTCCGGCGCGCCAAGCGGTTCCACGGGCCGGTGCTGGTGCACTGCCTGACCGAGAAGGGGCGCGGCTACGAGCCGGCGGTCGCGCACGAGGAGGACCACTTCCACACCGTCGGCGCGATGGACCCCCTCACCTGCGCCCCGCTCACGCCCTCCGGCGGCCCGTCCTGGACGTCGGTGTTCGGCGACGAGATCGTCCGCATCGGGGAGGAGCGCGACGACGTCGTGGCGATCACGGCGGCCATGCTGCACCCGGTGGGGCTCGGCGCCTTCGCCGAGCGGTTCCCGGACCGGGTGTGGGACGTCGGCATCGCCGAGCAGCACGCCGCCGTCAGCGCGGCCGGCCTCGCCACCGGCGGGCTGCACCCGGTCGTCGCCGTCTACGCCACCTTCCTCAACCGGGCCTTCGACCAGCTGCTGATGGACGTGGCGCTGCACCGCTGCGGGGTGACGTTCGTGCTGGACCGGGCGGGGGTCACCGGGGTCGACGGAGCCTCCCACAACGGCATGTGGGACCTGTCGGTGCTCCAGGTCGTGCCGGGGCTCAGGATCGCCGCCCCGCGCGACGCCGAGCAGCTGCGCGCCCAGCTGCGGGAGGCGGTCGCGGTGGACGACGCGCCGACCCTGGTCCGCTTCCCCAAGGAGTCGGTCGGGCCCGAGATCCCGGCGCTCGACCGGGTGGGCGGCATGGACGTGCTGCACCGGGCGCCGGAGGCCGAGGTGCTGCTCGTCGCCGTGGGCGTCATGGCGCCGGTGTGTCTGCAGGCCGCCGAGCTGCTCGAAGCGCGCGGCATCGGCTGCACGGTCGTGGACCCCCGGTGGGTGAAGCCCGTCGACCCGGCCCTGCCGCCGCTCGCCGCCGGGCACCGGCTGGTGGCGGTCGTGGAGGACAACAGCCGTGCGGCGGGCGTCGGTTCGGCGGTGACCCTGGCCCTCGGGGACGCCGAGGTCGACGTGCCCGTACGGCGGTTCGGCATCCCGGAGCAGTTCCTCGCGCACGCCAAACGCGGTGAGGTGCTCGCCGACATCGGTCTCACGCCGGTCGAGATCGCCGGGCGGATCGGCGCGAGCCTGGCGCTCAAGGAGGCCGACGGGCCAGTGAAGGAGAAACACGCATGACCAAGGAGTTCGACCTCGGCGCCCTCCTGGCCGAGCGCGGAGCCGAGCGCTACGAGCTGCACACGAAGTACCTCAACCACCAGCTCCCGCGCATGCTGCACACCATCGGCTTCGACCTGGTCTACGAGCGGGCCGAGGGCGCCCACTTCTGGGACGCCGACGGCAACGACTATCTCGACATGCTCGCCGGATTCGGGGTGATGGGCCTGGGCCGCCACCACCCCGTCGTCCGCAAGGCGCTGCACGACGTCCTCGACGCCTCCCTCGCCGACCTCACCCGCTTCGACTGCCAGCCGCTGCCGGGCCTGCTCGCCGAACGGCTGCTCGCCCACAGCCCCCACCTGGACCGGGTGTTCTTCGGCAACAGCGGCACCGAGGCGGTCGAGACCGCGCTGAAGTTCGCCCGCCGGGCCACCGGGAAGCCCAGGATCCTCTACTGCGACCACGCCTTCCACGGCCTGACCACCGGCTCGCTGTCGGTCAACGGCGAGGACGGCTTCCGCGAGGGCTTCGCCCCGCTGCTGCCCGACACGGCCGTACCGCTCGGCGATCTCGACGCGCTCGCGCGGGAGCTGAAGAAGGACGACGTCGCCGCCCTGATCGTCGAGCCGATCCAGGGCAAGGGCGTCCACGAGGCCCCGCCCGGCCATCTGCGCGCCGCCCAGGAGCTGCTCCACCGGCACAAGGCGCTGCTCATCGCCGACGAGGTGCAGACGGGTCTCGGCCGGACCGGCGACTTCTACGCCTACCAGCACGAGGACGGCGTCGAACCGGACCTGGTGTGCGTGGCCAAGGCGCTCTCCGGCGGCTATGTGCCGGTCGGCGCGACCCTCGGCAAGGACTGGATCTTCAAGAAGGTCTACTCGTCGATCGACCGCGTCCTGGTCCATTCGGCGAGCTTCGGCTCCAACGCCCAGGCGATGGCGGCGGGCCTCGCGACCCTGTCCGTGATGGAGAACGAACAGATCGTCGCCCACGCCCGCGTCATGGGCGAGCGGCTGAAGTCCAAGCTGGCGGCGCTGACCGACACCTACGAGCTGCTCGCCGACGTCCGCGGCCGGGGCCTGATGATCGGCATCGAGTTCGGCCGGCCGAGGTCGCTCAAGCTGCGCAGCCGGTGGACCATGCTCCAGACCGCCCGCAAGGGGCTCTTCGCCCAGATGGTCGTCGTCCCGCTGCTCCAGCGGCACCGGATCCTCACCCAGGTCTCCGGCGACCACCTGGAGGTGATCAAGCTGATCCCGCCGCTGGTCGTCGACGAGCGGGACGTGGACCGGTTCGTCGACGCCTTCACCGAGGTGATGGACGACGCACACGGCGGGGGCGGGCTGATGTGGGACTTCGGCAAGACCCTGATCAAGCAGGCGGTGGCCAACCGCTGACCGTCCCCCGGCCCCGTTTTGCCTCTGAGGCAAGAAATTTGCCCCAGAGGCAAGGCTCCGGCTGAATGGACGTATGAGTTCGCCCGACTCCCCGTCCACCGCGGACGACCTGCCGGTCGTCGCCCCGCAGCTGCGGTCCCTGCGCCGCAGGGCGGCCCTCACCCTGGAGGCCGCCGCCCGCGCGGCCGGGCTCTCGCCCGCCCATCTCTCCCGGCTGGAGACCGGGCAGCGCCAGCCCTCGCTGCCGATGCTGCTCGCGCTCGCCCGGGTCTACGGTACGACGGTCTCGGAGCTGCTCGGCGAGACGGTCGCCGACCGGGACGCCGTGGTCCGCGCCGCCGAGATGGAACCCACCCGTGCGGGCGGCTGGACGTACTGGCAGGCCGGTGCGTCCGGGCGCGGGATGCAGGCCCTGCGCGTGCACGTCCCGCACGGCTCCCAGGGCGACATCGTGCGCGTGCACCCGGGGGAGGAGTGGCTGCACGTCCTGACGGGCCGGCTGCGGCTGCGCCTCGGGGACACCGCGCATCTGCTCGGCCCCGGGGACAGCGCGCACTTCGACTCGCTGACCCCGCACCGCCTCGCCGCTCAGGACCCCGACGGGGTCGATCTGCTGTTCGTCCACACCCTGTTGCAGAGTCCCACGGCCGCGCTGTGCCTGGGCCCCACCCCTGGAGAGACGTCATGACCGACATGGAGGAACGGTTCCCGCGCAGCCTCTGGATCCGGCTGATCATCTACATCGCGGTGGGGCACGTCCTCGCGGCGTTCATCTGGTTCCTGTTCGAGGCGGGAGCCAACCAGTAGGAACTCCGGGCGCGGGCGGCCTCAGTCGAGCAGCCGCTCGAGCAGCCGCTCCCGGGTCGCGGGAGCCAGCTTCAGGCCCTTCTCCAGATAGGGGTCGACCCCGCCCCAGGTCTCGTCGATGGTCTCCAGCGCCGCCGCGAGGTACTCCTCACGGGCGTCGAAGAGGGGGCTGAGCAGCTCCATCACCTCGGGGGTGTACGCGGTCGCCGCCGAGCCGCCCCGCCGCACCTTGTAGCGGCGGTGCTTGGCGTTGGACTCCAGGTAGTCCGCGAGGATCGCCTCGCGCTCCACGCCGAGGGCGAGCAGCGTCACCGCGACGGACAGACCGGCGCGGTCCTTGCCGGCCGCGCAGTGCATCAGCGCCGGGACGCTGTCCTCGGCGAGCGAGTGCAGCACGCGCGAGTGCTCGGCCGTACGCCCCTTGATGATCGTGCGGTACGAGGCGATCATCCGGCCGGCGGCCTTGCCCTCGCCGAGGAGGACGCGCAACTGCTCGATGTCGCCGTCGCGGACCATCTTCCAGAACTCCGCGCCGTCCGCTGGGTCGGAGAGCGGCAGGTTCACATTGCGCACCCCGGGCAGGTCGACGTCCGGGCCCTCCAGCTTCTGGTCCGCCGCGTTGCGGAAGTCGAAGACCGTGTGCAGGCCGAGGGAGGACAGGAACGCGGCGTCCGCGTCGGTCGCGTGCGCGAGATGGCCGCTGCGGAACAGCACGCCGTGCCGCAGCCGCCGTCCGTCGGCGGTCGGCAGACCGCCCACGTCACGGAAGTTGCGGACACCTGCCAGCTCGGGCTCGGTCGACGGGATCTGCTGCGTCACGGGGGCTCCCTCCCGGTCGGGCTCCGTCGGTGCGGCTCGGGTGACCGACGGGACCGATTCGACCATACGACATGGATTCCCCGGGCAACGGGTTGTCCACAGGCGGACGAATCCTTCATCTCCCCAGGTGAGCGGTTTGTCCACAGGCGTTGCCGGGCAGGGCGCGCGCAGCTGATGATGTTGGGGCTTGATCGCACCTGTTCGAATCAGTGGGGGTTTGATGCCCGAGACCGTGAAGCCCGAGATCGCCGCGGGCGGCCGTACCTGGCTCCTTTCGGGGCCTGCGAGCAGCTATGCCCTCCATCTCACCGAGGCCGACGAACTGGTGCATCTGCACTGGGGCCCGAGGATCGAGCTCGCCGACGCCGAGGCCCTGGCGGCCGTTCCCTTCCAGGGCCGCGCGTCCTTCGAGGCCGCGCTGGACGGGCGTGAGGAGTACCCGGTGGAGGGCGGCCCCCGCTTCGTCCGCCCCGCCCTGTCCGTGCGCACCGGCACCGGGCGCCGCGGCACCGAGTGGACCTTCGAGTCGTACGAGATCCAGGACGCCGACGACCCGGGCGCCGAGCTGCTGCTGAACTTCCGGGACGGCGCCCTGGTGATCACCCTGCACTACCGGATGCGCGGCGACGTCGTGGAGCGCCGGACGACCCTGCTCAACGAGGGCGAGGAGCCGCTGGAGCTGCTGCGCGCCGACTCCGCGACCTGGACCCTGCCCGAGCGCGACGACTGGCGGCTGTCGCATCTGCACGGCCGCTGGGCGGCCGAGTCCCGGCTGGTCCGGGCCCCGCTGACCTACGGCGAGAAGATCATCGGCAGCCGGCGCGGCCACACCGGCCACCAGTACCTGCCCTGGGTCGCCCTCGACACCGACGCGACGGAGGAGCGCGGCGAGGTCTACGGCTGCGCCCTCGGCTGGTCCGGCTCCTGGCGCATCGCCGTCGCCCAACTCCCCGACGCGCGCGTGCAGATCACCGGCGGCGCGGGACACGACGACTCCGGCCTGCTGCGGCTGGCGGCGGGGGAGTCCCTCACCACGCCCCTGTTCGCCGGTCTGTGGAGCGACGCGGGCTTCGGCGGGGCCAGCCGGGCCTGGCACGCGTACCAGCGCGCCCATGTGATCCCGGACGCCGAGCGGGACCGGCCGGTGCTGTTCAACTCCTGGGAGGCCACCTTCTTCGACATCTCCGAGGAGCAGCAGGCCACCCTCGCCCGGCGGGCCGCGGCGATCGGCGTCGAGCTGTTCGTCGTGGACGACGGCTGGTTCGGCGCCCGCACCGGCGACCACGCCGGCCTCGGCGACTGGTGGCCCAACCCGGACCGCTTCCCGAACGGCCTGAAGACCCTCGCCGACTACGTGCACGCGCTCGACATGCAGTTCGGCATCTGGGTCGAGCCCGAGATGGTCAACCCGGACAGCGATCTGTACCGGGCACACCCCGACTGGGTCCAGTTCCAACCAGGACGAAAGCGGACGGAGTTCCGCAATCAGCTCATGTTGAACCTGGCGCGCGAGGACGTCCAGGAGTACCTCTGGGAGCGGCTCGACGGCCTGCTGTCCAGCGCCCCCATCGACTACGTCAAGTGGGACTTCAACCGCTGCTTCACCGACGCCGGCTGGCCCGACGACCCCTACCCGCAGCGCCTGTGGGTGGACCACGTCCGCGCCCTGTACCGGCTCCTGGACCGGCTGCGGGCGGCCCACCCGGGCGTGGCCTTCGAGTCCTGCTCGGGCGGCGGCGGACGGATCGACCTCGGCATCCTCGCCCGCACCGACCAGGTGTGGACCTCCGACAACACCGACCCGCTCGACCGGCTCGACATCCAGCACGGCTTCAGCCAGATCCACCCCGCGCGGGTGATGGCCGCCTGGGTCACCGACAGCCCCAACACCCAGCTCAACGGCCGGGTCAGCTCGCTGCGGTTCCGGTTCGTCAGCGCCATGGCCGGGGTGCTCGGCGTCGGCGGGGACCTCTCCGAGTGGACCGAGGAGGAGCTCGCCGAGGCCCGTCGCTGGGTCGACCTCTACAAGGAGATCCGGCCCCTCGTCCAGCGCGGCGACCAGTACCGGCTGCGTCCCCCGGCGGGTGGACTGAGTGCCGTCCAGTACGTCCGCGGCGACGAGACCGTCGTCCTCGCCTGGCTCCAGGCCCAGCGCTACGGGGAGCCGGTCCCGGCGCTGCGCCTGCGCGGCCTCGACCCGACAGCGTCGTACGAATGCCGCGAAACGGGCGAAGTCCACCGAGGTGCGGTGCTGTTGCACCACGGGCTGCGGACCGGGCTGCGCGGTGACCTCGATGCGACGGTTATCCGCCTGCGTCGCATCTGAGGGTTCTGTCCGAATTGAATCCTTCGTTCCAACTCGCTCTGGAATAAGGGATCCTGGAGGGGTATTACGTGAGCAGGGTCATATCCGTGACCCTGCGTCGCCCGTCATGTTCACGTAATCAAAGCGCTTTTCAAGGGCGTTAGCCGAATTTCCCCGTGCTGGTTGCACGGAGCGTCACCGGGAATTCGCACAGCGGATCAAGAGAAAGGCGTGAACAGGGCAACCACTGCTTGTTCCTGTGCGTCTTGGTCGCTTACGTTCCAGACCAATCCGGACGGACGCCGAATCCTGCCGCCGCCCGGAATCCGCACACTCACCCGTGCACGGCAGGAGCGGGGGACCCACAGGCAGAACCGCCTGCTCCGGTCTCCGGAACAGGCTTGGGGTAAAGCCGCGACCCGTCGCGGCCGGGCATCTCCAGTCCGCACCCGACAGCTCACCTCGCAGGCGCCGGAGAGGAATTCGCCATGCCCGCGAAGGGTAAGCACCGCCGCCCGAAGACCCAGCGCTTCACCCGTTCCATCGCCGTCGCCGGAACCGGCGGGGTCGCACTCGCCCTCCCGCTCATGGGGGCCGCCGGCGCCCATGCGGCCACCCCGCAGTCCGTTTCCCGGCCGGCCGCCCAGGCCGTTTCGGGATCGGTCGCGGAAAACGCCGTACAGGCCGCTCCGGTGTCGCGGAAGTCCGCCGCATCGAGCGCGAAGACCTACACCGTGCGGGCGGGCGACTACCTCGCCAAGATCGCCGACGAGCAGCATGTGGCCGGCGGCTGGCAGAAGCTGTACGCGGACAACCGCGAGGCCGTCGGCAGCAACCCCTCGCTGATCCACCCGGGTCTCAAGCTGTCCCTCGGCAAGAAGGCCGCGAGCGTCGAGTCGTCGTCCGGTTCATCCGGTTCTTCTTCGTCTTCTTCTTCCTCGTCGAAGTCGTCGGCCTCGTCCTCGTCGGCGAAGTCCTCCGACTCGAAGGGCTCCTCGTCGTCCTCGTCCTCCTCGAACGAGGCCACCCAGGCAGCCGAGAGCGCCACCAGCACCGCCGGCGGCTACACCCTCCCGGTGTCCGGCGCGACCGTCGGCACCGGCTACAAGGTGGCCGGCAGCATGTGGTCCAGCGGCTACCACACGGGCGTCGACTTCGTCGTCCCGACCGGTACCTCCCTCAAGGCCATAGCCGCGGGCACGGTCGTCTCCGCCGGCTGGGGCGGCGCGTACGGCAACCAGGTCGTCATCAAGCTCAACGACGGCTACTACGCCCAGTACGCCCACCTGTCGCAGCTCTCGGTCTCGGCCGGCCAGACCGTGACCGCGGGCCAGCAGATCGGCCTCTCCGGCGCCACCGGCAATGTGACGGGCCCGCACCTGCACTTCGAGATCCGCACCACGCCGAACTACGGCTCCGACGTGGACCCGGTCGCCTACCTCCGCTCCCACGGCCTCGCCGTCGGCTGACCCCCTCCGACGCGGCGGCCGCCGAGCGCGCCCGACATGCCTGACACGCACGGCGAAGGCCGGACCCGAACCACGGGTCCGGCCTTCGCCGTGCGTGTTGATGCCTTTTCGCCCCATCGACAGCGGGGGCGGGGTGGGGACACAGTGATCCCCATGGAGAGAAAGCGCTTTCTGGGGAGAGTCGGCATGACGACCACGCGTAGAGCGTTCGGAGCACTTGCCACCGGAGCCGCACTGGCGGCCCTGGCGCCGGGGACCGCGGTGGCGGCTCCGTCCCGCCGCCGGCTGATCGCCCGCGACGACTTCCGCCACGGACTCGGGCAGTGGGCCGTGGAACTGGAGCGGGGCGGGACCGTCACGGCCTCGTGCGGGGTCCTGGAGGTCGATGTGCCCGCCGGGGCGACCCTCTGGTTCAAGCGGCCGCTCGACGGGCCGTACGTCCTCGAATACATCGCCACACCCGTCTCCGCGGGCGGTGTCAACGACCGTGTCTCCGACCTCAACAACTTCTGGAACGCCGTCGACGTCCGCTCCCCGGACGACCTCTTCGCCACCCCGCGCGGCGGCGCCCTCGCCGAGTACGACTACCTGAAGACGTACTACGTCGGCTACGGCGCCAACACCAACACCACCACCCGGCTGCGCCGTTACGTCGGCGAGGCGGGCGTACGGCCGCTCGTGTACGACTACACCGAGCCGCTGCTCGTGGCGAACGAGCCGCACCACGTCCGGATCGTGTCCGACGGCTCCACCGTGCGCTGGTGGAACAACGGGCGACTCGTCTTCGACTACACGGACCCGGAGCCGTACGTCCGGGGGCACTTCGCCTTCCGTACCACCTGGAGCCATTTCCGCATCGGCGGCTTCCGGGTGTGGTCCCTTATTCCCTGATTGGCAAATTCTTTAGGAGTGGCTTATCTCACCGCCCGTCAACCCCTTCCTACGGTCGCGTAGGTCACATTCGAAGGGGAATCATGAACCGCTGTGGCAGACGATTCGAAGAGTGACAGCAGATCAGTGATCGGGTCGTACGTGTCGGTGGGGGACAGCTTCACCGAGGGCGTCGGCGACCCCGGCCCCGACGGGGCGTTCGTCGGCTGGGCCGACCGGTTCGCGGTACTCCTCGCGGACCGGCGCCCCGAGGGCGACTTCGAGTACACCAACCTGGCGGTGCGCGGGAAACTGCTCGACCAGATCATGGAGGACCAGCTGCCGCGGGCCGTCGAGCTCGCGCCGGACCTGGTCTCCTTCTGTGCGGGCGGCAACGACATCATCCGTCCCGGCACCGATCCCGACGAGGTCGCCGAGCGCTTCGAGCGCGCGATCGCCTCGCTGACCGCCGTCGCCGGGACGGTCCTGGTGACCACCGGCTTCGACACCCGGGGCGTGCCCGTGCTCAAGCATCTGCGCGGGAAGATCGCCACCTACAACGGACATGTGCGGGCCGTCGCCGACCGGTACGGGTGCCCCGTGCTCGACCTGTGGTCCCTCAAGTCCGTGCAGGACCGGCGGGCCTGGGACGGCGACCGGCTGCATCTGTCTCCCGAGGGGCACACGCGCGTGGCGCTGCGGGCCGGGCAGGCGCTCGGACTTCAGGTGCCGGCCGACCCCGAGCAGGCGTGGCCGCCGCTGCCGCCGAGGGGGACGCTGGAGGTGCGGCGCGACGACGTGCACTGGGCGCGGGAGTACCTCGTGCCGTGGATCGGGCGGCGGCTGAGGGGGGAGTCGTCCGGGGACCATGTGACGGCGAAGGGCGCGTTGTCGCCGGAGGACATCCGGATGCGGATCGCCTCGGTGGCGTGAGGCGGGGGTGGGGGCGCGGGGGCCGGGAGCGGCGGGGCCGGGTCCCTCACGGGGCCTCGTCCCCGGACGCCGGCCGGACCGGCTCGACCGGGGTGCCCAGCTCCCTGGCCAGCGCGTCCTCCACCCACTCCTGCGCCTTCACCCGTGACACCGTGCCGCCGTACGACGTCAGCTGTACGGCCAGGCCGTCCAGGAGGGCCGTCAGACGCAGGGCCGTGGCGGCGGGGTCGGGGCAGGTGAACTCGCCCGCCGTCACGCCCTCGGCGATCACCTCGGCCAGCGCGGCCTTCCACGCGCGGTCGAGGTCACGGGAGACCTCCCGCAGCGCGGGCTCGCGCAGGGACACCGCCCAGCCCTCGATCCACAGCCGCCAGCCCTTGGCCTGGCCGGTGGGCGCGTACCAGCGCACGGCCGACCGCAGCCGGCGCAGCGCGCTCGTACGACGGCCGAGCAGCTTGCGCAGATGCGTCAGGTCGTCCTCGGCGGCGTACGCGAAGGCGGCGGCGACCAGCTTCTCCTTGGTCGAGAAGTGATAGAGGACCAGCGCGTTGCTCACGCCGAGCGCCGCGGCCACGTCGGCGATCCTGACGGCCGCCACGCCCCGCGCCTCGATCTGCTCGATGGCGGCCCGCAGCAGCTCCTCACGCCGCTCGGCCACGCTCAACCGGACCCTCGCCACGGCGTCACCCTACACAGGGGCCCGGTGCGGCACCGGTCCGCAGAGCCCGCTCGACCTGCGCCGACTTCCTCAGCGGTGGCTGCCGAACCGTTCCGCGATCACCTGCAGCCGCTCCGCCGCGACCGCGTGCGCGGCGGCCCGCGGCGTCGTCCCGTCCGCCTCGGCGCGGGCCAGGACCAGCTCCACCAAGGCGCGCATCGAACGGCGGGTGTACCCGAACGCCTCGTCCGCGTCCGCGCCGACGTCCCCGAACAGCGTCCACCACCACCAGGCGTTCGTCCCGGAGTTGACCACCACGTCCGGCAGTACCGTCACCCCGCGCGCGTGCAGCGACGCCTCCGCCTCCGGCAGCACCGGCATGTTGGCCGCCTCGGCGATCCAGCGGGCCGTGATCCGCCCCTGCTCCGCGGCGCCGATCGCGTACGACACCGCCGCCGGCACCAGCACCTCCGCCTCGGCCGACAGCCAGGCGTCGCCCGGCAGTTCGCGGTCGCCGGACCGCAGCGCCGCACGGTCCACCGTGCCGTGGGCGTCCCGCGCCGCGAGCAGCGCCTCCACGTCCAGCCCGTCCGGGTTGGCGATCGTGCCCTTGACGTCGGCGACGGCCACGACCGTCAGCCCCGCGCGCGTGAGGAACCGCGCCGTGGCGCCGCCCATGGTGCCGAGCCCCTGGAGCGCGACGCGTGTCCCCGTGTACGGCGCCCCGGCCCGGTCCAGGGCGGTCAGCACCGACTCGGCGACCCCGCAGCCGCCGACCAGCTCGTCCAGCCCGATGCCGTCCACCTCGACCGCGAAGGCGTCCGCGAGCCGTGCGCGGGCCGCCGTCTCGTCGTCGAGCAGCGGATACACGGCCTGCACGGACGAGACCAGCCCCACCTCGGCGGCCGCCCGGTCCACCAGGTCCTGACTCAGCCCCAGGTCCTCGCCGGTGGTCCAGCAGCTCTCCACGTACGGCCGTACCGCCCGCAGATAGCGGACCAGCAGGCCGTACGCCTCCGGGTCCCGGGGATCGCAGTCGATGCCGCCCTTGGCGCCGCCCAGGGGGACGTACCGCGCCGCGGGGTCGTAGTGCAGCGCCTCCTTGAGGCTCATTCCGCGCGCGAGGCCCGTCACCTCCTCCAGGGTGCAGCCCTCCCGCATCCGCAGACCGCCGCTGCACACCCCGCGCACCAGCCGGTCGACCACCAGATGGCCGCGGCGGCCGGTGACGTCGTCCGTCCAGGTGAGGGACAACAGGGGGGCGGCGGGCATGGGGACTCCTCGGACGGATCAGGACGACCGCTACTGAACAGTGGGTCAGTATCGGGAGGCTGGGCACGGGCTGTCAACGCGCTGTCGGAGGTGGCGACCATAATGGAATGCCTCAGCGACTCCACCTGGAGGTACCGTGTCCGGTTTCCGTTTCCTGAGCTCCGGGCTCCGCGCACTGCAGCCCGAGGGCTTCGGCGCGGACCCGAGCGGTGAGCGCATGGCGCGCATCCGCAGATCCCCCCACTTCAAGGACGGCGTCTTCCAGAACCCCGGCGGCCTCACCCGCATCCGTCCCTCGGCTTCGGCGCTGGACTTCGCCAAGGTCTACTTCGACAAGGAGCAGCGGCCCCGCCGCGCCCCCTCCGGCACGGTCCCCGTGCACGCCACGACCCTCGCCGACCTCGCCAAGCCGCCCGTCACGGGCCTCAGGCTGACCTGGATGGGCCATTCCAGCGTCCTCGCGGAGATCGACGGGCAGCGGGTGCTGTTCGACCCCGTCTGGGGCGAGCGCTGCTCCCCGTTCTCCTTCGCCGGACCCAAGCGGCTGCACCCGGTGCCGCTGCCGCTGGCCGCGCTGGGCCCGGTCGACGTCGTCGTCATCTCCCACGACCACTACGACCACCTGGACCTGCCCACGATCAAGGCGCTGGCCGGCACCGACACCCTGTTCGCGGTGCCGCTCGGCGTCGGCGCCCATCTGGAGCACTGGGGCGTCTCCGCGGACCGGCTGCGCGAGCTGGACTGGCACGAGGCGACCAAGGTCGGCGGCCTCACCCTCACCGCCACCCCGGCCCGCCACTTCTG
This sequence comes from Streptomyces sp. NPDC005820, assembly GCF_040630255.1. Lineage (NCBI taxonomy): Bacteria > Bacillati > Actinomycetota > Actinomycetes > Kitasatosporales > Streptomycetaceae > Streptomyces > Streptomyces sp. NPDC005820. Next base: position 13,892 of record NZ_JBEXXE010000017.1, read on the forward strand.
CGGCCGCGGCCTGCGCAACACCCAGCACACCCTGTGGGCCTCCTGGGTGGTCGCCGGCGAGGAGCACCGGATCTACCACAGCGGCGACACCGGCTACTTCGAGGGCTTCCGGGACATCGGCGCCGAGCACGGCCCGTTCGACGCCACGATGATCCAGATCGGCGCGTACTCGGACTTCTGGCCCGACATCCACATGACGCCGGAGGAGGGCGTGCGCGCACACCTCGACCTCCAGGGCGGCGAGCCGGGCGGCGTCCTCCTGCCCATCCACTGGGGCACCTTCAACCTCGCCACGCACGCGTGGGCGGAGCCCGGCCAGTGGACGAAGGACGCGGGCGAGGCGGCCGGCCAGCCCGTCGCGACCCCGCGGCCCGGCGAGCCCTTCGAGCCCGCGGACAAGCTCCCCACGGACGCGTGGTGGACGACCGTCGCCGGCCCGCTCCCCCGACCGTGGCTCACGCCCGAGCCGAGCACGGCGGCCGCCGAGCCCGAGCCCCGCGAGGACGACCTCGACTTCGCGGGAGACCGCTGACGCTGACGACGACGCGGACGGGGAGGGGTGGGCCGCGCGCGGGACGCCGGTGCGGATTGAGGCCGGGCCGGGACGCGTGCGGGAAGCCGGTGTCTTCCCGGTCCGGTCCGTCGTGCCGCTCCGGTGGCGATGTCAGTGCCTGTTGCTAGCGTCGCCCGCCGTGAACGGACAAGACGAGGCCGGCCGCCCGGCACCGGCCTTCGCGGGGGACTTCGAGTCCCATCTGACGATCCGCCCCGGAGCCCGCGGCGCCCCCGACGACGCCCTGCCGCGCTGGGCGCGGCGGCACGGGATGAAGTACACCCGGATCGTGCTGGACCGGGGCGCGAGCCCGGACCAGCCCATGCTCACCGGCCGGGGCCGCGGCACCCTGGCCGCACAGCGCACGGCGGCGCGGGAGTGGACGGACCTGCTGCGCCGGGACGGATTCGACGTGACCAGGCTGAAGATAGAGGCCTCCCCGTGGAACGCCGACGTCCCCCTCACCCGCGTGCAGGCCGCCGCCCTGCCCGGCGAGCACTGCTACTTCGAGCATCACGTCAAACTGGTCCTGACCGACGCCCCGGCCCGCCTGAGGGCCGTACGCGAACTGGCCGAACGCCATGCGGCGCACCTGTCCCGCAACGCCCGCCGTGCCCTGGACGCGGACCACCACGAGCGCTTCGTCACCCAGCGCTGCCGGGGCGTCGGCCGCTTCGAGGCCCGGCGTCGTCTCGACGCCCTGACCGCGGCCCTCACGGACGCGGGCCACCGGATCGTCGAGACCGAGGAGGAGTTCGTCGTGTACGACGACAACCCCGCGCTGGACGCCGGCTGGATCCACGAACCCGCCCCCGCGGCCTCCCTCGGCGGCCCCCGGTGAACCCGCAGGAGCGCGCGGCCCACCGCGCCGCCCTCGACCATGTCCTCACACTCGTCGCGGAGGCCCCCTGGAGCGCGTCCCTCGTGCTGCGCGGCAGCATGACCATGCCCGCCTGGGCCGGGGACACGGCCCGCGAACCCGCCGACCTCGACTGGGTGGTGCTGGAGGACGAGGTGCTCGTCGACCCCCTGCACCCCTATCCGTACGTGGACGGCGTCGACGTCCTTCAGCAGTGGCCGGAGGCCGCGGACGGCGCCGCCCGCTACGAGATGTGGACACCGGAGGAGTTCCACACCGACGGCCGGCGCCCGCTCCTGGCGCCCGAGGGCCTGCACTGGATGCTCGACGAACCGGACAACGCCGAACCGAGCCCTCCCTACCACGACCTGCTGGACCGGGTCCGCGAGTCCCCGCGCGCGGCCCCCGGAGTGCTGCTCGCCCCGGACGGCGCGGACGAGGACGGCACCTGGACCTACGCGGAGTACGACACCCCGGGCGTCCGCCTGGCCATCCCCTGGCGCGCGGACGGGCTGCCGCCGGGCCGGGTGCAGCTGGACTTCTGCCGCGACGAAGTCCTCCCCGAGGCCCCGGTCTGGACGGCGGTCCCCCGGGGCGACGGCACCCTCGTCCCCGTACGGACCGTCAGCCGCGAACTCTCCCTGGCCTGGAAGCTGCTGTGGCTGCACACCGACCACGCGGGGCAGGGCCGGGCACAGGGCAAGGACCTCTACGACGCGGTCCTGCTCGCCGAAGCCCCGGACACCCGGCTCTCGCCACGACTGCTGCGCAAGGTCCTGCGCCGCACCCTGGGCCCGGAAGCCGACGCCTTCGGCCCGCGGGCCATGGCCCACTGGCGGATCGACTGGGCGGCCCTGCGCGAGGAGCACCCGTGGATACGGGGCGGGGCGCAGGATTGGCTCGACCGTCTGACCCGGGCCCTCGCGCCGGTGTTCGACCCCGCGGTCCAGGCCTCGCGAGGCGGACGGCCCCGGCTGTTCACCGGCCTGGAGCGGTCTGGCGGGCGGCGGCCCGGGTTGGGAGAATGAACCGGCCCGCGACCTCCCGGGGTGCCGCGGGCGCTGCCGGGAGGCCGGCACGCGGGGGACCGACGGAGGGGGCCGGCGGTGGGGGACGTCACGCTGAACGTCGGGATCGGACTGGTCACCAGCATGATCAGCGCCGTGCTGGTCTGGCTCTGGCAGCGTGGCCGCAACGCCCGCGCCCTGTACGGCAAGGCCCGCTTCTTCGGCATGAGACCGGGGGAGACCTGCATCGTCGTCATGAACCACAAGTGGGACCGGCCCCGCACGGCCGCCCACCACGACGTGCAGGCCATGGTGGAGGCCGTCGTCCTGGCACGGGAGCTGGGCTGCGAGGTGTCGATGCGGGTCAGCGGCGAATTCCGCGACAGCAACGGGCCCAGCGTCGAGTTCTGCATCGGCGGACCGGAGAACGGATCCAACGTCCGCACGGCGGGGCACCTGGAGCAGTACCTGCCGGGAGTCGACGTCCGGCCCTTCAGCGACAGGGACGACTCCATGGCCTTCGTCGTGGGCGGGGAGACCTTCCCGTGCGAGCGCAGACGGCGCGAGCACGTCCTGGTCGCCAAGTTCCGTCCGGCGTCCGCGACCCGGCCGGTCTTCGTGATCTGCGGCCAGACTGCCGTCACCAACCACGCGGCGATGGTCTATCTGCGGCGCTCCCACCGGGAGCTGTCCCGGCGGCTCGCGAGCATGGAACGCTTCTGCCTGGTGCTGCGGGTCGAGTCGATCTCCACGTACGGCGCCCAGGAGGCGGTCCTCGCCCGGGACGTCTCGGCCACGGCGTTCACGCCCCGGCCCGCCGTGCGACCGGCACCGGACGTCTGAGCCCGCTCAGTCGCCGGCCCCCATCACACACAACCCCGCCCAGTCGTACGGGCCGAGCTCGGGGTGACGGTCGCGCAGGGCGCGGGACGCGAGCCGGACCGCCGACCGGACGGGGGCGCCCTCCGCGACGTACCGCAGGACCTCCGCGCCGATCCGGGCGGCCGCCTGTTCGCCGATCCGGCCGATGCCGGCGACGACCGTCCGGGCGCCCCCGAGCAGCCCGCCCACGGCGAGACTGAGCGGGTCCCGGCCGTAGCGGCTGGCCGCGGTGGCGCTCCAGCAGCCCACGAGCATCAGCAGGCCGGGCAGCGGAAGGACGGCGAGCCCGTCCAGCGTGACCCCGGACGGGCCGAGCACCGAGTCGCCCGGGGCGGCCCCGTGCCCGCTGACGTACAGCAGGGCGGCATCGGGCGCCCCGGCCACGGCGGCCAGGTCCCCGAGCGGGCGGTGCGCGCCGGGCCAGGCGTCCAGCGCGGCCCGCTCACCGGCGTGCCCCGGAAGTCCGCCGTCCAGGAGACTGACGGCCGGTCCCCCCGGACCCGGCGCCCGCCCGGCCCGGTCACGCACCAGACACAGCGTGCGCAGACTCGGCGTCAACGTCACCTCCGCCACGTCGACCAGGGCCGTGTCGTCCCGCAGCAGCGCGGGGTACGGCACGTGCCACAGACGAGGATCGGGGCAGATCACGACCGACCGGGGCCGCTCGGCGGTGCCCTGCCAGACCTCCGGCGACGGCAGGAGCACCTCGCCCAGCGCCCGCCACGCGGCACGGCCCACCCCTCGCGGCGGCAGCGGCTCGCCCGCGGCCAGCCGCCCGATCCACCCGTCGAGCCGCTCGGGCACCGGCCGTACGGTCGTCGTCCAGCGACCGCCCCGTTCCCGTACCGCCGTCGCCGACCACCAGCCCTGCCGGCTGTGGCCCAGCTGCACCAGGACGACCACGTCCCCGAGGCCGTCCAGGGCGTCCGCCGACGGCAGTTCGCCCGGCAGCGGAAGAACCTCGGCCGCCTGCTCGGACCCGCCACCCGCCAGCACCTCGGCCACCGCGGAACCGAGTGCGAACAGATCGTCCAGGAGTTCCTCGTCCGCCGGCGGGGGCAGCAGCGGCAGAGCGGTCAGCGGGCCGGTCCCCTCCCGCGGCCCGTCGGCCAGGATCCGGTTGAGCACGTCCGCCCTGCCCAGCTCCATCACCTGGGCCACGGCCTCGTGTTGCGCCACCGCCGCGTGCATCCGGATCGCCGAGGCGTACACCTCCTCGCGCTCCGCGTGCACACCCCACCGCGCCTGGGGCTCGCTCAGCAGATCGCGCTGGAGTTCCGCGCCGGTCAGGGCACCACGCCCGGCCGCGAACCACACGTCGGCGGGCAGCACGGACTCGTCGGACACCAGCAGCGCGTCATGGAGTGCCTGCCAGGTCCGGGCCAGATCACGGCGGTCGGGCCGGCAGGCCGCCGTGAGGACGGCGCTCAGCTGGGCGGCGGCCTCGCCCTGGTCCCCGCCCGAGGCGAGCAGAGCCCGCGCGAGATGGCGCCGCCAGCGCAGCGCCTCCAGCGTGTCGTCGCCCTCCTGGACCTGGCCGGCCCGGCGCGCCGTGGCCTGCGCGCCCACGAAGTCGCCGACGGTGTACTGGATCTCGGCCCGCTCCAGCAGGATCTGCCCGAGCCGGGACCGCTCACCGGCCGACTCGCACTCCTCGGCGAGCCGGTCCGCCAGCTCCAGCGCCTCCCCGGTCCGGCCCAGCATCGCCAGACAGGCGATCCGCGAGATCCGGGTGATCATGAGGTTGTCGGCGCTGACCCCGGTGAAACGGGCCTCGGCACGCAGATAGGCCGCCAGCCCGGCCTCCGGATCGCCGGTCATGACCTGAAGTCTGGCCTGGCGCACCGCGATCAGACCGTGGGTGAGGTCGTTGACCTCGGGTCCGGACGCCTCGGCCAGCTCGCGCGCCTCGGCCAGGGTGGCGAGCGCCAGGTCCAGCCGCCCCGACAGCCGTTCGGCGAGGCTGCGTTCGAGCAGGGACTGCACCTCGACCAGGACCATCCCGGGACACTGTCGGAACGCGCGGCACACCGCCAGGGCCCGATCGCAGTGGGCGACACCCTGCTGGTACTCGCCGTCCAGGTCCCGCAGCGTGGCCAGCTCCCGCCAGGCGACCGCGTGCGCCCTCGCCGTCGACTCCTCCAGCGGGGACGCCAGTTGGGACCGGTTCCAGAGCTCGGCCACCCCGAAGCCCTCGCGCAGCCGGTGGCGCATGGCGAGCAGACTCGTGATGCTCAGCGTCCGGGCGTCGTCGCCCGCCCGTACGGCACCCGCGCGGGCCGCCAGCAGCAGCCGCAGACTCCGCCGGTGCCGGCCGCCCTTCCACTCGGCGTCGGCGAGATCGGCGTAGAACTCGGCGAGTTCACCCCACCGGCCGAGGGAGTGCAGCCCGGCCGCCGCCCGCGCCGCCCGCTGCATGAGGTCCGGCTCCGGGGGGTGGCCGGCCGCCCCGCGGTCGGAGCCGGGGGCGGGAGGCGGGCGGAACGCGAGGTCCGGTGACAACAGCTGTGCGAGGAACGGGGTTCCCGGTGTCGGCGCCACCCGGCCATGCAACCACGGCCGGCCCGGGCCGCACGGGGAAAGGCGGTGTTCTCTGCCATCATCGGGACATGGCCGGTGGCGAAAGCACGTCCCTGATCGTCCAGTTCGCCGCGGACGTGGACCTCCACGCGCGCGAAGTACTCCTCGACCGCCTGCGGAGCCGCGGGCTGCCCGCGGTACCCGGCCTCGACCTGGGGCACCGCGGACCGACCGCGGACGGGGAAGGCGGGCGCGCCGTCACAGCGGTCGTGATCAACTTCTTCGGCGCACCCGCGGACGCGGGCTCCGAGGACCTCGGCCGGATGTCCCGGGAGGTCGTCCGGTGGCTGGGGGCGGCGCCGCTGGGGCCGGGCGTCTCGGTGCGCGTCGAGGTGAACAACCCCGAGACCGGTGCGGTGGCCGCGATCGACAGCGACACCCCGGCCGAGGCCGCCGCCCTGCTGGGGGCCGCCCTCGGCGTCGAGTGGTCCAGCGCGCCGATGGTGTGGAACGGCGGGGCGTGGCGGGAGGGCGTGGAGCCGGACGGGGCCGGGCCGCGCGCGACCGGGGCCGGTGCGGTGGCGGGTGGTGGTCCGGCGGTGACGCGCGTGCTGGCGGTCGCCGACGAGTGGCTGCCGGCGCGCGGTGGGCTCAGCGCGCTCAACCGGTATCTCTGCATCGCGCTGGCGGTGTCGAAGGCGAGGAGGGTCGAGGTGTACTGCCTGGTGCCCGACCCCTCACCGCGGGAGAGGGAGGACGCCGAGCGGCACGGGGTCCGTCTGATCGCCGCGCCCGTGACCCCGGGCGGGCGGCGCGAGGACGCACTCATGTACCGCCCCGCCCTGCCCGGCGGGGTGACACCCGACGTCGTCATCGGCCACAGCCGGGTCACCGGCCGGTACGCGCGCGTGATGCAGGAGCATTTCCCGGGGGCCGCGCGGATCCACTTCATCCACATGTCCGCCGACGACACCCCCTTCCACAAGCCCGACGACCCCGACACACCGGAAGGCGCCAAGGAGGACCCGGCCGTCGTGTCGGAGAACCGGGTCCGGGAGGAGGAGGACCTGGCGCGCGGCGCGAGCCTGGTGGCCTGCGTCGGGCCGACGCTGTACGAGTGGTTCGACGCCCGGGTGCACGGAAAGCGGGGCCTGGGCAGGGTCGTACGTTTCGACCCCGGGTTCGACGCCCCGGACGGCTCCGTCGCGGAAGCCCGGACCAGACCCCCGCACACACCGAAGATCCTGGTCTTCGGGCGGCTCTCCGACGACGGCATCAAGGGGATCGACCTGGCGGCGCGGGCGGTCGGCGCGGCCATGGCCGGCGAGGCGACGTCGCACCGTGCCGTGGAGATCCTGGCCCGTGGGGCGCGCATCGGGGACGGCAGGAAGCTGAAGAACGATCTGGAGGAGCTGGCCGACTCTCCGAAGGTCAAGGTGACGCCGCGGATCTTCACCGACGACGTGGAGATGGTCCGGGACGACCTGCGCCTGGCCAGCCTGGTCCTGATGCCCTCACGGGTCGAGGGGTTCGGCCTGGCCGGACTGGAAGCCGTCGTGTCGGGCACGCCGGCCGTGATCAGCGGTGCCAGCGGACTGGGGCGGCTGGTGGAGGAACTGCTGACCGACGAGCCCGAGATGATCCACCGGATGGTCGTGCCGGTGCTGGGCCGGCGGTACGACGACCAGGACGTCCAGCGATGGCGGGACGCGATCGTCCGGGTGCTCGGTGAGTTGGACGCCGCGTTCGTCCACGCCGCGAAGGCCCGCGAGATGCTGGCCGCGAAGCGGACCTGGGCCGGCGCGGTCGAGCAGCTGCTCCAGGAACTGGAGCGCTGAGAACGGCCGGGAGAACATCACTCACCGTGACCATTTCTGACGGATGCTGATCGTTCCCTTACTTCTTCGGTGCCATTGGTGAACGGGTGAATTCTGGGCTTATCGGCCTTCTGTGCGACCGCTCATACCACAGGGCGAAGCTCCCTGGGGGAGTTTGTCAACTGCCCGCCGCACATGATGCGCGGGCGACTACTGTGAGTGGTCGACCAGGCCCATGGACCCAGCACGAGGACCCCGATGTCTCACCTCCGCGCACCGGCCGCACGTGCAGACCGCCGTGAGGGCGGGCGGCACGGACGACCGGTAGCCCGCACCGCACCCGCGCCGGCCGAGACGCACATACGGCCCCAGTTGCTGCGTCTCGCCGTGCTGCCGCCGACCGCCGTCGCGCTCAGCGCCTGCGCGGTCGTCCTGTTCACCGTGCGCTCCACCGGCACCCGGCCCGGCCCCGTCCTGTGGGCCGTCCTGGCCGGCGCGGTCGCGGTCACCGGCGTCGGCATCCTCGTCGCGGCCGTCGCCGCCGACCGCGCCGCCCGCTCCGTCAGCGACCGCCTCGCCGCCCTGCGCCGCAGCAGCGCCCGCGGCGAGGCCGACCTGCGCGCGCTCGTCGAGTCGCTGCGCCGCGGCGAGGCCCCGGAGCGGCGCAGGTCGCGCGGCGGGCCGCCCGGCGACGCCGACGACTTCGAACTGCTCGCCGCCGACCTCGCCCGCGCACACGACGGCGCCGTCACGGCCGTCGTGCAGGCCTCCCGGCTGTCCAGCCAGGCCGGCAGCGAACAGAAACTGGAGGTCTTCGTCAACCTCGCGCGACGGCTTCAGTCCCTCGTGCACCGCGAGATCTCGATCCTCGACGAGCTGGAGAACGAGATCGAGGACCCCGAACTGCTCAAGGGCCTCTTCCACGTCGACCATCTCGCCACCCGCATCCGCCGCCACGCCGAGAACCTCGCCGTCCTCGGCGGGGCCGTCTCCCGTCGGCAGTGGAGCAACCCCGTCTCCATGACCGAGGTGCTGCGCTCCGCCATCGCCGAGGTCGAGCAGTACTCCCGGGTCAAGCTGGTGCCGCCGATCGACGGCGAACTGCGCGGGCACGCCGTCGCCGACGTCATCCATCTCCTCGCCGAACTCGTCGAGAACGCCACGGTGTTCTCCGCGCCGCACACCCAGGTGCTGCTGCGCGCCAACCTCTGCACCTCGGGGCTGGCCGTCGAGGTCGAGGACCGCGGCCTCGGCATGCCGGTCGAGGAGCAGGCCCGGATGAACGCGCTGCTCGCCGACCCCGACCAGGTCAACGTCGGCCGCCTGCTGGCCGACGGCCGCATCGGCCTGTACGTCGTCTCCCAGCTCGCCCGTCGGCACGGCATCCGGGTCCGACTCCAGTCCAACATCTACGGCGGTGTCCAGGCCGTACTCGTCGTCCCGCAGGCCCTGCTGGGAGGCGCCGCCGGAGCCGTCGTACCGGCGCGTGATCCCCTGGCCACCCCGGCCCCGAACGCCGCCCCCGCCCCGAACGCCGCCCCCGGCGACGACCGCCGGGACACCGCCGACGCCGGCCGTTCGCGGCAACTGCCTCGCCAGGGCGCCGGTACGGCACACCGGCCGGAGGGGCCGGGCACCGGGCGCCGGCCGGCTCCCTCGCGGGGGCAGGTCGGCCCGGCACCGCGCCGACCTGCCCCCGCGCAGCCGGAGGACACGGGCGCCACGGAGCGCCTCCCGGCGCCCCCACGGCCGCAGACCACCACCGCCGCCACGGGCCACCCGCCCACCACCCCACCGCACACCCGGGGCACCTCCGACACCCAGGGCTCCCGCGTACCGGACCGCCTCCTCCACACCGGCACCGACTCGGCCGACCCCACGGCGTCCGCGCACCCCGGGTCCAACACCGGAGCGACCCGCTCCGTCGCCTCTGCGTACCCCGGGCCCATTACCGAGGCGATCGGCTCGACCGCGTCCGCGCACCCCGGGCCCACCGCCGGAGCGACCCCCTCGACCGGGGCCCCGTACCCCGGACCCACCACCGAAGCGGACCGTTCGACCGCGCACGCCAGGCCCGGCACCGAAGCGACCCGCCCGGTTGCCTCGCCTTACGCCGGGCCCATCGCCGAAGGACCCCTCTCGACCGCGTCCGCGCACCCCGGACCCACCGGGGACAACGCCGCCGCAGGCAGGGCGGTGGAGCCCGGTGGGCAGGTCGGCTTCATCGGCGGGAGGCCGGTGGGCCGTACCGGAGCAGGGGGAGCGGTTCCCGACCCCCTGCTCCGGTCGGCCCCCGATCACAGCCGGGGCGCCGGTTCCCCGGACGGCCCCGTGCCGCTGCCCGTGCGCGGAGCCCGGCAGGACCGGCCCAACCCCGCCGAGGCCGTGCCCGGCATCCGGCGGGCCGACCGGGGGGTCGTGGAGGAGAACGCGGGCATCGCACCCGTCCCGCGCTCGGGGGCCGTGCGCGGCACCATGGGCAAGCCGCAGCTGCCCCGGCGCCGCGCCCAGGAGCACATCGCGCCCCAGCTGCGCGGTGGCCCGGCCCCCCGTCCGGACGTCGAGCAGCCCGTCGGCCACGACCCCGGTCTGATGGCCGCCTTCCAGCGGGGCATCGGCCTCGCCGAGGCCCAGCAGAGCCTGGAGGCGGAGGTGCTGGAGTCGGCCGTGCCGTTCCCGGAGTGGGAGGCCCTGGAGCGCAGCGCCTACCCGGAGCCCGGCCCCTTCGACCGGCCCCACCGCACCACCCCGGGCTCCACGCCCGCCCCGGACCGGTCCCACCACCCCACCGTGAACCCCACGACCACCTCGGACCGGTCCGCCGCCTCCGCGCCGCCCCCCGTCGTCCCGCCCCGGATAACCGAGGCGCCCTCCGCACACGCCTCCGCCGCCCCCCAGGCGTACGGCGTGCGGGACGGACTGACGGCCGGGCCCGCGCAGGCTCCCGGCTCCGGTTCCGACCACCCCACCCCCCGGCACGACGGGAGCGCCCCCGCCGGATGAGCGGTACCCCCACCCCCAGCGCTCCCGCAGACCTTCGTACCCCAAGGAGTCGATCCACCATGGCGAGCGATGCGCCGACCGCCCAGGTATCCGATCTCGACTGGCTGATGAGCGGCCTCGTGCAGCGCGTACCGCACACCACCAGCGCCGTGCTGCTCTCCTGCGACGGACTGGTGAAATCGGTCCACGGTCTCGACGCCGACAGCGCCGACCACATGGCCGCCCTGGCCTCCGGCCTGTACTCCCTCGGCCGCAGCGCGGGCGTCCGCTTCGGCGACGGCGGGGACGTACGGCAGGTCGTCGTCGAACTCGACTCGACGCTGCTGTTCGTCACCACCGCCGGTTCCGGGACCTGTCTCGCCGTGCTCGCCGGCCGGGAGGCCGACGCCGCCGTCCTCGGCTACGAGATGGCGATGCTCGTGAAGAGCGTGCGGCCGTATCTGACGACCGCGCCCCGGCAGCACGCCGTCGATGCGTCGGTGACGGGAACTTGAGCGTGGCGGCGGCCGGCGACGGGCCCTGGCTCGACGACGCGGCCGGACGGCTGGTGCGCCCGTTCACGGTCAGCAACGGGCGCACCGAGCCCACCGTCGCCCTCGACCTCATGTCCCAGGTGATGGCCACCGGCGCGAGACCCCTCGGCTACCTCGGCCCCGAGCACGCCCAGGCCCTCGACCTGTGCCGGGCCCCCGTCCCGGTCGCCGAGGTCGCCGCCCATCTGAAGCTGCCGGCGGCGGTCACCAAGGTCCTCCTGTCGGACCTCGTCGACTGCGGGGCCCTGACCACCAAGCCCCCCGAGTTCCACCACAACCCCACCGACCGGGCCCTACTGGAGGCAGTGCTCGATGGACTACGACGACAGCTCTGAGAGCGACGAGTACGACTCGCGAGAGGCGTACGAGGGCTACGACAAGGGCTATGACGACGGCCGCGCCGACCCTTTTCCGACCGCGCTGAAGATCCTGGTCGCGGGCGGCTTCGGGGTCGGCAAGACCACCTTCGTCGGCGCCGTGAGCGAGATCGCCCCGCTCAGCACCGAGGAGCTGCTCACCACGGTCGGCGCCGCGACCGACAACCTCGACGGCATCGAGAACAAGGTCGAGACGACCGTCGCCATGGACTTCGGCCGCATCAGCCTGGACCCGCAGCACGTGCTGTACCTGTTCGGCACGCCCGGGCAGGAGCGGTTCTGGTTCATGTGGGACGAACTGTCCGAGGGCGCCCTCGGCGCGGTCATCCTCGCCGACACCCGCCGCCTCGAGGAGTGCTTCGCGGCCGTCGACTTCTTCGAGGAGCGCGGCCTCGGCTTCATCGTCGCGATCAACGAGTTCGACGGCTCCCACCGCTACGACCCCGAGGAGGTGCGCGCCGCCATCGACCTGGACCCGGACATCCCCATCGTGCGCTGCGACGCCCGGATCTCCGCCTCCGGCGTGCAGACCCTGCTCACCCTCGTCCGGCACCTCATCGCCCACGCACCGGCGGCACCCCAGCCGAGCCGCGGCGCCACCATGTGACCCCCGCACCCCCGTCATGGAGCCGCACATGCCCTACGACGTCCCCGACGTCCCCCACGCCCCCGACGCCCCCCGAGACCGAACCCGCCGGCCCGGAGCACGCCCATGAGCTACGACCCGCCCCGCCCGGCCGGTCGCCTGCTGCTCACCCCGGAGGACAGGGACGCCCCCGCCCGCACCCTGAGGCTGCGCCGACTCGGCCTCGGGGAGTGGCCGGAGCCCGCCCTGGACACCTACGCCGAGCGTCTCGCCGCGCTGACCGGCGCCGCCTACGCCATGGTCAACTTCCTCCGGGAGGAAGGGCAGTTCTTCGCGGGGCTGCACACCCCGGCGGGGGGAGAGGCGGCCCGGGGCGGAAAGCCCGAGGTGGGCCGGCGGCTGCCGCGCGAGTACGGCTACTGCCCGCACGTCGCCGTCCGGCGCAAGGCGCTGGTCCTGGAGGACGTCGGCGACTACCCGCGCTTCGCGGGCAACCCGGTCGTCGACGAGTACGGTGTCCGCTCCTACCTCGGCGCGCCGCTCATCGACACGACCGGCACGGTCCTCGGCACGGTGTGCGTCGCCGACCTCGCCCCCCGGCGCTGGGGCACCTCCGGCCTGGAGACCATCAAGGCGACGGCCGCCGACCTCGTCGTACGACTGGAGACGGGCACTCCACCGGCCTAGCGGGGTGTGTCGGGGGGACCCAGGATCAGGGCGTGAAGGAAAGCTGTTGCTCCGCTTAAGAAAAGCTCGATGGACCGGGGCCGGTGGCATGCGGCAGATTGCTGAGCGAATCCACCCCCCTCCCCGGCAGCGGGGCGCCGCGGCCTGCCCGTGCGCCTCCCGGGCCTCACCACAGGAGCCGCAGCTTGAAGGCGCTGGTCAAGGAGAAGGCGGAGCCCGGGCTGTGGCTCCGGGACGTCCCGGAGCCCGAGGCCGGCCCCGGTGACGTACTGATCAAGGTGCAGCGGACCGGCATCTGCGGCACCGATCTGCACATCCGGGCCTGGGACGGCTGGGCGCAGCAGACGATCAGCACCCCGCTGGTCCTCGGTCATGAGTTCGTCGGCGAGGTCGTCGAGACGGGGCGGGACGTCACCGACATCGCCGTCGGCGACCGGGTGAGCGGCGAGGGGCACCTCGTGTGCGGCAAGTGCCGCAACTGTCTCGCCGGGCGCCGCCATCTGTGCCGGGCCACCGTCGGCCTCGGCGTCGGCCGCGACGGCGCCTTCGCGGAGTACGTCGTGCTGCCCGCGTCGAACGTCTGGGTGCACCGGGTCCCCGTGGACCTCGACGTGGCCGCGATCTTCGACCCGTTCGGCAACGCCGTGCACACCGCGCTGTCCTTCCCGCTGGTCGGCGAGGACGTGCTCATCACCGGCGCCGGCCCGATCGGTCTGATGGCCGCCGCCGTCGCCCGGCACGCCGGCGCCCGCAACGTCGTGATCACCGACGTGAGCGAGGAGCGCCTGGAGCTGGGCCGCAAGATCGGCGCGAGCCTCGCCCTCGACGTCTCCCGCTCCTCCATCGCCGACGGCCAGCGCGAGCTCGGGCTGCGCGAGGGCTTCGACATCGGCCTGGAGATGTCCGGCCGCCCCGCGGCCCTGCGCGACATGATCGCCAACATGACCCACGGCGGCCGGATCGCCATGCTGGGGCTGCCGGCGGAGGAGTTCCCGGTCGACTGGGCCCGGATCGTCACCTCGATGATCACCATCAAGGGCATCTACGGCCGGGAGATGTTCGAGACCTGGTACGCGATGTCGGTCCTGCTGGAGGGCGGCCTCGACCTCGCCCCCGTGATCACCGGCCGGTACGGGTACCGCGACTTCGAGGCGGCGTTCGCCGACGCGGCGAGCGGCCGCGGCGGCAAGGTCATCCTCGACTGGACCGCGTAACCCCCCTTTCGGCGAAGGCACTTGAGGAGCTTCCCCATGTTCGACTCCGTGCGCGACGACCTGCGCACCACCCTCGACGAGATCCGCGCCGCCGGACTGCACAAGCCCGAGCGGGTGATCGGCACCCCGCAGTCGGCGACCGTCGCCGTCACCGCGGGCGGCCGTCCCGGTGAGGTCCTGAACTTCTGCGCCAACAACTACCTCGGCCTCGCCGACCACCCCGAGGTCGTCGCCGCCGCCCACGCGGCGCTGGACCGCTGGGGCTACGGCATGGCGTCCGTGCGCTTCATCTGCGGCACGCAGGAGGTGCACAAGGAGCTGGAGGCCCGGCTGTCGGCGTTCCTCGGCCAGGAGGACACGATCCTGTACTCCTCCTGCTTCGACGCCAACGGCGGTGTCTTCGAGACGCTGCTCGGCCCCGAGGACGCGGTGATCTCCGACGCCCTCAACCACGCCTCGATCATCGACGGCATCCGGCTGTCCAAGGCCCGCCGCTTCCGGTACGCCAACCGTGATCTGGAGGACCTGGAGCGGCAGTTGAAGGAGGCGTCCGGCGCGCGCCGCCGGCTGGTCGTCACCGACGGGGTCTTCTCCATGGACGGCTATGTGGCGCCGCTGCGCGAGATCTGCGACCTCGCCGACCGCTACGACGCGATGGTCATGGTGGACGACTCCCACGCGGTCGGCTTCGTCGGCCCCGGCGGGCGCGGCACCCCCGAACTGCACGGCGTGATGGACCGCGTCGACATCATCACCGGCACCCTCGGCAAGGCGCTCGGCGGCGCCTCGGGCGGCTATGTCGCCGCCCGCGCGGAGATCGTGGCCCTGCTGCGGCAGCGCTCCCGCCCGTACCTGTTCTCCAACACCCTCGCCCCGGTGATCGCGGCGGCCTCCCTGAAGGTCCTCGACCTGCTGGAGTCCGCCGACGACCTGCGCGTCCGGCTCAGGGAGAACACCGCCCTGTTCCGCCGCCGGATGACCGAGGAGGGCTTCGACATCCTCCCCGGCGACCACGCCATCGCCCCCGTGATGATCGGCGACGCGGCGAAGGCGGGCCGGATGGCCGAACTGCTGCTGGAGCGCGGGGTGTACGTGATCGGCTTCTCCTACCCGGTCGTCCCGCAGGGGCAGGCCCGGATCCGGGTCCAGCTGTCGGCCGCGCACTCCACGGACGACGTGAACCGCGCGGTGGACGCCTTCGTCGCGGCGCGCGCGGAACTGGAGGGCTGAGGAGCCCCGACATATTGCGATAATCGATCCCATGATCGAGGCGCGGCGGCTCCACATCCTCCGTGCGGTGGCCGACCACCGCACCGTGACGGCGGCTGCCGCCGCGCTGTACCTCACCCCCTCCGCCGTCTCCCAGCAGCTCGCCGCCCTGGAGCAGGAGACCGGCCACCGTCTCGTGGAGCGCGGCGCGAAGGGGGTACGGCTCACCCCGGCCGGCGAGATCCTGCTCAGCCACACCCACGCGGTCCTCGCCCAGCTGGAGCGGGCCGAGGCGGAGCTGGCCGCCTACAGCTCCGGGGAGGCCGGCACGGTCACCGTCGCCGCCTTCGCGACCGGGATCGCCCTGGTCGTGGCGCCCGCGGTGGCCCGGCTCGCCCGCAGCGCGCCCGGGATAAGGATCCGCGTCCAGGACGCCGAGGGGGACGCCAGCCTGCCGATGGTCCTCGACCGGCAGGTCGACGTGGCCGTGGCCGTCGAGTACCGGGGCGCCCCGGCCGCCGACGACCCCCGGCTCGCGCACGTCCCGCTGTACGCCGAGCCCTTCGACGCGGTCGTCCCGGTCACCCACCGCCTCGCCGACGCCGCGGAAGTCCCCCTCGCGGAGCTGGCCAAGGACTCGTGGATCGGCCCCTACCCCGGCAACCCCTGCCATGACGTGGTCGTCCTGGCCTGCGAGAACGCCGGATTCCAGCCGCGGCTCGAACACTCCTCGGACGACTTCCGCGCGGTCGTCGCCCTCGCCTCCGCCGACGCGGGCGTGGCCCTCGTCCCGCGCTCGGCCCTGCGCGGCATGGACCTCACCGGTGTCGTGGTCCGCCCGATAGACGGCGCGGCCCCGACCCGCCGCGTCTTCGCCGCCGTACGGCGTGGAGCGGAGGAGCACCCGCTGATCCTGCCGGTGCTGGACGCCCTGCGGGAGGCGGCCCGGGTGTGAGCCGCCCGTAACCCGCCTGTCTCATATCCGGGATAACTTCCCGAATATGAAACGAACCGAGGAGGCGGCCCCGGACGCCGTCGATGCGCGGCTGGGCGCCCGCCTGGCCGCACTGCGCGCCGAACGCGGCTGGTCCCTGGGAGACGTGGCGGAACGCAGCGGGGTGAGCCGTTCGACGCTGTCCCGCGCCGAGCGGGCCGAGATCAGTCCGACGGCCTCGATGCTCAACCGCCTGTGCGCGGTGTACGGGCGGACGATGTCCCAGCTGCTCAGCGAGGTCGAGACGGAGCCCGCGCTGCTGGTGCGGGCCGCCGACCAGCAGGTCTGGCAGGACCGCGACGCCGGCTTCGTACGCCGGTCCGTGTCCCCGCCGCACCGCGGACTGCGCGGCGAACTCGTCGAGGGACGGCTCGCGCCGGGCGCCGACATCGCCTACGACCGCCCGCCCGTGCCCGGCCTCGAACAGCACATCTGGGTCCTCGAAGGAGCCCTGGCCATGACCGATCAGGACGACGAGCACCACCTCGACTCGGGCGACTGCCTGCGCCTTCGGGTGTGGGGCCCGACCCGGTTCCGCTGCGTCGGCGACACCGCGGTCCGCTATGTGCTGGCGGTGGTGCTGCCGTGACAGCGACCGTACGGCGCCTGGACGGGGCCGATCTCGTCCTCGCGGCCGAGGAGCTGGCCGCCCTGCTCGTCGACACCGTGGCCGGCGGCGCCTCGATCGGCTTCCTGGCACCGCTGGACACCGTCGAGGCCCTCGCCTGGTGGCGGGAGCGGGCCGAGGGCGCCGACGCCGGACACCTCGCGGTCTGGGCGGCGTACACCGGAGACCGGGTGATCGGCACCGTCAGTCTCGCCTTCCCCGACAAACCCAACAGCCGCCACCGCGCCGAACTCGTCAAGCTCATGGTCCACCGCGACGCCCGCGGCAAGGGCCTCGGCCGCGCCCTCCTCACCACCGCCGAGCAGGCCGCCCTCGCCGCCGGCATCACCCTGCTCCACCTGGACACCGAGACCGACAGCCCCGCCGAGCACCTCTACGGCACCGCCGGCTGGACCAGGGCGGGCGTGATCCCCGACTACGCGGCGGACCCGGCCGGGATCCTGCGCCCCACCACCCTGTACTACAAACACCTCACCAGGGGCTGACTGTCAGTGGCAGCGGCTACGGTGCGGAGCATGCCCGACGCCGAAGACGTACGCCGTATCGCCCTCGCCCTGCCGGACACCACGGAGAAGGTCGCCTGGAACATGCCCACGTTCCGGGTCGCGGGGAAGATGTTCGCCACGCTCCCCGAGGACGAGACGTCCATCGCCGTGCGCTGCCCCAAGGAGGAACGGGACGAACTGGTCCTCGCCGAGCCCGCGAAGTTCTGGATCGCGGCCCACGAGGCACAGTTCGCCTGGGTGCGGGCCCGGCTCACCGCCATCGAGGACGAGGGCGAGCTGCGCGACATCCTCGCCGACTCCTGGCGCCAGGCCGCCCCGCCCCGCCTCCTCGACGCCTACCCGGAGCTGGGCCTGCCCACCGACTGAACCGCCCCGGCCGGAAACGGGTGCGCGACCACCGACCCGAGTGCGGTATTGTTTCCATGCACGTTCGGCCAGGGGAAACCCCAGGTCAGACGGGCAACGGGACGTGGCGCAGCTTGGTAGCGCACTTGACTGGGGGTCAAGGGGTCGCAGGTTCAAATCCTGTCGTCCCGACGGTGAAGCCGATCCGTCGGTTCTTTTGAGGCTCTGTTCCCGCGAGGGAACGGAGCCTCGCTGCGTTGACGGACGTGCTCAGGGGTGGGTGCCGGGCACGCGGACCGTGTGCACGATCTTGTCCTCACCCGCGCTGACGAGGAACCGGCCGTCCGGCGAGAACGCCACGGCGTTCACCGAGCGGTTGTACTTGAGGGCGAGCAGCGACTGCCCCGAGTCGGCCCACCACACACCGACGGCTCCGTCCTCGCTTCCGGTGGCGATCATGCTGCTGTCGGGGCTGAAGGCCACCGCCCGCAGACCGCCCTTGTGCTCCACGCGGCAGAGCGGGGTCCAGGTCTCCGTCTCGCTGACCTGGGCGGTGCGGTCCTGGCTGCAGGTGGCGACCTTCCGCCCGTCCGGGGAGTAGGCGACACCGAGGACGAAGTCCTGGTGCTCGATCTGTGCCTCCGGCCGCCCCGTTTCCGTGTCCCAGACGTAGGCGTTCCTGTCCTCGGATCCCGTGAGCAGGCGGCGCCCGTCCGGGCTGAACGCCAGGGACTTGACGGCCCGCGCATGGTGCAGGGTCAGGACACGGCTGCCCGTGCCGAGATCCCACAGGCAGGCGGTGGCGTCCGCGCTCCCGGTGGCCAGGAGCCGCCCGCTCCGGTCATGGGCCACCGTGTTGACGAAATGGCGGTGGGTGAACTTGAGGGGGGTGGCCTCGGACGTCATGTCCCAGACGCGGGCGAGATTGTCCGTGCTGCCGCTCGCCAGGCGGTCGCCGTCGGGACTGAAGGCGAGCGCGTTGACCATCGTGCTCCACCCGCCGAGCCGGCGCTGCCAGGTCGGCTGGCCGGTGATCACGTCCCAGACCCGCACGAGTTTGCGGGAGCCGGTGGCGAGGAGCCGCCCGGAAGGATGGACGGCCATGCTGACCACCCAGTGCCCGGTGTCGATCTCCGGCCGGGGCGTGAGATCAGCGGAGTGAGTCGTGGGGGGCCGGGAGACGTGCGAGGGCTCGGCGGACTGGTCGGTCTTCGGGTGCTCGTCGGTCTGCCCGTCGTGCCCTTCCTTGTTGATCTGGTCGACGACGTCCTGGGGGCGTGTGGGTTTGCGCAGCGACGTGAAGTCGAACAGGCGGGCGTCGCCACTGCGCTGGTACAGGACGGGCGTGAAGCACTCGAGGCTGTCGTCCTTGTCGGCCCGCAGGGCGATACGGCCCGTGCGGACCGCCTCGTCGACCGGCCGGTTGGCCGCGAGCGCCTGGTAGAAGGCCCGGGAGAACAGCACGGCCGCCTTGTCGGTCACCGCGAACTGCATGGCGACCACGGCCGGCACCGTGTACTCCAGCCTGGCCGCCGTGCTGGAGAACAGATCGCGTGCGTGGGAGGTTCCCGTCTCGCAGCTGTTGAGCACGACGAGGCGCGGGGAGGGGTCGGCGACGCTGATGAGCGAGCCGAGCGCCTCCGCGTGCAACGGAGACTCCCTGCCCTGCTCGTCGGAGAAGACGAGCATCCCCTCGCGTCGTTGATCGTCGAACTTTCCATGGCCGATGAAGTGGAAGATGTGACAGCCGGAGAACAGGGCGTTGAAGAGATCGTGCTTGGTTCCGCCGGCCACCCAGTCGAGCCGCACCCTCCCCTCGTCGATGAGCGGCTTGAGCGCGGTGCTCAGTCCTTCCCGTTCGGCCTCCGCCTCCAGCGGGCTGAGGGAACCCGGCAGGGCCACCATCCCGAGGATGCTCAACGGCGGCTCGACGCGCAGCGGAGCGACCGGCTCCAGCATCTCCACATGGCGGATCACCGGGTGGTGCAGGCACAGATAGCCGCCCAGCTTCTCGTCGTAGAGCAGCTCCCAGGGCAGTGCGGCGAGTTCCGGGGAACGGACCCGCAGGACCATGCGCAGCCGCCGACCGTGTTCCTGGGCCTTCTGTCTGCTGGACAGGTAGAGAGCCTTGATCCCGCTCTGGAAGACGGAGTCGAAGAGGGTGCCGCCGACCTCCATGGCGGGGAGCTCCATTCCGGTCCCCACGCTCCGCGAGCGCGCGGCCGAGCCCAGTACGGCCGCCTGCAGGGACGGGAGCCGGTCGAGCAGCTCATAGGCGTCGATGGCGGCGACGGCGGTGTCCTCACCGGACGGCGACGTCACGTCGATACGGTAGCCGTCGGGCGTTTCGCTCATTTCGAGGACGAAATCAAAATCGGCCGCCATGGCGCCCTTCTCTCCCCGGGCCGACCGGGTCAACCACCGTCGGGGGTTTGCGAGGGAGTTTCGGGGGTGGCGTCATCCGGCCCTGTCGGCCTAGAGGTGTTGGTGAGCCAGCTCTGGAACTCGGAGAAATTCTTCGGGTCCGATATCTGTGCCCAGACGACGATATTGAAACGCCGGTCCGTGTACATGGCCACAACGATGTTGCCGGCTGCGTAGCAGGATTCGTCACCGACGGCGACGGACTGGTCGTCAACGTAGTACCAATACGAGCTCCCCTTCTTGAAGTCGCTCAAGGTGGCGCAGCTGCTTCCCGGTAGGTCGCTGGGCCTGGCCTGGCTCACCCACCAGTCCTGCATCGCGTTCACGTTGTCGAACATGACATACCAGACCTGCTCGGGGACGCTGTCCTGGGTGCTGCAGTCCATCTTCACCGCCCCCTTGGGGGCCTCGGCGGCCTCCCTGCAGGTCAGCGTCGATGTCACGTCGGACGGAATGTGCTTCTTGAGGGCGGACAGTGAGGGCCCGTGCTGATTCGCCTCGGTGGTCACCCCCCACATCCCGCCCGCCAGCAGCAGCACGCCCAATATGGCGATCACGATGCGCGGCGCTCGCTTCATCTTCGGGATCGTCATCAGGCGTCTGGAGATACCGCTGCCGATCAGAGCAGCCGCCAGGAGCAGAATTCCGATGACGATGAGAACGATCTCGACGGCGAGAGGCATCGTTCAGCTCCTTCCAGAATTGGAAGAACCGTCAACTACCCAGCAGTATCGGGGATTTCGTGATAATTCGTAGTTTATGGCGATTGTAGAGTTCCTGCTAGATGACGGCAGCGCTGTTCTCGTCCGGGTTTCCGAGGAGCAGACACAAAGCTCCGTGCTCACCCGGGGAGCGTCGCCGTCCACCGTGATCGACAAAGCCGAGGGCACCTTCGAGTCCGTCATGCATGCCGTGCGGGCGGTCGCCCATGGAGTGGCCGCACAGGTGAAGGACTTCCCGCAGCGGCCGGACGGCCTTGTCGTGCAATTCGGCGTCGAGTTGAACGCGCAGGCCGGGGCCATCGTCACGGCGGTCGGCGCGTCGGCTCAGCTGACCGTCAGCCTCTCCTGGAACAAGCCCTGATCGGTCGGTTTCTGAGACTCCGTCGGTTCAGCCTGTGAACCTCCCGTGCAGGCTGTGGATTCGCCCAACCCCCGTCGGTCCCCGGGAACGCGCTGCCAGGATGAGGCCCCATGATCCCGGGGTGCTGGTCGCGCATGCTGAGGGCCGCCGTGTTCGCGGCCGTCTGTGTGCTGCTCGCCGCCCTGGGGCACGTCATGATGTCCGGGGACCTCCTGTCCTGGTGGGCGCCGGTCGGCGGGTTCGCCGTCGTCGGCGGGGCGGGCTGGTGCCTGGCCGGGCGGGAGCGGGATGTGCCGGCCGTGACGGCGGTGGCGCTCGCCGCGCAGGCCGGGCTGCACTTCGCCTTCTCCCTCGCGCCGCAGGCCGGTGGTGGCGCCATGGACGGCATGGAGCACATGGGGTCCGGACCGGGCTACGGATCGGACTCCGGCATGCTCGCCGCCCATGTGCTCGCCGCGCTGCTGTGCGGACTCTGGCTGGCGTTCGGGGAGCGGGCCGGGTTCCGGGTGCTGCGGGCCGTGGCCGGGTGGCTGACCGCCCCGCTGCGGTGGCCCGCCCACCGGCCCGTCCTGCCCCGTCCGTCCCATGCCGGGGTGCGCGGTCGTTCGGAGCGGGCGCCGCGGCCGTTCCTCCTCGTCCACGCGATCACTCCCCGGGGGCCGCCCGCGCGGACCGCCGTCCGACGACGGCCGGAACCGTACGGCACTTTCCCCTCCACCCGAGAAGGACCCATGGCGATGCCCCCTGCTCCGACGACCCCGCGCGACAAGAAGACCGGCAAACACGAGAGCCCCCGAACCCACGCCAAGTCCGCCCGGCACAGCACCCACCGCCGCGCCCACAAGGACACCCCCGCCGACGAGACCACCACCGCCCTCGCCCTGGCCGCCCGGCACGGGGACGCCGGGGCCGTGGAGCAGCTCGTACGGGCCCTGCACCGGGACGTGCTGCGGTACGTCGCCCATCTGTGCGCCGACCCGCAGGCGGTGGACGACCTGGCGCAGGACACCTTCCTGCGGGCGCTGGGCAGTCTGCACCGGTTCGAGGGGCGGTGCTCGGCGCGGGTGTGGCTGCTGTCGATCGCCCGCCGGGCCGTGATGGACAGCTACCGGTACGCAGCCACCCGCCCCCGCCTCGCGGACCTGCCGGACTGGCGGCCGGCCGTGGAGCTGGCCCAGCCGCGCGGGCTGCCCGGCTTCGACGACGGGATCGTGCTGCGCGAGCTGCTGGAGGCGCTGCCCGCCGACCGGCGGGAGGCGTTCGTGCTGACGCAGCTGCTGGGGCTGCCGTACGAGGAGGCTGCCCGGGTGAGCGACTGCCCGGTGGGGACGGTCCGGTCGCGGGTGGCCCGTGCCCGCGCAGCCCTCGCCGAGCAGATCACCCGGTGAGGGCGGCTCAGCGGATCCGGCCGAGCTGTCGTAGTTCCTCCACCTTCAGCAGCCGCGCCAGGGCCGTGTAGACCAGGCCCAGGGTGAGGGTCCCCGCCGTGAGCGCCAGCGCGGTGGGGACCGTGCCGCCGCCCAGCCACGTGCCGCAGGCCCGGTCGGCCGCCCAGCCGAGGGCCGCCGCCAGGGCCGAGGCGCCCATCAGCCGGGTGTACGTCCGGCGCAGGGCGCCGTCGTCGAGGCGGCCGCCGACCCGTCGGCGTACGAGGCGGGCGGTGAGGGCGAGTCCGGCCAGGTAGGACACGGTGTAGGCGCCGGCCATGCCGGTCACCGCCCAGCGGACCGGCAGCAGTAGATGGCAGGCGGTGGCCAGGGCGATGTTCACCGTCGCGATCCAGACCGCCAGGAAGAACGGCGTCCGGGTGTCCCCGAAGGCGTGGAAGCCGCGCAGCAGCAGATACTGCGCCGAGAACGGGATCAGACCGAGGCCGAACGCCTGGAGCATGTGCCCGAGCGGCTGCGCGGAGGCCGCGTCGGCCGCCCCGTGCGCGAACAGCAGCGTGGCGATCCGCGGGCCGAGCGCGAGGAACAGGAACGCGGCGGGCACCACGACGACCCCGCTCACCCGCAGCCCCCGGGACAGATCGGCGCGCAGGTCCGCGATCCGGCCCTCCGCCACCGCCCGGCTCATCCTCGGCAGCAGCGCGGTCACCAGCGACACCGTGACCACCGACTGCGGCAGCATCCAGATGGTCTGCGCGTACGTGTACGCCGTGTAGCCCGCGCCGGCGTCCGGCAGCGCCTGGTCGGCCGCGTTCGCGTAGTTGGTGACGACGGTCAGGGCGACGAGGTTCGTCAGGACGAACAGCAGGGTCCACTTGGCGGCGTGCACACCGGAACCGAGCCCCGAGCCGCGCCAGTCGAAGCGCGGCCGGAACCGGAACCCGGCCGCCCGCGCGAACGGCACCAGCGCCAGCGCCTGCACCGCGATCCCGGCCGTCGTCCCGACGCCGAGGAGGCGCACCTGCGTGTCGGTGATGTCCTGCACCCGCGCGGGCACGGTCATCAGTCCCAGGTAGGCGCCGAACACGCCCAGCAGCACGATGTTGTTGAGGACCGGCGTCCACATCATCGCGCCGAACCTCTCACGGGCGTTCAGGACTTGGCCGTACATGTTGAACAGCCCGTAGAAGAAGATCTGCGGGAGCAGGAAGCGGGCGAAGACGACGGTCAGCCGGTACGCGTCGTGGTGGTCCGGGGTGTCGCGCAGATACACGGCGACGATCTGCGGGGCCGCCCACACCGCCAGCGCGGTCCCGACGGCCAGCACGGACACCACCAGGGTCACCAGCCGCTGCTCGTACGCCCGGCCGCCGTCCGCGTGGGCCGACCGGGCCCGCACCAGCTGCGGTACCAGCACCGAGTTCAGCGCGCCGCCGATCAGCAGCGTGTACAGGCTGGTGGGCACGGTGTTCGCGGTGTTGTACGTGGTCGCCAGCAGGCCGGTGCCCAGTGCGGCGCCCTGCAACACCTGCCGGATCAGCCCCGTCGCCCGGGACACCACGGTGCCCAGCGCCATCAGCGCCGACGACCGCGCCGCCCCGCCGGAACGTTTCCCCGCCCGCTCTTGTGTCGTAGCCCCCATCGGGTCAACCTACGACATCAAGATCCGCGCGCCCAACTCGGCCCACAGCCGGGGAAGTTGTCAGCGCCGGCTGCGGACCCGGGCGTCCCGGGGCGGCTGGATGAACTGCAGTTCCAGGGTGACCGGGGGCGCCGCCACGCCGGGGCCGCCGGCCCGCGCCCACGCCAGCAGCTCGTCGGTGCAGTCGTCGTCCGAGGCGAAGCCGACCCAGGTGGGCCGCCCACCCGCCCGGCGCCCGGCGGCGGAAGGCTGGACGACGACCACGTTGGCCTGGTCGCACGGGCCGAGGCAGTCCGTCGTACGGACCTCCAGGGCGCCGTCCGAGCCGGCGGCGGCCGCCCGCAGCCGCTCCAGCTGCCAGGCGTGGTCGTAGCCGGGGTGTTTACGGGCGTCGCCGCAGCAGCAGCCCCTGCACACCACGAGGGTGCAGGGGCGACTGCGGGCCGCGCCGATCAGCGCACGCTGACGGGGAACCATCCCGCTCAGGAGGCCGACAGGCCGACGTGCGCCAGGGCCTGGCGCAGCAGGAACCCGTGTCCGCCCGGCATCTCGCTCTGCACCGCCGGGGAGGCCGCCTCCTGCGGGTCGAACCAGACCAGGTCCAGGGCGTCCTGCCGGGGCTGGCAGTCACCCGTCACCGGCACGATGTAGGCCAGCGACACCGCGTGCTGACGGGGGTCGTGGTACGGCGTGAGGCCCTGCGTCGGGAAGTACTCCGCGACCGTGAACGGCTGCAGGGAGGCCGGCAGCTTGGGCAGGGCCACCGGCCCGAGGTCCTTCTCCAGGTGCCGCAGCAGGGCGTCGCGGACCCGCTCGTGGTGCAGGACCCGGCCGGAGACCAGGGTCCGGCTGACGTTTCCGTCGGGTCCGATGCGCAGCAGCAGTCCGATGCTGACGACTTCGCCGCTGTCGTCGACGCGCACGGGCACGGCCTCGACGTAGAGGATCGGCATCCGGGCGCGGGCCATCTCGAGCTCGTCCGCGCTCAGCCAGCCGGGTGTGGTCTCGGTCAAGTCTGACATTGCTTGATCATACTTTCAGTGTCCGTCGGGAAGCCGGTAGACCCGGCGGGCGTTGTCCGCTGTGGCCCAGCGCGCCAGGCGCAGCGCGTCGGGCAGGCTCAGTTCGTCGGCGTCCACCCGGTCCTGGAGGAGGTCTCCAAGGCCTCGGCGGAACGCCAGCGCTCCGAGCGCGTAGAACTCCGACACACCGTAGGCGTCCGAGCTGTACAGCAGTTTGCGGAACGGTGTGATCTCCAACGCTTCCTCCAGCACCGTCCGTGCCCGCACCGGGCCGACGTGGTGCAGGGTCAGCCCCACGTCGAGGTACACCTGCTCGAACACGGCCGCGAGGTACGCGGCCTGCCGCTGGTAGGGCCAGCAGTGCAGGAGCAGCACGGGAATCGTTCCCGCGATCAGGTGCAGCCAGTCCGTGAGATGCGCCGGATCCGCCCGGTGCAGCCGGATGTCGTGGTCGCCGAAGCCCGTGTGCAGTTGCAGCGGGAGGCCCAGATCGACGGCGGTCCACAGCAGATGCCGGACGAGGACCGGTTCGTCGAGCCGGCCGCCGCGCGCCAGCCACCGTCGGGCCGCCCGGGTGACCTCGACGTCCGAGGGGCGGGCCGGGTCCAGGTCGAAGCCGGTGCGGTAGGCGGCCACCGACTTCACCCCGACCACCCCCGGGCGGCGCACCGCGTCCAGCGCCGCCGCCCGGAAGGCGTCGGCGTACCCGCCCGCGTCGACACCCCGCGCGGCCACGGACTCCGCCACCGACTCCAGTCGTACGATCTCCAGCGCGGTGCCGCCGCCCGCGCGGGCCAGTTCGGCGGGGGTGGTGAGGGGGAGCGGGGCGAAACCGGTGTCGACGCAGAACACACCGGTGCGGGCCGCGGTGAGGAAGCGGCGGTTCACCTCCTGCGGGCCCAGCTCGGCGCGCCGGGCCAGATAGGCGTCGGCGGGGGCGTGCCGGTCGAGGTCGAGCAGGGGTGCGCAGTGGCGGCGTACGGCGACCCCGGCGGGGGTGTCGAAGGAGGAGAGGCCCGCCCAGTGCTCGCCCTCGGTGAGCAGCGACTCGAAGCCCGGCCGGTCCAGGGCGCCGGTGGTCACGCCGTGGCAGTGGTGATCCACCGACTCCAGCGCGGCGAGCTCCTCGTGGACCGGTCCGGCGCCCATGTCAGTACACCCACCGGTAGGCGGCGGCCACCTGTGCGTCGTCCAGCCCGTACGTCGCGTCGATCTCGCCCTGCCGTACGGCGGTCACCGCGTCGGCGAGGACCGGTCCCAGCGCGGCCCGCAGCACCGCGTCCGCGCGGAACTCCGTGAGGGCCCGGTCGAGCGAGGCGGGCAGGCGTCGTACGCCCTGCGCCGCGGCCTCGTCGGCGGCGAGGCGGGCCGGGTCGCCGGTGATCTCCTCCGGGAGCGTGGCCCGCGCGGCCACCCCGTCCAGTCCGGCGGCGATCAGACAGCCCAGCAGCAGATACGGGTTGGCGGCCAGGTCGACCGGTTTGACCTCCAGGTTCGCCTGCTCCGCGCGCCGGCCCGCCGTGCCCCGTACCAGCCGCAGGGCCGCTTCACGGGTCTCCAGGCCCCAGGCGGTGAACACCCCCGCCCACTGGGAGGGTTTGAGTCGCAGATAGCTGGCCGGGCTGGGCGCGGTCACCGCCGTCAGGGCGGGCAGCCGGGCGAGGACCCCGGCTGCGAAGGACTCCGCGTCGGCCGTCAGGCCGTGCCGTCCCTCGCCCCCGGAGTGCAGGTTCACGCCGTCCCGCCAGGCGGACAGATGGACGTGCCCGCCGTTGCCGACGCCCTCCGCGGCGACGGCGGGGGAGAACGAGACCCGCAGCCCGTGCCGGCGGGCCACCGCGCGGATCGTCTGCCGCACGAGGACACTGCGGTCGGCCGCCGCCACCGGGTCCAGCGCCCCCACCGAGATCTCGAACTGCCCGGGCGCGTACTCCGGATGGATCTGGTCGACGGTCACGCCCTGCGCCTCGCACGCGGCCAGCAGATCGGCGGTGTACTCGCTCAGCTCGACCATCCGGGTCGCCGAGTACGCCGGTCCCGTGGTCGCCGGGACGAACTCCCCGGCGGGCGCGGAGTCCAGCCCGACCGCCCACTCGATCTCGATGCCGGCCCGGAAGGCCAGGCCGTGGTCGCGGGCGGCGTCGGCGACGATCCGCCGCAGGAACGTGCGCGAGCAGCCCGGATGCCGCTCGCCGTCCTGGGTGAGACGGTCGACCGGGGCCCACGCCCACCCCGGCTGCCCGGCCAGCACCACCAGCCGGTCCAGGTCCGGGTACAGCCGCAGATCGCCGTCGGGGGAGCCGAGGACGTCCGTGGTGACGATGTGGTCGTTCGCCAGGAACGTGTCGAACACCGGGGACATCCCCACCCCCCAGGCCACCGCCGACGCCAGCCCCGCCGCCGGGACCGTCTTCACCCGGCCGACGCCCGCCGTGTCGACGTAGGACAGGACGATCCCGTGCACGCCCGCGCCGGACAGCTCCCCGCTCAGCGCGGAGGCCCGCTCGAGGTCTCCGGGACGCCCGCCGGGGACGGGGTCGGCAAGGGTGGTCATACGTCCTCCACGGGCTCGTCCGTCAGTGAGTTCAGGGTTTCACGGCCACCGCGCCGTACTGCGGCACCACCGCCGCCGCGTCGCCGTCGGCCCGCCAGCGCGCGCAGGACACCAGGCCCGGCTCCAGCAGCTCCAGGCCCTCGAAGAACGCGGTGATCTCCGCGCCGGAGCGGGCCGTGATGGGCGGGGTGGCGTTCTCGTTCCAGAACTTCATCGCCGGGATCTGGCCCTCGCCGCCCACCTCCGGGTCGTGCGTGGGGTGCGTGAGCACCAGGTAGCTGCCGGAGGGGACCTGGGCCATGACCTTGCGGGCGATGTCGCGGGCCGCCTCGTAGTCCAGCACGAAGTTCAGGATGCCCAGCATCATCACCGCGACCGGGCGGTCGAAGTCCAGCGTGCCGGAGGCCCGTTCGAGGATCGCGCCCGGGTCGTGGACGTCGGCGTCGATGTAGTCGGTGGCGCCCTCGGAGGTGCCCGTCAGCAGGGTGCGGGCGTGGGCCAGCACGATCGGGTCGTTGTCGACGTACACGATCTTCGAGTCCGGCGCGATCCGCTGCGCTATCTCGTGTGTGTTGTCGGCCGTCGGCAGCCCGGTGCCGATGTCCAGGAACTGGCGCACCCCTCGCTCCTCGGCGAGGAACCGCACCGCCCGGCCCAGGAACCAGCGGTCCGCCCGGGCGATGTCCCGGATCAGCGGGAACATGCCGGCGACGTGCTCGCCGACCCGCTGGTCGACCTCGTAGTTGTCCTTGCCGCCGATCCAGTAGTTCCACACCCGCGCGTTGTGCGCCACGCTGGTGTCCAGCCGTGCACCGCCCACGTCACCGCTCCTTCTCGCGACCGACCGTCCGGCTGTCCATTGTGCCGTCCCATGATCATCGCTGTCCCGGGATTCGCGGGGTCCCCCGGTAGGGTGAAAATCCGGTCACCCTCTCGGGAGCACGCGCGCCCGCAGCACAGGAAGCAGGACATGCCCTACTCGCACGCCCCCCGGCCGACCGCCGCCGAGCCCCCGGCCGGTCCCGTCGACATCCGGCTCGTCGTCACCGACATGGACGGAACCCTGCTGGACGACGACAAGCGGATACCCGAGGGGCTGTGGGACACCCTGGCGCGGCTGCGGGAGCGCGGGGTGCTGTTCAGCCCGGCGAGCGGACGCCAGTACGCCACCCTGGCGGCGGAGTTCGCCGAGGTCGCCGACGGGATGGTGTTCATCGCCGAGAACGGCACCTATGTGGTGCGCGACGGCCGGGAACTGAGCTCCGATCCGCTCGCGCCGGGCGTCGCCGCGAGGATCGTGGACACCGTACGGGGACTCGCGGCCGACGGCGTCGACCTGGGCGCGGTCGTCTGCGGGAAGCGGTCCGCGTACGTCGAGCGGGCCGACGAGGCCTTCCTGGCCGAGGTGCGCCGGTACTACGTGCGCTGCGAACTCGTCGAGGACCTCACCGCCGTCGAGGACGAGGCCATCAAGGTCGCTCTCTTCGACTTCGGCCCCGTCGAGCAGACCACCGCCCCGGCCCTCGCCCCGTTCGCGGACACCCACCAGGTCGTCGTCTCCGGCGAGCACTGGGTCGACGTCATGAACCGCACCGCCAACAAGGGCGCCGCCCTGCGCCGGCTCCAGCGCGAGCTGGGCATCACCCCCGCGCAGACCATGGTGTTCGGCGACTACCTCAACGACCTGGAGATGCTGGACGCCGCCGACTGGTCCTTCGCCATGGCCAACGCCCACCCCCAGGTCCTCGGCCGCGCCCGCCACCTCGCCCCCTCCAACAACGACAACGGCGTCCTGCGCACGATCGCGCGCGTCCTGGACCTCTGAGGTTCTATGCGCGGGGGCCGGCATGGCCGTGTTGCCAGGCCCAGGCCGCGATCTCCACGCGGTTCCGGGCGCCCAGTTTCAGCTGGACGCTGGAGAGATGGGTCTTCACCGTCGACAGGGAGACGTACAGTTCGGCGGCGATCTCCGCGTTGGTCCGGCCCAGGGCGACCAGGCGTACGACGTCCAGCTCACGGTCGGTGAGCGGCTCGGCGGCGGCCGGGCGCGGGGCCGCTGCGGGCGGCTGCGGGGCGGTGAGGTGCTGGAGCAGCCGGACGGTGACCGACGGGGAGACCAGCGAGTCACCCGCGGCGGCGGCCCGGACCGCCTCGGCGAGGAGCGTCGGCCCCGAGTCCTTCAGCAGGAAGCCGCAGGCGCCGCCGCGCAGCGCCCCGTACACGTACTCGTCCAGGTCGAAGGTGGTCACCACGACCACCCGCAGCGGGTCCGCCACCTGGGGCCCGGCGAGCAGCCGGGTCGCCGCCAGGCCGTCCAGCCGCGGCATCCGGATGTCCAGCAGACACACGTCCGGCCGCAGCCTGCGGGCCAGCGCCACCGCCTCCTCGCCGTCGGCGGCCTCGGCGACCACCGTGATGTCCGGCTGCGCGTCCAGGAAGAAACGGAAGCCGGTGCGGACCATGTCCTGGTCGTCGGCGATCAGGACCCTGATCGGTGGGGCACCGGCGCCGCCGGCCTGGTTCGGGGTGGTCATGGGTCGCATCATGCCTCAGGCGGGCGGGCCCCAGGCCGCGCCCCGGTCCGGGCTCATCGCTCGAACTTCCAGGTGACCGAGCCGGCGGTGGCCTTCACCACGGTGACCGGGATGTCGACGGTCTTTCCGTCGCTCTCCTTGCCGACGCAGGTGAGGGTGGCGCCGGCCACCGCCTTCAGACCGCTCGGGCAGGTCACCGTGACGTCCGTGCCGACCCACGGCAGCGGGTGGTACTTGCCCTCGGTGCGGCCCTCGACGATGTTCGCGGCCAGCGCCCTGTGACCGTCGACGAGCACGGTGGTGAACCGGTCGAGTCCGGTGGTCGACTCGGTGCCGGCGAGCAGATGGGTGCCGAGGCCGCCGACGGCCACCACGGCCGCGGCACCTCCGATCGCGCCCACGACGAACTTGCTGGACAGCATCGCGTACTCCTGGAAGAGAGATAGAGAGATAGAGAGAAGGGGGAACGGGAGGAAGCGGCTCCAGCCTCGCCTTCCGGGGGTGCCCCGCGCCTCGGCCGAACGGCCAACGTCCGGGGGCCGGTTCCTCGACCGTTCGGCCGACCACCCCGTACCCTCCGCCTATGACCGATCCGGCCGCCGTCGCCCGTCTCACCCGGGACATCACCTCGGGACTGAAGCAGGGAGACCTGGAGGACTTCTACCGGGACCTGCACCGCCACCCCGAACTCGCCTTCGCGGAGCACCGCACCGCGGCGCGGCTCGCCGGCCGGCTGCGGGCCGCCGGGTACGAGGTCACCGAGGGCGTCGCCCGCACCGGGGTGGTCGCCGTGCTCGTCAACGGCGAGGGGCCCGTGGTGTGGCTCCGCGGCGACATGGACGCGCTGCCCGTCCGGGAGGCGACCGGGCTGTCGTACGCCTCGACCGTCGACGGGGTGATGCACGCCTGCGGCCACGACCTCCATGTCACCTGGCTCGCCGCCGCCGCCGAGGCCCTCGCCGCCGCCCGGGACCTGTGGTCCGGCACGCTCGTCGTGGTCGGGCAGCCCGCCGAGGAGGCGGAGGGCGGGGCGGCCGCGATGGTCGCGGACGGCGTCCACGAACGGTTCCCGCGTCCCGACGTGCTGTTCGGGCAGCACGCGGCACCCGGGCTCGCCGGGTTCTATCCGCACACGCCCGGACTGACCCTGTCGGCCTCGGACGACGTCGAGGTCGTCGTGTACGGGGTCGGCGGGCACGGTTCACGGCCCGAGTCGACCGTCGACCCCGTGGTG
Organism: Streptomyces sp. NPDC005820; assembly: GCF_040630255.1. NCBI lineage: Bacteria > Bacillati > Actinomycetota > Actinomycetes > Kitasatosporales > Streptomycetaceae > Streptomyces > Streptomyces sp. NPDC005820. The sequence goes on from NZ_JBEXXE010000017.1 coordinate 45,493, forward strand.
ACGGCCGCGTATGTCGTCACCCGGCTCCAGACGGTCGTCTCCAGGGAGGTCGCGGCGGGCGAGTCGGCGGTGCTGACCGTGGGCTCCTTCCACGCCGGGACGAAACCCAACATCATCCCCGCCGAGGCCCGGCTCTCGCTGAACGTGCGGACCCGGGACGACCGGGTGCGCGAGCGCGTCCTCACCGCGATCCGCCGGATCGTCGAGGGGGAGTGCGCCGCCGCGGGCTGCCCGGTGCCGCCCGAGGTCACCGTCCTGCCCGGCTATCCGAACACCGTCAACGACCCCGCCCTGGACGGCGAGATCGCCACCGTGCACCGGCGGCTCTTCGGCGAGCACACGGTGTTCGACTTCGGCGGGACGATGGGCAGCGAGGACTTCTCGCTGCTCGCGCCCCAGGGTGTGCCGTACGACTACTGGTACGTCACCTCGACCCCGGCCGCCGTCTGGGAGGCGGCGCCAGGGGAGGAGCTGATGGAGAAGTTCGCCAACGTGCCGGGAAACCACAGCCCGTTGTTCGCGCCGGATCCGGCGGTGCTGGTGCCGGGGGTGCGGACCCTGGTGTCGGCGGCGCTGTCCAGGCTGGCGGCGGGATCGCCTCAGTAGGCGGGCAGGGGCGCCTCGCCGTGGTCGAGGACCCCGTCCAGGAAGCCGGTCAGGTCGGTGAAGACCTCCGTCCGGTTCGTCTCGTTGAACACCTCGTGCCGGGCCCCGGCGTAGATCCGCTCGGTCAGCCCGCCCCCGCCGAGCCGCTCGACGCCGGTGCGGCTGCCGGGCAGCGGGACCAGCCGGTCGTCGTCGCCGTGCAGCCACAGCAGCGGGAGCGGTCCGACGTGCCCGTCCTCGGCGACGGTCTCCAGGGTCCGTACGAACGCCTCGAGCGTCGGCCGTTTCATCGGCCCGTGCCAGACCAGGGGATCCGCCGCGTACGCCGTCCCGACCGCCGGGTCCCGGGAGAGGGCGGCGGGGCTGACGGGGAGGTCGGGGATCTCCGCGTGCGCCAGCAGCCGGCCGGGCAGGTCCCAGGCGCCGATGACCGGCCCGGACAGGACGAGCGCGGCGAGACCGGCGCCGTACCGCTGGGCGTAGCGGGCGGCGATCAGGCCGCCCATGGAATGCCCGATCACGACGAGCGGCAGGTCCGGGTGTGTGGCCCGGGCGAGTTCGGCGACGGCCCGCGCATCGGTGACCACGTCCTCGAAGTCCTCGATCCGCACCCGTTCGCCGTCCGACCTTCCGTGCCCCATGTGGTCGGGCGCGAACACGGCGGCGCCGTGCGCGGTCAGGACGCCGGCGAGTTCCGTGTAGCGGCCGGCGTGCTCGCCGTATCCGTGCACGACGAGGGCGACATAGCGGGCCGCCGGGTTGGGCCACGCGTGTGCGGTGATCGCGCCCTGTGTGCCGGCGAGGACGTGCTCGGCCATGGCTCCTCCAGCTGGGTCGGGTGAAGGCCTCCGGGGGATCCTCTCAGGGCGGGCGGTGAGGCCCGGCCATCTGGCGAGACGGTTCTTACGCCGTCGTATGCGTGCGCCTAGCATCGGTCTCCGCATGAACACGATGAATCTGTGGCACATCACCGGCTGGGAGTTCGCCGCCCTCGCCTTCGCGGCCCTGCTGGTCGGCTTCTCCAAGACGGCGGTCAGCGGCGCCAACACGGTCAGCCTGGCGATCTTCGCGGCGGTCCTGCCGGCCCGCGCGTCGACCGGGGTCCTGCTGCCGTTGCTGATCGCGGGGGACGTCCTGGCCGTCCTCACCTACCGGCGGCACGCCCACTGGCCCACCCTGTGGCGGCTGTTCCCGGCGGTCGCGGCCGGGGTGGTCCTCGGCACGGTCTTCCTGATGTGGGCCGACGACGGAGCGGTGCGCACCTCGATCGGCGCGATCCTGCTGCTGATGGCGGCCGTCACCGTGTGGCGCCGCCGGACGGCCGAGGCGCCCGTCGAACCCGACGCGGTCGTCACCCGCGCGGGCCGCGTCACGGCCCGCTCCTACGGCGTCCTCGGCGGCTTCACCACGATGGTCGCCAACGCCGGTGGTCCGGTGATGTCGATGTACCTGCTCTCGGCGGGCTTCCGCAAACTCGGCTTCCTCGGCACCTCCGCCTTCTTCTTCCTCATCGTCAACCTCTCGAAGGTGCCCTTCAGCGCCGGCCTCGGCCTGATCGACGGCCCCTCGCTGCTCCTGGACGCCGCGCTCGCCGTGTTCGTCGTCCCCGGCGCGGTGCTCGGCAAGTGGGCGGTCCACCGCATCAACCAGCGCCTGTTCGAACAGCTCGTCATCGCGGCGACCGTCGTGGGCGGCCTGCAGCTGCTACTGCGCTAGGGCCCCAGCCCGAGCAGTCGTGGCAGGTCCGCGAAGGAGTCCAGGACGTGGTCGGGGGTGCCGCTCGCCGTGCGGTGCGTCTGCGGCAGGTACTTGCCGGTCCGCACCAGGACTCCGGTGATCCCGGCGCGCTGGGCGGCGAGGACGTCCGACTCGATGTCGTCGCCCACCATCAGCGTCGTGTCCGCGCCGGTGCCGAGCCGCCGCAGCGCCGCCGCGAAGAACGCCGGCGACGGCTTTCCGGTGACCTCGGCCTCGACCCGCGCGGCCGCCTCCAGGCCGGTCACGAACGCGCCCGAGTCCAGCCGCAGCCCGGCGTCCGTACGCCAGTAAAGGTTCCGGTGCATCGCCACCAGACGCGCGCCGCGCTGGAGGTGCCCGAAGGCGCGGTCCAGTGCCGCGTACCCGAACTCGGGGCCGGCGCCCCCGACGACCACCACCTCCACGTCGTCGTCGACGAGCGTGACCCCCTCGAGGTCCTCCGCGATGTCCCCGCTGTTCAGCAGCGCGCACCGGGCACCCGGATGGTGTTCGGCGAGGTGCGCGGCGGTGGCGGCCGGGGCGGTGAGGACGTCCTCGGCGGTCACCGGGAAACCGGCCTCGGCGAGCGTGCGGGCGATCGAGGCGCGGGTGCGGGAGGTGGTGTTGGTGACGAGAGCGACGGGGAGCCCCGCCTCCCGGACCGCACGCAGCGCCTCCACCGTGCCCGGGAGCGGCTTCCAGGAGACGGTGAGGACCCCGTCGATGTCGATCAGGACGGCGCGCACTGCATCCATACGGGGACGATAGCCCCGGGGTCAGTCACCTGCCCGGAGGATCATGCAGGTGGTCGTCGCGTGGGCGATCAGCCGGCCCTCCTCGTCGACGACCCTGCCCTCGGCCGTGGCGGTGCGGCGGCCCGCGTGGACGACGGTGCCCTCGGCCGTCAGGGTCTGGCCGTCCGTGCGGGCGGGCCGTATGTAGTTCACCTTGAGCTCCAGCGTGGTGTAGCCGGTGCCGGCGGGCAGGGTGGTGTGGACCGCGCAGGCGAGGGCCGAGTCCAGCATGGTCGCGGCGATGCCGCCGTGCACGGTGCCGAGCGGGTTGGCGAAGTCGGGGCGCGTGTCGAGGGAGAGCACGATCCGCCCGTGCTCCACCTCGTCGAAGCGCATCCCCAGCAGCCGGCCGATGGACGGCGTGTCGCCGAGCCGCCCGTCCCGTACGAGACGCAGGAGTTCGAGGCCGGACAGGGCGGTGAGGTCGGTGGTGGTCACGGGGGTCCTTTCGCAGTGCTTGGCGTCTTGCAGTCTTGCAGTCCCGCGTTGCGTCCGTGCTGCTCGGACTCAGTCGCCGAGCGGGTTCTCCCGGTCCCGCAGCGGTGTCAGCACCTGCGCGTACATGCGGGACCTGATGGTGCGCAGGGTGTCGCCCGCCGTCCCCGCCCGCGCCGCGGCGAGCTCGACGGCCGTGGTCCGTACGGCGTCCTCGTCGACCGCGTGGTCCACGATCCCGGCGGCCAGCGCCTCGTGGCCGCCGTAGCGGCGGGCGGTGACCATGGCCTCGTGGGCGGTCCGCGGGGCGAGCCGGGCCTGGACGAGGGCGGACATGCCCGGCGAGAACGGGATGCCGATGTCGGCCTCGGGCAGACACCAGAAGCCGCGGTCGGCGCGCATCACCCGCACATCGTGGGCCAGCGAGAACATCGCGCCCGCGGCGAAGGTGTGCCCCTGGAGCGCGGCCACGGTCACGACCGGCAGGGTCAGCAGCCGGGCGTACAGCGCGTGCACCGCGATCACGTACTCCTGCTGCTGGTCGGCGTGGGCGAACAGCCAGTCCAGATCGAGGCCGTTGGACCAGAACCGGCCCGTCGCGGCGGTCACCAGGGCGCGCGGGCCGTCCGCCTTCTCCACCTCGTCCAGGGCGGCGTCGACGGCGGCGAGCCAGTCGGGGTGGAAGCGGTTCTCGCCGTCCCCGAGATCGAGGACGAAGACGTTCTCCTGACGGTCGAGCGTGGGCATGGCGACTCCTTCGGGGCGGGCACATCAGGGCTTCGGGGGAGGGGAAGGGAGGAGCGGGGAGGGCGATGTCAGGGCTGCGGGCGCGCCGATCGCAGGGCGTGGTCCAGGAGGTCGTGGATCTCGGTGGCGGTCGCGTCGATCGGGCCGGTGCTCCGCTCGGCCCGGCTCATCACCACCGCCCCCTCGACGGCGGCGACGACGAACGCGGCCAGCCGCCGGCTGCGTTCCTCGGTCAGCCCGTGCCGCAGCAGCAGCGCGGCCAGCGCCCGCTGCCAGCGGGCGAAGGCCGCCGCCGCGGAACGGGCCTGCTCCGGGGCGGCGTCGTCGTTCTCCACGGCCACCGCCACGACGGGGCAGCCGACCCGGAAGTCACCGCGTACCAGCCGCTCCCGCCACAGGGTGAAGAACGCGTCGACGGCCCGCAGCGGATCGGGGTCGTCCATCGCGCTCTCGATCAGTCCGGCGATGAAGTCCCCGGCGAACACCACGGCCTCGTCGATGAGTTGGGCCCGGCCGCCCGGGAAGTGGTGGTACACCGAGCCGCGTGGCGCGCCGCTGTGTGCGAGCACCCGGTCGATGCTCACCCCGCCCGCGCCGTGCTCGCCGAGCAGGTCGGCGGCGCCGGCGATCATCCGCCGGCGGCTGTCGGTCCTGCGCGGGCTCATGGGCACACCTCTCCGCAGGCGCGCTCGGTACAGCCGCCTGCTACTGGTCGGTAATTATGCTCCATGACATAGAACATGCAAGAGGCACCGACCGCCGGCCGAACAGACCGTGCACCGGTCGGAGGTTTCTCAGGGGGCGACGGCCGCCGGTTCGGGTTCCGCGCGGCCCCGGGGTGCTCCGTCGCCGAGGTCCTCGGCCAGCAGCCGCTTGGAGATCGTGTCCACGGCGGCGCGCAGATCGCTGGGCGCGGGGTGGCCGATGTCCTGTGCCACCCGTTCCTCCAGCCAGCGGGCCCAGGCCTCGGTGATCACCGCGGCCTCGCGCACCCCGGCCCCGGTGAGCGAGAGCAGCGAGCCGTCCCGGGTCAGGTATCCCTCGTCGACCATGCGGTCGAACACCGGCAGCAGCACCTCCGGTGGCAGCCGGCGGCGGGCGGCGACCAGCCCCAGGCTGGTGTGGCCCACCATCCGGTCGTGCAGCTCCACCTGCATCACCGCCCAGGCGCCCGCCACGTCCAGCCGGGTGTCGGAGTCCTCGAAGATCCGGCGCGCGGTGTCCAGCCCCGCCCCGCCGATGATCTTCGCGACGGAGGCCTCCAGTACGCGCTGCGAGTTCGCGTCGTGCGGGGAGGCGAACCCCTCGCCCAGGTCGGTGGAGCCCATCCGCGCGCTGTCGCGCAGCGGCACCTGCTTCAGGAACAGGGCGACGACGAACCCCACGGCCGCGACCGGCACGGTCCACAGGAACACCGTCCGCAGGGTGTCGGCGTACGCCTCGATGATCGGCGCGGCGACCGCGGAGGGCAGCGCGTGCACGCCCTGCGGGCTGGTCGCCGCCCGGGCGACGACCGCCGCGTCCGGGGTGCCGCCCGCGACGGCGGCGGCGGAGGCGACGCCCTCCCGCAGGTTGGGCGTGAGGGCGTTGGTGTAGATCGTGCCGAAGACGGCCGTGCCGAACGAACTGCCCAGGGTGCGGAAGAAGGTGACGCCGGAGGTGGCGGTGCCGAGGTCGGCGTAGGCGACGGTGTTCTGCACGGCGATCGTGAGCACCTGCATGCACAGGCCGATGCCGGTGCCCAGCACGCACATGTAGACCGACTCCAGCCAGGCGCTCGTGTCCGGTCCCATCAGGGACATCAGATACAGGCCGAGGGCCATCACCAGCGAGCCGACGATCGGGAACAGCCGGTACCGGCCGGTCTGGCTGACCACGTTGCCGCTGAAGATCGACGCGATGAGCAGACCGGCCACCATGGGCAGCGTGCGCACGCCGGAGACGGTCGCCGAGTCGCCGTCGACGTACTGCAGATAGCTCGGCAGATAGGTCATCGCGCCGAGCATCGCGAAGCCGACGATGAAGCTGAGGACCGAGCAGACCGTGAAGACGGGGCTGCGGAACAGCCGCATCGGCAGCATGGGTTCCTTCGCCCGGGTCTCCACCAGGCAGAACAGGGCGAGGGCGACGGCTCCGCTCACGAACAGGCCGATGACGACACCCGAGTTCCAGGCGTACTCGGTGCCGCCCCAACTGGTCGCCAGGATCAACGCGCTCGCCCCGATCGCGATCAGCGCGATGCCCGGGTAGTCGATGACCGGGCGGGCCGCCGCCCGCACCACGGGGATGGTGCGGGCGGCCGCGACGACGACGAGGACCGCGATCGGCACGTTGACGTAGAACGCCCAGCGCCAGGACAGATGGTCCGTGAACAGCCCGCCCAGCAGCGGGCCGACGACGGTCGCCACCCCGAACACGGCGCCGATCGCGCCCTGGTACTTGCCACGTTCGCGCAGCGGGATCACATCGGCGATCAGCGCCATCGCCGTCACCATCAGCCCGCCCGCGCCGACGCCCTGCACGGCCCGCCAGGCGATCAGCAGCGGCATGCTGGTGGCCAGACCGCACAGGAAGGAGCCGGTGATGAAGACGACGGCCGAGACCTGGAAGACCACCTTGCGGCCGAACAGGTCGCCGAACTTGCCGACGAGGACGGTCGCCACCGTCTCCGCGAGCAGATACGCCGTGACCACCCAGGACATGTGCGTCGCCCCGCCGAGATCCGACACGATCGTCGGCAGCGCCGTGCCCACGATCGTCTGGTCCAGCGCCGCGAGCAGCAGGCCCAGCACGATCGTCACGAACACGATGTTCCGGCGGCCCGGGTCCAGCACGGGCGGCTGCGCTGCGGAGGAGGGAGCTCTTTCCCCGGCGACGGTCACGAGGTCACGATCACATCGGGGTGCCGCCCCCGCATGCCGGGCGGGCCGCCCGGGCTACCGCGCCCGGTTACCGCTCCCCGGGGTTGCGGCGCAGCAGATACGTGTCCATGATCCAGCCCTTGCGCTCGCGCGCCTCCGCCCGCACCCGCTCGATCCGGGGGCCGGCCTCGGCGATCGGGCCGGAGACGAGGATCTCGTCCGGGGTGCCTATGTAGGCGCCCCAGTAGATGTCGATGTCCTCCTCGGCGTACCGCCGGAAGGTCTGGTGGGCGTCCAGCATCACCACCACGTCGTCCACCCCCTCCGGGAAGCCCTCGGCGAGCCGCCGCCCCGTGGTGATCTGCACCGGGCGCGCCACCCGGTTCAGCCCGGTGCGGTGCCGGGCGACCAGCGCCGAGACACTGCTGATGCCGGGGACGACGTCATGGTCGAAGGCCACCGTGCCCCGGGCCAGCACCTCCTCCAGGACGCCCAGGGTGCTGTCGTAGAGCGCGGGGTCGCCCCACACCAGGAACGCGCCGCTCTCGTCCTCGCCGAGCTCCCGCGAGATCAGCCCCTCGTAGATGTCCGCGCGGGCGCTGCGCCAGTCGCCGACCGCGGGGGAGTAGTCGGCCCCGCCTGCCCTTCGGTCCCGCTCCGGATCCCGCGCCTCGACCACCCGGTACCCGCCCTCCGGCAGATGCGCCTCGAGGATGTCCCGGCGCAGCCGCGTCAGGTCGCTCTTCACCTCGCCCTTGTCCAGGACGAAGAACACGTCCGTGCTCCGCAGGGCCCGCACGGCCTGCAGGGTGAGCTGGTCGGGGTCGCCCGCGCCGATACCGATGACATGAATCTTTCGCACGTCACCGAGTCTGCCGTACGCCACTGACAGCGACCGGGCCGGGAGTCAGCGCAGCCGCGGTGCGCGCCGCTGCGCGTCCACCGCCGCGCCGGTCCGCTCCACCTCGTCCGCCAACGCCCGCGCCCACCGGACCAGCCCCGGGAGGTCCATTCCGTACGCCCGCGCGCTCCCCGGGGCCGCCGCCCACTCCGCCACGGCCCCGGCGCCGCGCCGCAGCAGCCGGGGGCCGCCGGTGAGGTTGCCCCGGGCCGCGTGGGTCAGGCCCACCGCGAGCTGGGCGAGGCCGCGCCACAGGGCGCGTTCCGCCTCGGGGCCGCTCTTCCAGGCGTCCTCGAAGACCTCGTGCGCGTGGAACGGCTTCCCCGCGTCCAGCAGCGCCTGCGCCTCGGCGACGGTCTCCGGCGGGGTCCGTACGACCCCCTCGGGCTGCCGCGCCACCCCCTGCGCCCCGTACGGCAGCGGCCGTCCCAGCCCGTCCCGGGGCCGCGCGCTGCGCGCCCGCCCCTCGCCGTCCCGGTCCCGCGCCCCGACGGCCCCCTCGCCCCTCGCGCCGCCCCGAGTGCCGCCCATGCCGTCCACGCGCTCCCGTCGGTCCATACGCCGATTGTCCCGCGCCGGGCTCCCTTTCGGTGCGCCGCCCGTCGTGGGGTAAAGTGCTGTTCGCGCGATCACGCGGAACTCCGCGACGGTGGCGCACCGGGACGTGGCGCAGCTTGGTAGCGCACTTGACTGGGGGTCAAGGGGTCGCAGGTTCAAATCCTGTCGTCCCGACTTGCTCGCACAGCAGGTCAGAGGCCGTATCGGAGGATCCGATACGGCCTTTTCGGCGTCACCTGTCAATATGGTGACGTGCACCTCGACCACGTCTTCCTCTGCGGAGATCCCGCTCTGGATCTCGCCGCGACGCTGCGGGCCCGGCGGTCGGAGCGGTTCGAGATGTTCGTGTCGCCGGAGCGGCTGGACGCCTGGTTCCTGGAGTCCGGGGTGGTGGACGCCGTCACGCCCAGCGAGGCGGCCGACGTCGAGCGCGCGAAGGCGCTGCGGGAGGCGATCTACGAGCTGGTAGGCGCCCGTCTGACCGGTGACGCCTACGATCGCCGGGCCCTCGCCGTGGTGAACAACGCGGCCCGCCGGCCCCCGGCCACCCCGCAGCTCACGCCGACGGGCCGGTGGACGGACGCGACGCCGCAGGAGGCGCTGTCCACGGTGGCGCGCCATGCCGTCGAACTGCTGAGCGGGCCGGACGTGCCGCTGCTGAAGGAGTGCGGCAACCCCGAGTGCACCCGTGTCTACATCGACCGCTCGCGCGGTGTGCGCCGGCAGTGGTGCGGCATGGAGTCCTGCGGCAACCGGCTCAAGGCCGCCGCGTACCGCGCCCGCAAGAAGCGGTCCGCCGCCCCCGCCGAGGGGTGACGGCCCGGGCGGCGGCGGACCGTCCGGTCAGCGACGGGCCAGGGCGTGCGCTTCGAGTACGGCGTCCGTGAAGGCCTCCGGCGCCTCCTGGGGGACGTTGTGGCCGATGCCGGGCAGGGTCCGGTGCGCGTACGGGCCCGTGAACCTGTCCCGGTACATCGCACCGTCCCCGGCCGGGGTGAACGGGTCGCGTTCGCCGTCGAGGGTGACGGTGGGGACGCCGATCACGGGCCTCTGGGCGAGCCGCTGTTCGAGGTCGTCGTAGTGGGCCTCGCCGTCGGCCAGGCCCAGCCGCCAGCGGTAGTTGTGGATCACGATGTCGACGTGGTCCGGGTTGTCGAAGGCCGTCGCGGTGCGCTCGAAGGCGGCCTCGTCGAAGTCCCAGGTCGGTGAGTTGAACCGCCAGACGAGCCGGGCCAGGTCCTTGCGGTACGCCGCGTTCTCCAGGCCGAGCCGGCCCCGCTCCGTGGCGAAGTAGTACTGGTACCACCAGGCCCACTCGGCCGACGGCGGCAGCGGGTTGCGGTTCGCCTCCCGGTCGGTGATCAGATAGCCGGTCACCGAGACCAGCGCCGTACAGCGCTCCGGCCACAGCGCGGCGACGACGTCGGCCGTCCGTGACCCCCAGTCGAACCCGGCGAGGACCGCCCGCTCGATCCCCAGGGCGTCCATCAGCGCCAGCACGTCCAGGGCGACCGCCGACTGCTGGGCGTTGCGCGGCGTGTGTGCGGAGAGGAACCGCGTCGTGCCGTGGCCGCGCAGGTACGGCACGACGACCCGGTGGCCCCGCGCCGCCAGCCGGGGCGCGACCTCGGCGTAGCTGTGGATGTCGTACGGCCAGCCGTGCAGCAGGACGACGACGGGGCCGTGGGCGGGGCCCAGCTCGACGTGACCGATGGTCAGGGCGCCTGCCCTGACCTGTTTCACCGGTCCGAAGGAGGGTCCGCCCCGGGACGGTCTCACGGCGGTCCCGGAGTCGGCGGCCGTCGCCGTCGGCGCACCCAGGGCCGTGAGGGACGCGCCGACCGCCCCCGCGCCCGCCCGACTGCCGAAGTCCCGCCTGCTGATCATCCGGATGCTCCCCTCGTCGCGGTGTCGAGGCGACCGTTCCATGGGTGGCGTCACCTGTCAAACCGGTGACGATCGATATCGGCCGCCGAGTCCGCGTCGGCCGAGTCCGCGTCGGCCGGATTCGTCAAAGGCCTTGCCCTGAAGCGCACTTCAAGCTGAAGACTCGCTTCGAGCCGGGGTCGCCGATGGGTCCGGCCGTACGGGAGGAAGCATCATGAAGTACCGCACCCTGGGCACCGACCCCGCCACCCGGCGCGAGGTCAGCGTGCTCGCGCTCGGCGCGATGCTGTTCGGGTCGGTGACCGACGAGGAGACGTCGTTCGCGATCCTCGACCGTTACGTCGAGGCCGGCGGCAATTTCGTCGACACCTCCGACAACTACGCGTTCTGGGTGGACGGCGGTCAGGGCGGACAGAGCGAGGAACTGCTCGGCCGGTGGCGGCGCAGCAGGGGCGTCGGCGACGAGATCGTCTTCGCCACCAAGCTCGGCGCCCGCCCGCTCGCCCCCGGCACCGGCTACACCGACAACCCGGAGGGTCTGTCGGCGAAGGTGATCCGGGAGTCCGCCGAACGCAGCCGGGACCGGCTCGGTGTGGCCAAGCTGGATCTGCTCTACGCCCACATCGACGACCACACCGTGCCGCAGCGCGAGACCGTCGAGGCGTTCGCGGAACTCGTCGCCGAGGGCACGGTCGGCCTGCTCGGGGTGAGCAACCAGGCGATGTGGCGCGTGGAGCGGGCCCGGGCGCTCGCCGCCGCGGCCGGCCTGCCCGGCTACGAGGTGCTCCAGTACCAGCACAGCCATCTGCGCCCGCGCACCGACATCCCCGACGACCTCTTCCCGGACGGCGGCCTCGGCCACGCCGGCCCGGAACTCCTCGGCTATCTGCGGGCCGAGCCCGGTCTGACCCTGGTCGCGTACTCGCCGCTGCTCAAGGGGGCGTACACCCGCGAGGACCGGCCGCTGCCCGCCGACTACGACCACCCGGGCACCCCCGCCCGGCTCGCCGCGCTGCGCGAGGTCGCGCGCGAGACCGGTGCCACCGTGAACCAGGTGGTCCTGGCCTGGCAGTTGGGCGGCGAGCTGCCGATCGTTCCGCTGGCCGGCGCGTCCTCCCTGGCGCAACTGGAGGAGAACCTCGCCGCCGTGGACCTGGAACTGACCGGGGACCAGCGGGCCCGGCTGGACACCGCGCACTGATGACCGAGCGGTAACCAGTGCCGTGACCGAGGGGGCTACGCTGGGATCATGCCGTCCACCCGCCGAACCGCCCGACAGGCCGACCTGCTGGAACGACTCGTCGCACTGCTCACGGCGGAGGGGTTCTCCGACCTCACCCTGGACGACCTCGCCGAGCGGCTGCGCTGCTCGAAGACCACGCTCTACCAGCTCGCCCGCAGCAAGCAGGGCCTGGTCGTCGAGGCGGTCAAGCACTATTTCCGCGGCGCCACGGAGGCCGTGGAGAAGCGCGTGGCGCAGACCGTCGATCCGTCCGACCGGGTCCGGGTCTATCTGACGGCCGTGGCCGAACAGCTGCGCCCGCTCTCGCGCCGGTTCCTCGACGACGTGGCGGACTTCCCGCCCGCCCGCGAGGTGTACGAGGCCAACACGCGCATGGCCGCGGAGCGGGTGCGGCAGCTCATCGCCGAAGGGGTCTCCGGCGGCGCCTTCCGGGACGTGCACACCGCGTTCGTCGGGGAGGTCGCCGCCGCGACCATGCGGCAGATCCAGCAGGGTGAGCTGAAGGCGCGCACCGGGCTGTCCGACGCCGAGGCCTATGAGCAGCTCGCCTCGCTGATCGTGCACGCCGTCTCGTCCTGACCCACCGCTCTGTTCCCGCCCGGCTGTGCCACGGAGACGTGCCGTACTGTGAATGATACGTTCGTACGCACTCCAGTATCATTGCCAGTACTCGTTTCCCGTACTACTCCGTGGAGGTCACCATGCCTGCCACTCGCGCCCTGCCGACCGAGGAGGCCGTGGAGCTCATCCAGCTCACGCGCACCCTCGCCGCCAAGGAACTCGCACCCCGGGTCGCCGACGCGGAGGCCGACGGGGCGTTCCCCCGCGACGCCTTCCGCACCCTCGGCCGCAGCGGCCTGCTCGGCCTGCCCTTCGCCGAGGAGGACGGCGGGGCGGGACAGCCCTACGAGGTCTATCTCCAGGTGCTGGAGGAGGTCGCCGCGGTCTGGTCGAGCGTCGCCGTGGGCATCTCGGTGCACGCCCTGTCCTGCTTCCCGCTCGCCCGCTTCGGCAGCGCGGAGCAGCGGCGCAGGTGGCTGCCCGACATGCTCGGCGGCGAACTGCTCGGCGCGTACTGCCTGTCCGAGCCGCACGCCGGCTCCGACCCGGCGGCCATGCTGACCCGCGCCGTGCGCGACGGCGACACCTACGTGCTGAACGGCGCCAAGGCCTGGACCACCCACGGCGGACACGCCGACTTCTACACGGTCATGGCCCGCACCTCCGAGGACCGCAGCCACGGCATCTCCTGCTTCCTCGTCCCGGCGGACACCCCGGGGCTCAGCGCCGACCCGCCGGAGCGCAAGATGGGGCTGACCGGCTCGGCCACCGCCACCATGCGGCTGGACGACGTCCGGGTGCCGGCCGAGCGGCTCATCGGGGCGGAGGGGCAGGGCCTGAAGATCGCGCTCGCCTCCCTCGACCACGGCCGGCTCGGCATCGCCGCCGTGGCCTGCGGTCTCGCCCAGGGCGCCCTCGACCACGCGGTGCGCTACGCCCGCGAGCGCGAGACCTTCGGCAAGCCGATCATCGAGCACCAGGGGCTGGCGTTCGTGCTGGCCGACATGGGCGCCGCGATCGAGTCGGCGCGGGCCACCGCGCTGTCCGCCGCGCGGCTGAAGGACCTCGGTCTGCCCTTCACACGCGAGGCGTCGATCGCCAAACTCGTGGCCACGGACAACGCCATGAAGGTGACCACGGACGCCGTGCAGGTCCTCGGGGGATACGGCTACACCCGCGACTTCCCCGTCGAGCGGTACATGCGCGAGGCCAAGGTCATGCAGATCTTCGAAGGAACCAACCAGATCCAGCGCATGATCATCTCCCGTGCGCTGGACCGTAACGACGGCGGTGTGCTCACCGCCTTCGGCAAGGAGTGATGATGCAGCTCGCCCACACCGCCGCCCTCGTCACCGGCGGTGCCTCCGGCCTCGGCGCGGCCACCGCGAAGGCCCTCGCCGAGCGCGGCGCGCAGGTGTTCGCCCTCGATCTCAAGGACGGCGTCGACCGGGCCCCCGAGGTCGCGGGCGTCACCTACGTCCCGACCGACGTCACCGACCCCGAGCAGGTCCGGGCCGCCGTCGCCGTCGCGGCGGACGCCGGCGTGCCGCTGCGTACGGTCGTCAACTGCGCGGGCATCGGCCCGTCCGCGCGGATCCTCGGCAGGAAGGGCGTCCACGACCTCGCCCTGTACGCCAAGGTGATCCAGATCAACCTGATCGGCACCTTCAACGTCCTCGCGCTCGCCTCCGAGGCCATCGCCGCCACCGAGGCCGACGAGCACGGCCAGCGCGGCGTGATCGTCAACACCGCGTCGATCGCCGCGTACGACGGCCAGGTCGGCCAGGCCGCCTACTCCTCGTCCAAGGGGGGCGTCGTCGGGCTGACCCTGCCCGCCGCCCGTGACCTGGCGCAGTACGGCATCCGGGTGTGCACCATCGCCCCGGGCATCGTGGAGACGCCGATGCTGGCGACCGTCTCCGAGGAGTTCCGGGCGGGTCTCGCGGCCGGGGTGCCCTTCCCGCAGCGGCTGGCGCGGCCCGAGGAGTACGCCCAGCTCGCCCTGTCGATCATCGACCACGACTACCTCAACGGCGAGACCATCCGCATGGACGGCGCCCTGCGGATGGCCCCGCGCTAGCTGGTGGCTAGCCCCTGACCAGCAGCTGGAAGTCGAACGCGTACCGGGACGCGCGGTAGATGTGCGTCCCGTACTCGACCGGCCGGCCGGTGTCGTCGTACGCCGTGCGCTGCATGGTCAGCAGGGCCGCGCCCGCCTCCTCGCCGAGGAGAACGGCCTCCTCGGCGGTGGCCGCGCGGGCGCCGATGGTCTGCCGGGCGCTGTGCAGGGTGATGCCCGTCGAGCGCATCAGGTGGTACAGGCCGGTCGCCTCCAGCCGCGCGGTGTCCAGGTCGAACAGGGCCGGGGGCAGGTAGTTGCACAGATACGCGACCGGCTCGCCGTGCGCCGAGCGCAGCCGCTCCAGCAGCGTGACCTGGGCGCCCTCCGCGATCCCCAGCGCGGCCGCCACATCGGCGGCGGCGGGGACGCGTTCGTTGCGCAGGACGTGCGTGGTGGGTCCCTGTCCGGCCGCCTCCAGGTCGTCGTAGAGGCTGCTGAGCTCCAGCGGCCGCTTCACCTGGCTGTGCACGACCTGCGTGCCGACGCCCCGGCGGCGCACCAGCAGCCCCTTGTCGACCAGGGACTGGATCGCCTGGCGGACCGTGGGGCGGGACAGGCCGAGCCGGGTCGAGAGGTCGATCTCGTTGCCCAGGAGATTGCCGGGAGCGAGCGCACCGTGCTCGATCGCCGACTCCAGCTGCTGGGCCAGCTGGTAGTAGAGCGGCACCGGGCTGGACCGGTCGAGCGCGAAGGGCAGCCCGTCCAGGGCCGAACCTGCCACCGCGCGGGTACGTTCACCGGTCTTCGCCATCAAGGGCACCTCCTGTGTCGGCCGCGGGAGCGGATCCTTCGACGAACCTCCCCGAATCGTCCACACATGCGAGGGGTACGCCTGTGTGCGAGGGGTGATGATCGGCTTCTATGGTGGTCGGGGGGTCTGGCGTCTCCCAGGTGTAGGTCCCGGTGGCCTTCGCTGTCAATGGTTTGTTCTTACATTCGGACCTGATCGTGAAATGATGTCTTAACAAAGTATTGACACCGGGCCTGACAGGGGATTGGATCCCGTCCCAGCAGTGCACAGGCCGAGTCCACAAACCGAACGGAAACCGAACGGTCGCGGACCTGGCCGCATGGCCCCACCCTGAGCAGTAATGGGCCCCCGATCCCAGAGATCCCTCTCGCTTCCCGGTCGTTCTCCCGTCGCACAGTGAGGTGCAGGAAAGATGGACAGCTCTTCGCCCCGTTCCCGCAGAATCGCCCCGGTCGTGGCCATGGCCGCGGCGGTGGCCCTGACCCTGGCGGGCTGCTCGAGCAGCTCCGGTGGCAAGAAGGCCGAGGAGAGCGCGGACGGCGCCTCGGCGGGCAAGGCGAGCACCCCGCAGATGACGGTGGCGCTGGTGACCCACCAATCGCCCGGCGACACCTTCTGGGACATCGTCCGCAAGGGCGCCGAGGCCGCCGCGGCCAAGGACAACGTCAAGCTGATCTACTCCGCGGACCCGAACGCGGGCAACCAGTCCAACCTGGTCCAGAACGCCATCGACCAGAAGGTCGACGGCATCGCCGTCACCCTCGCCAAGCCCGACGCCCTCAAGGACGTCGTCGCCAAGGCGAAGGCCGCGAACATACCCGTCGTCGGCCTCAACTCCGGTGTGAGCGAGTGGCAGAAGCTCGGTCTGATGGAGTTCTTCGGGCAGGACGAGACGGTCGCGGGTGAGGCGCTCGGCAAGCGGCTCAACGAGGAAGGCGCCAAGAAGGCCGTCTGTGTCATCCAGGAGCAGGGCAACATCGGTCTGACCCAGCGCTGCGACGGCGTGAAGAAGACCTTCTCGGGCAGCACCGAGGTCCTGAACGTCAACGGCACCGACATGCCGTCCGTGAAGTCCACGATCACCGCCAAGCTCACCCAGGACAAGTCCATCGACTACGTCGTCACGCTCGGCGCCCCCTTCGCGCTGACCGCCGTGCAGTCGGCGTCCGACGCCGGCAGCAAGGCGAAGATCGCCACCTTCGACCTGAACAAGGACCTGACCGGAGCCATCAGCAAGGGCACGATCCAGTTCGCCGTCGACCAGCAGCCCTACCTCCAGGGCTACCTGGCGATCGACTCGCTGTGGCTCTACAAGAACAACGGCAACTACATGGGCGGCGGCGAGGCTCCGGTGCTGACCGGTCCGGCCTTCGTCGACAAGACCAACGTCGACAAGGTCGCCGCGTTCGCCGCGAAGGGCACCCGGTGATGAGTATGACTCACCACGCCGAGCCGGCGGTGACCACACCGCCGGCCTCCGGCCCGAGGAAGACCGACGGCCGGACCGCCGAACGCCCGCTGGCCATCCGCCTGCTGGCCCGCCCCGAGGTCGGTGTCTTCCTCGGCGCGGTCGCGGTGTACGTGTTCTTCCTCATCACGGCCCCGCCGGTGCGCGAGGCCGGCTCGATGGCCAACATCCTCTACCAGTCGTCCACCATCGGGATCATGGCGCTGCCCGTGGCCCTGCTGATGATCGGCGGCGAGTTCGACCTCTCCGCCGGTGTCGCCGTGATCACCTCGGCGCTCACCGCGAGCATGCTCGCCTACCAGTTGAGCATGAACGTCTGGGTCGGGGTGATCGTCGCCCTCGCGGTCTCCCTCGCCATCGGCTTCCTCAACGGCTGGATGGTGGTGAAGACGGGGCTGCCCAGCTTCCTCATCACCCTGGGCACCTTCCTGATCCTGCAGGGCGTCAACCTCGCGGTGACCAAGCTGGTCACCACCAACGTGGCCACCGACGACATCAGCGACATGGACGGCTTCGACCAGGCGAAGAAGATCTTCGCCTCGTCCTTCGACATCGGCGGTGTCGAAGTGAAGATCACGATCTTCTACTGGCTGGCCTTCGCCGCCCTCGCCACCTGGGTCCTGCTGCGCACCAGGTACGGCAACTGGATCTTCGCGGTCGGCGGCAACAAGGAGAGCGCGCGGGCGGTCGGCGTGCCCGTCACGTTCACCAAGATCTCGCTGTTCATGCTGGTCGGCTTCGGCGCCTGGTTCATCGGCATGCACCAGCTCTTCACGTTCAACACCGTGCAGTCCGGCGAGGGCGTCGGCCAGGAGCTGATCTACATCTCCGCGGCCGTCATCGGCGGCTGTCTGCTGACCGGCGGCGCCGGCTCGGCGATCGGCCCGGTCTTCGGCGCCTTCATGTTCGGCATGGTGCAGCAGGGCATCGTCTACGCCGGCTGGAACCCCGACTGGTTCAAGGCATTCCTCGGCGTGATGCTGCTCGGCGCCGTCCTGATCAATCTGTGGGTCAGCCGTACGGCGACCCGGAGGTGACCCCCATGACATCCACCAACGGAACCGGCACCCACGGCGCGGTCATCGCGGACACCGCCGCCGATCGGGCGGACGGGGCGATCGTCCAACTGCGCAACGCCGGCAAGTCCTACGGCAACATCCGCGCCCTGCACGGCGTGGACCTGAAGGTGTACCCCGGCAAGGTGACCTGCGTCCTCGGCGACAACGGCGCCGGCAAGTCCACCCTCATCAAGATCGTCTCCGGGCTGCACCAGCACACCGAGGGCGAGTTCCTCGTCGACGGCGCCCCGGTCCGCTTCACCACCCCGCGCGAGGCGCTCGACAAGGGCATCGCCACGGTCTACCAGGACCTCGCGGTCGTGCCGCTGATGCCGGTGTGGCGCAACTTCTTCCTCGGCTCCGAGATGACCAAGGGCCCCTGGCCCTTGCGCCGCCTCGACATCGAGAAGATGAAGAAGACCGCCGACCACGAACTGCGCGAGATGGGCATCGTCCTCGACGACCTGGAACAGCCCATCGGCACGCTCTCGGGCGGCCAGCGCCAGTGCGTGGCCATCGCCCGCGCCGTCTACTTCGGCGCCCGGGTGCTGATCCTGGACGAGCCCACCGCAGCCCTCGGCGTCAAGCAGTCCGGCGTGGTGCTGAAGTACATCGCCATGGCCCGCGACCGCGGCCTCGGCGTCATCTTCATCACCCACAACCCCCACCACGCCTACATGGTCGGCGACCACTTCAGCGTCCTGCGCCTGGGCACCCTCGAACTCTCCGCCGACCGCAGCGAGGTCAGCCTCGAGGAGCTCACCAACCACATGGCCGGCGGTGCCGAACTCGCCGCCCTCAAGCACGAGTTGTCCCAGGTCCGCGGCGTCGACACCGAGGAACTCCCCGAAGAGGCAGACCTCACCGCCCCCGTGGCGGGCGGTGGCGAGGGGAAGTCCTGAGATGGCCGCACCCCTGGACCGCATCCGGGTCGGCTCCGCCCCCGACTCCTGGGGCGTGTGGTTCCCCGACGACCCCCGACAGGTGCCGTGGGAACGGTTCCTGGACGAGGTCGCCGAGGCGGGCTACTCCTGGTTCGAACTCGGCCCGTACGGCTATCTGCCCACCGACCCCGCCCGTCTCACCGACGAGGTGGCCCGGCGGAACCTGAGGGTCTCCGCCGGCACGGTCTTCACCGGACTGCACCGCGGCCCGTCCGTCTGGGAGTCCACCTGGGAGCACGTGAGCCAGGTGGCCGCGCTCACCCGGGCCACGGGCGCCGGGCATCTCGTCGTCATCCCGTCCTTCTGGCGCGACGACAAGACCGCCGAGATCCTGGAGCCGCCGGAGCTGACGGCCGAGCAGTGGGCGCATCTCACCAAGGGCATGGAACGGCTGGGCCACGAGGTCAAGGAGACGTACGGTCTCGACATCGTCGTCCATCCGCACGCCGACACCCACATCGACACCGAGGACCACGTCGAGCGCTTCCTCGATTCCACCGACGGCGAACTGGTCAACCTCTGCCTGGACACCGGTCATTACGCCTACTGCGGCGGTGACAGCGTCAAGCTGATCGAGACCTACGGCGAACGCATCGGCTATCTGCACCTCAAGCAGGTCGACCCGGCGGTCCTGGCCGAGGTGGTCCGGGACGAGGTGCCGTTCGGCCCGGCGGTGCAGCGCGGCGTGATGTGCGAACCACCGGGCGGCGTACCGGAGTTGGAGCCGGTGCTGGTCGCGGCCCAGAAGCTCGGGGTCGAACTGTTCGCGATCGTCGAGCAGGACATGTACCCGTGCGAGCCGGACAAGCCCCTGCCGATCGCCGTGCGCACCCGCGCGTTCCTGCGGTCCTGCGGGGCGTGAGGGAAGCTCCACGACCCCGGGTGCCCGTGCGCCGTCGCCGACAGGCGGCGGCGCGCACCCGCTCGTATGGTGGTGGTGATGTGCCGCACGCGGCCCGTGCCACGGGTGCGGCTGTGGCCTGCGGCGCAGACCTCCTCATACGGGAGCGAGCCCATGACACACCCGTACGCCCGACTGCGCAGGGGGGCCGTCGTCGCCGTCGCCGTGGGGGCGCTGGTGGTGCCGGCGGGCGGGGCCGCGGTGGCCCTGCCGGACTCGGCCTCCTCCGTCGCCACCGGCACCGACACGCCCTCGCCGACCTCCTCCGGGGACGGCGTCGTGGCGCTCACCCCCGCCGTACGGCAGCAGCTCGACGCGGCCGTGCAGCGCGTGATGCGACAGGCGAACGTGCCCGGCGTGAGCGTCGGCGTCTGGACCCCCGACAAGGGGCAGTACGTCAAGTCCTTCGGCGTCGCCGACAAGAGCACCGGCCGGGCCATGAACCCGGACCTCTACATGCGCATCGGCAGCGAGACGAAGACGTTCACCGTCACCGCGCTGCTGCAGCTGGTCGACGAGGGCAAGGTCGGACTCGACGACACCATCGGCCAGTACGTCGACGGCGTGCCCAACGGGAACAGGATCACCCTGCGGCAGCTGGCCGGCATGCGCAGCGGACTGTTCAACTACTCGGCGGACGAGGACTTCTACAAGGCGTTCACCTCGAACCCGAAGCGGCCCTTCACCCCGCAGGAGCTGCTCGACTACTCCTTCAGGCATCCGGTGCTGTTCCAGCCCGGAGCGCAGTTCTCCTACTGCAACACCAATCTGATCCTGCTCGGCCTGGTCGTCGAGCGGATGAGCGGGCAGCGCCTCGACGACTACGTCCAGGAGCACATCCTCGACCCGGTGGGCCTGGACCACACGCTGTTCCCGGTGGGCGCCGAGTTCCCGACGCCGCACTCGCAGGGCTACACCGACCAGACCGCGTCCGGTGAGGTCGAGGACTCGGCGAACTGGAACCCGTCCTGGGGCTGGGCGGCCGGCGCGATGATCTCCCGGCTCGAGGATCTGCGGGTCTGGGCGCGCACGGTGGCGACCGGGGTGCTGC
Source organism: Streptomyces sp. NPDC005820 (assembly GCF_040630255.1). Lineage (NCBI taxonomy): Bacteria > Bacillati > Actinomycetota > Actinomycetes > Kitasatosporales > Streptomycetaceae > Streptomyces > Streptomyces sp. NPDC005820. Next base: position 66,118 of record NZ_JBEXXE010000017.1, read on the forward strand.
CCGACGGCGACCGGATGATCAGCCCCGACACGCAGAAGCAGCGGCTGACCACTCCGCCGACGCCCATTCCGGGCGCCGGGTACGGCCTCGGCATCTTCGATGTGCAGGGCTGGATCGGCCACAACGGCTCGCTGCCCGGCTACGAGTCCCTGACCGTCTATCTTCCGTCCGCGCAGGCCACCCTCGTCGTGGTGCTCAACACCGACATCAACTACAAGGACCAGGAGCCCAGCACCCTGTTCGGGGACGCCATCACCAGGATCATCTCCCCGGACCATGTCTTCGACCTGCCGGCGGAACCGGCGGCGCGCTGAGGACGTTGGAGAAGGCGGAAGGTGTGTGGAGTCCTGGACGGGGAGGGTGAGATGCAGGAGGAACGGCAGGAAGGCACCGAGGAGGACCGGCGCAGGGTCCGGTTCGGGGCGCTGCCCGAGCGGGTGCGCCCGCAGGACACGGTGGAGGAGCGCCCGGCCGTCCCACGGGACCCGGCGCGCGACGCGTACGACCCGGACGACTGGATGGTCCGCTACTGCCTGTGAGGGCGACCCCCGGTCGGGGCCGCCCTCACCGGGGTGAGCCGGGGTGAGCCGGGTCAGGAGGCCCGTACCTCCGCGATCGTCACCGGGCGGTGCTCGTGCAGCGAGAGCGTGCAGGCCTCGGCGATCCAGCCCGCCTCCAGGGCGTCCTCGATCGTGCAGGGCGAGGGCCGGGTGCCGGCCACGACCTCGGTGAACGCGGTGAGCTCGGCGCGGTAGGCGGCCGTGAAGCGGTCCATGAAGAAGTCGTGCGGGGTACCGGCCGGGAAGGTGACCCCGGGCTCCACCGAGCGCAGCGGCAGCTTGTCCTCGAGGCCCACGGCGATGGAGTCGGTGAAGCCGTGGATCTCCATGCGGACGTCGTAACCACGGGCGTTGTGACGGGAGTTGGAGATCACGGCGATGGTGCCGTCGTCGAGGGTGAGCAGCGCGCCGGTGGTGTCGGCGTCGCCCGCCTCCTTGATGTAGTCGGCGCCCCGGTTGCCGCCCACCGCGTACACCTCGGTCACCTCACGGCCCGTCACCCAGCGGATGATGTCGAAGTCGTGGACCGAACAGTCGCGGAAGATGCCCCCGGAGGCGGCGATGTACGCGGCCGGCGGCGGCGCCGGGTCCAGGGTGGTGGAGCGGACGGTGTGCAGCTTGCCGAGCTCACCGGAGCGCACGGCGGCCCGCGCGGCGACGAACCCGGCGTCGAAGCGGCGGTTGTAGCCGATCTGGATCGGCACGTCGCTGCCCTGGACGGCCTTGAGGACCTCGACGCCCTCGCTCATGGTCTTCGCGACGGGCTTCTCGCAGAAGACGGGGATGCCCGCCTCGACACCGGCGAGGATCAGCGCGGGGTGGGCGTCGGTCGCGGCGGCGACGACGATGCCGTCCACACCGGCGGCCAGCAGGGCTTCCGGCGAGTCCACGACCTCGGCCCCGAACCGCTCCGCGGCGGCCTTGGCGGCCTCCGCGAACGGGTCGGTCACGACGAGCGACTCGACGGCGTCGAGTCCGGAGAGGGTCTCGGCGTGGAAGGCGCCGATACGGCCGAGGCCGAGGATTCCGATGCGCATGGGGGTGCAGCTCCTAGAGAGTCGAAGGACGTCGTCGTCCCTTCGATGACAACAGCGGCTCAGCACTGCCATTCTTGTCATGACAAACCCGTCGAACAACCAGCAGGCGGCCATCAAAAACCCCTCAAGCGGCCCGACGGGCGACTACGAGAGCGACCATGAGGAGCCTTCCGTGGGTCACCCCTTCCCCCTTCGTGAGATCGCACGTCAGGCGGGCCTGAGCGAGGCCACCGTCGACCGGGTCCTGAACGGCAGGGGAGGGGTGCGTGAGTCAACCGCCCAGGAGGTGCGGCGGGCCATCGCCGAACTGCACCGGCAGCGCACCCAGGTCCGGCTCGTCGGCCGGACCTTCATGGTGGACATCGTGATGCAGGCCCCCGAGCGGTTCACCACCGCCGTACGGGCCGCCCTGGAGGCCGAACTGCCCTCGCTGCATCCGGCCGTGCTGCGCTCCCGCTTCCACTTCCGGGAGACCGGACCGGTCGGCGAGCAGATCGCCGTCCTCGACCGGATAGCCCGGCGCGGCTCGCAGGGCGTGATCCTCAAGGCGCCGGACGTCCCCGAGATCACGGCCGCCGTGGGCCGGCTGGTCGCCGCGGGCATCCCGGTCGTCACCCTCGTCACCGACCTGCCCGCGAGCGCCCGGCTCGCCTATGTCGGCATCGACAACCGGGCCGCGGGCGCCACCGCCGCGTACCTCATGGGGCAGTGGCTGGGCGAGCGCCCCGGCAATGTCCTCACCAGCCTGTCCAGCGGGTTCTTCCGCAACGAGGAGGAGCGCGAGATGGGCTTCCGGGGCGTGATGCGCGCCCGGCACCCGGGTCGCGCCCTGGTGGAGATCACCGAGGGGCAGGGCCTGGACGCCACCCAGTACGACCTCGTCCGGGCCGCCCTGGCCCGCGACCCGGAGATCCGGGCCGTGTACTCGATCGGCGGCGGGAACTTCGCCACCCTGAAGGCGTTCGCCGACGCGCGTCGCGAGTGCGCCGTGTTCGTCGCGCACGACCTCGACCACGACAACACCCGGCTGCTGCGCGACCACCGGCTGTCCGCGGTCCTCCACCACGACCTGCGCCAGGACATGCGCGAGGCCTGCCACACGGTGATGCGCGCCCACGGGGCGCTGCCGCCCGCCGGGCCGACCCTGCCGTCCGCGATCCAGGTGGTGACCCCGTACAACATGCCCCAGGCGGCGGGCGGCTGACCCGGCAGGCGCTCAGAGGTTGATCGCGTACGCCTTGCGCAGGGTCTCGTGGACCGTCCAGGTCGTCCGGTCGCCCTCGCGCAGGACCGCCAGGTCGCCCGGGCCGACGGTCAGGGTGGGGCCGCCCTCGATCTCGATGGTCGCCGAGCCGCTGATCACGACGAACAGTTCGTCGGCCTCGGTGTCCGTGACGACGCCCGGCGTGATCTGCCAGACGCCGCGGACCTGCCGGCCGTCCGCCGACTCCCACACGACCTTGCCGGTCACCTCGGGCGCGCCGGAGACGATCTGCGCCGGGTCGAGGGGCTCGGGTTCGAGGGCGGCGTCGGGGATGTGCAGAGCGAAGCTGTGGGTCATGCGGCCGACCCTAGCGGCGCCGCCCGCGCCCGCGGTGTGGACACTGTGTGCGGTATCCGCCGGGCCGCGAGGACGGTTCGTCGCGACTGGCGGGCGGGGCGGGGCCGGGTGATCGTTGTGCGCATGGCGGACGACGCGGCGGACGTGGACCGGCCCCCTGGGCACGAGGCCCACGAGACGATCCTCTTCGGTGGGGTCTACGGCGCCGTCCTCGCGAGCTCCATGGTCGCCGCGCTCACCCAGTACGGGGCCTCGTCCCCCGCCAGGCGCCGCTACGACGCCCTCTGGCTGCTGATCACCGCCGGCGCCTCGGCCCTCGCGCACGGCTACGCCCACTACATCGCCGAGCGCGCCCCGCACCGCCGCTGGGACGCGCTGCGTGCCCTGCGCGACGAATGGCCGCTGGTCGCGGCGGTCGTGCCGACGGTGATGGTGCTGGCGGGCGCGGGCTGGGGCTGGTGGCCGGCGAACGGGGTGGAGTACCCGGCGTTCTCCCTCAACATCGCCCTGCTGTTCGCCCTCGGCCTGATCGCGGCCCGACGTGCGCACCGCTCCTGGGCGGCCGCGGCGCTGATCGGGTTGCTGGACGCGCTGCTCGGGATGGTCGTGGTCGTGGCCAACGCCGTCATCAAGTGACCGACAAAATTGTTGACAATCTTGTTTGGCTAGATTTAGGTTCGACAGGCACTCACTCAGGGAGGGCGCAATGCCGAAGGAAGCCCGTCCGAGCACCGGGGAGCAGGCCAAGCAACATGCGCTCGCGCAGTTGCGGCAGGCGATCCTGCACGGCGAGATGGCACCGGCGCAGCGGCTGGTGGAGAACGAGCTCGCCGAGCAGTTCGGTGTGACACGGGCCAGCATCCGCGCGGCACTCATCGATCTGGAGTCCCAGGGACTCGTCGAGCGGATCCGCAACCGCGGCTCGCGGGTGCGGGTGGTGACCGTGGACGAGGCGGTCGCCATCACCGAGTGCCGCATGGTCCTCGAAGGGCTGTGCGCCGCGAAGGCGGCCGTCGCGGCCAGCGACGAGCAGCTGGTGGAGCTGACCGAGCTCGGTACGGCGATGACCAAGTCCGTCGCCGACGGCGAACCGGTCACCTACTCCGACCTCAACCATGAACTGCACACCCGCATCCGGGAGTTCTCCGGCCAGCAGACCGCGCAGGAACTGCTGGAGCGGCTCAACGCCCAGCTGGTGCGCCACCGTTTCCAGCTGGCGCTGAGGCCGGGGCGTCCGCAGCAATCCCTGAACGAGCACCTGACCATGATCGAAGCGATCCGGGCCAGGGACCCGCAGGCGGCCGAGGCGGCCGTCCGCGCCCACCTCAGCAGCGTGATCGAGGCGCTGCGCGACTGATCACGGCTGCGCGAGGCGGGCGCCCACCTGTCACCAAGGAGACATCAGCATGACCCAGGCCAACGCGCCCGCCCACCCACCCCGATCCACCCTCGTCGTCACCGCGCACGCCGGGGACTTCGTGTGGCGCGCGGGCGGCGCCATCGCCCTGGCCGCCTCGCGCGGGGAGAAGATCACCATCGCCTGCCTGACCTTCGGCGAGCGAGGGGAGTCCGCCAAGGCGTGGCGCGAGGGCAGGAAGCTCGACGAGATCAAGGCGATCCGCCGGGACGAGGCCGAGCGGGCCGCCGCCACCCTCGGGGCGGAGGTCCGCTTCTTCGACGCCGGCGACTACCCGCTTCTCGCCTCCGCCGAGCTGACCGACCGCCTCGTCGCCGTCTACCGCGAGACCCAGCCCGACGTCGTCCTCACCCATCCCGCCGAGGACCCGTACAACGGCGACCACCCGGCCGCCCACCGGATGGCCCTGGAGGCCCGGGTCCTCGCGCAGGCCATCGGCTATCCGGGCGAGGGCGAGATCATCGGCGCCCCGCCGGTCTTCTACTTCGAGCCGCACCAGCCCGAGATGAGCGGCTTCCGCCCCGAGGTCCTCCTCGACATCACCGAGGTCTGGGACACCAAGCGCAAGGCGATGGAGTGCCTGGGCGCCCAGCAGCACCTGTGGGACTACTACACCGACCTCGCCGTCCGCCGGGGCGTCCAGCTCAAGCGCAACGCCGGCCCCAACCTGGGCCTCGCCCACCGGACGATGGCCGAGGCGTTCATGCGCCCGTACCCGCAGATCGCGAAGGAGCTGGCGTGAACGGCTCGACGTGCGGCGGAGCTCCGCAGAAGGAGGAAGCATGGGCGGCGTGATCGTCACCGGCCCGCCGAAGGCGGAGCGCAAGGACGTCGACGCGCTGGCCGCCTTCGGGGTGGCCACCGTGAGCGAGGCGATGGGGCGGACCGGGCTGCTCGGGCCGGGCATCCGCCCGATCCAGCAGGGCGTACGGATGGCCGGCACCGCCGTGACCGTACTCAGCTGGCCCGGCGACAACCTCATGATCCACGCGGCCGTCGAGCAGTGCGGCGAGGGCGACGTCCTGGTCGTCACCACCACCTCCCCCTCCACCGACGGCATGTTCGGCGAGCTGTTCGCGACCGCGCTCCAGCGGCGCGGGGTACGCGGACTGATCATCAACGCGGGCGTCCGGGACACCCAGGAGCTGCGTGAGATGGACTTCCCGGCCTGGTCGCGGGCGGTGTCCGCGCAGGGCACGGTGAAGGCCACCGGCGGCTCGGTGAACGTGCCCGTCGCGATCGACGGGCAGGTGATCCGCCCCGGCGATGTGATCCTCGCCGACGACGACGGTGTCGTGGTCGTCCCGCGCGAGCGCGCCCGGGCCGCGGCGGAGGCGTCCGAGGCCCGCGAGGCCAAGGAGGCCCGCGCCCGCGCCGCCTTCCTCGACGGCGAACTCGGCCTGGACCGCTACGGGTTGCGGGAGACACTGCGCCAACTCGGCGTCGAGTACCGGACGTACGAGGAGTACCCGGGGGAGCCACAGTGACCTCCCTGCCCGAGGAGGTGCCCTGTCTGCTGATGCGGGGCGGCACCTCCAAGGGCGCCTACTTCCTCGCCGACGACCTCCCCGCCGAACCGGCCCTGCGCGACGAGCTGTTGCTGCGCGTGATGGGCAGCCCGGACGAGCGCCAGATCGACGGCCTGGGCGGTGCGCACCCGCTCACCAGCAAGGTGGCGGTGGTGTCCCGGTCCGCCGACCCGAGGGCCGACGTCGACTATCTCTTCCTTCAAGTCGCCGTGGACCGGGCCGAGGTGAGCGACCGTCAGAACTGCGGCAACATCCTGGCGGGCGTCGGCCCGTTCGCCGTCGAGCGCGGACTCGTGGCGGCGGGGGAGACCGAGACCGCCGTACGGATCCGCATGGTCAACAGCGGCGACCTCGCGACGGCGACCTTCCCCACCCCCGGCGGCCGGGTGCGCTACACCGGCGACGCCGAGATCTCCGGCGTCCCGGGGGCGGCCGCGCCCGTGGTGATCGGGTTCCCCGCGGGCAAGCGTCCCCTGCTGCCCACCGGCAACGTCCGGGACATGATCGACGGCACCCCGGTGACCTGCGTGGACAACGGCATGCCGACCGTGCTGATGCTCGCCGCGGATCTCGGCGTCACCGGCTACGAGTCGCCCCGGGACCTCGAGGAGGACCTGGCTCTGGCCGACCGATTGCGCGCGATCCGGCTGACGGCGGGCCGGCTGATGGGCCTCGGTGACGTCTCCGACACCACCGTCCCCAAGCTCACCCTGCTCGCCCCGCCCCGCGCCGGGGGTGCGGTCACCACCCGCACCTTCATCCCCGTGCGCTGTCACACCGCGATCGGGGTCCTCGGCGCGGCGAGCGTCGCGGCCGGGCTGCGGATCGAGGGAGGTGTGGCGCACAAGGCCGCCGTGCCACCCGCCGACAGTGACCGAATTCGCATAGAACATCCCACTGGATTCCTGGACATCGACACTACCCTCGGCACCACCCCCGAGGGTCTGCCCACCGCCCGTCGCACCGCCGTGGTCCGCACGGCCCGCAAGATCTTCGACGGCACGGTCTTCCCCACTGGAGGTCAACGATGACTCCGCCGCTCGGCGACATCGCCCACATCGGCCACGCCCAGCTCTTCACCCCGGACCTGGACGCCAGCGTCGCCTTCTGCACCGACTATCTGGGCCTCACGGTCGACGGCGAGGACGGCGACACGGTCTACCTGCGGACCTTCGACGACTACGAGCACCACAGCCTGGTCCTCACCGCCCGCGAGCAGCCCGGCCTCGGCCGGCTCGCCCTGCGCACCTCCAGCGAGGAAGCCCTCCACCGCCGTATCGCGGCGATCGAGGCGGCGGGCGGATCGGGGACGTGGGCCGAGGACGAACCCGGCCTCGGCAAGCTCTACGTCACCACCGATCCCGACGGCCACGAGCACGCCCTGTACTGGGAGAGCGAGCACTACCGGGCCCCCGAGGAGCTCAAACCGGCGCTGAAGAACCAGCCGCAGGCCAAGCCCAACCGGGGCGTGGGCGTGCGGCGTCTGGACCACGTCAACTTCCTCGCCGCCGACGTCCTCGCCAACGCCGAGTTCCAGCAGCATGTGCTCGGCGCCCGGCCCACCGAGCAGATCAGGCTCGACAGCGGCACGATCGCGGCGCGCTGGCTGACGTACACGAACAAGTCGTACGACGTCGTCTACACCTCGGACTGGACCGGCAGCGCCGGCCGGCTGCATCACATCGCCTTCGCGACGGACACCCGTGAGGACATCCTGCGGGCCGCCGACCTCGCGATCGACACGGGTGTGTTCATCGAGACGGGACCGCACAAGCACGCCATCCAGCAGACGTTCTTCCTCTACGTCTACGAGCCCGGCGGCAACCGCATCGAGCTGTGCAACCCGCTCACACGGCTGGTGCTGGCCCCCGACTGGCCGCTGATCACCTGGACCGAGGAGGAGCGCAGGAAGGGCCAGGCCTGGGGCCTGAAGACCATCGAGTCCTTCCACACGCACGGGACGCCGCCCATCGCCTGATTGTCGATGAGATTGTTGACAAAAGCGTTGACACTTTTCGGGGTGGGTCCTTAGCGTCTGAGGACCCACCCCGCTCGAGAGGGAAACAACGATGTCCTCCTCCCCCGACAACCTGGCCGCGCGCGGCAGCAGACTGGCCCTCCTGGCCGTCGGACTGTGCTGGCTGGCCGTCCTGTTCGACGGCCTCGACATGTTCGTCTACGGCTCCGTGCTGCCGCACCTGCTGGAGACGAAGACCTTCGGCCTCACCCCGGACACCGCAGGTGACCTGGGCAGCTACGCCACCTTCGGCATGCTCGTCGGCGCCCTCACCGCGGGTACGGTCGCCGACCGGATCGGGCGCAAGAAGCTGATGGTCGGCTGCGTGGTCCTCTTCTCGCTGGCGTCCGGGGTGTGCGCGCTGGCCGGCAGCGTCGAGGTCTTCGGCCTCGGCCGGACCCTCGCGGGCGTCGGCCTCGGCGGTCTGCTGCCCACCGCGATCAGCATGGTCTCCGACTACGCCCCGCGCGGCCGCGCCGCCGTCACCATCGGTCTGCTGATGACCGCCCACCACGCCGGCGGCATCCTCTCCGCCTACGTCGCCAAGTGGCTGATCGACCCCGTCGGCTGGCGCGCGGCCTTCTGGGTCTGCGTGGCGCCGCTGCTGTTCGCACCCGTCCTCGCGAAGTTCCTGCCCGAGTCGCTGAGCTTCCTCGTCGCCAAGGGCCGCACCGAGGAGGCGACCGCGCTCGCCGCCCGCTACGACGTCGAACTGCCCGCGGCCAAGTCCGGCCGCACGTCCGCCGCCGACCGCTTCGACGCCCTCGCCGCCCTCTTCCGCGGCGGCGAGTGGATCCAGACCCTGCTGTACTGGCTGGCCTCCTTCGGCGGCCTCCTCCTGGTCTACGGTGTCGCCACCTGGCTGCCGACCCTGATGCGCGGCGAGGGCTACGCGCTCGCCAACGCCCTGACCTTCGTCGTCGTCTTCAACCTCGGCGGCATCGTGGGCATGCTGGTCGCCGGCCGCGCCGCCGACCGCTTCGGCGCCCCGCGCATCTCGGCGGTCTGGTTCGCGCTCACCGCCGCCGGTGTCTTCCTGCTCAGCGTGCACATGGCGACCACGATCACGATGATCGTCGTCTTCCTCACCGGTGTCTTCCTCAACAGCGCGCAGACGATGATCTACGCCACGGTGTCGATCCGGTCGAACCCCGGCAACCGCGCCACCGCCGTCGGCTGGACCTCCGGCATGGGCCGCTTCGGCGCCGTCTTCGGCCCCTGGCTCGGCGGTCAGCTGCTCGCCGCGGGCAACGGCGACTGGGGCTTCACCGCCTTCGCGCTCGCCGGCGTCTCCTCCATGGTCTTCATCGGGACCGCCGCGCTGCGCAGCGCCAGGCAGACCCCCGTCACCTCCGGCCGGGAGCTGGTGGGCGCGCACTGACCGACGCGCACGGACACCCGGGGGACACCGGGACGCCGGCCCCGCACCTCGGATGCGGTGGCCGGCGTTCGGGGTGCGGAGCGGGTCGTACGGGGTCACGCTCGTTGTATGGGTGAGCGTTGGGAGGTCCGCCGCGGAGGACCGGCGGACGCCGCGCACCGGGTGCTGATGATCCCGGGCGGACTGTGCACGACCGAGTTCTGCGCGGACGTCATGGCCGAGCCCGCGGTGGCCGGCCTGGGGACGGTCGCGGTGACCCTGCCGGGCTTCGGCCGCACCGAGCCGCCCGAGGACGTGTCCATGGAGCACTACGCCCACCTGATGGCGGACTTCGCCGCCGAGGCCGGCTGCGAGGCCGTCGTGGGGCACAGTCTGGGCGCCAACGTGGCGATCGAGATGGCGGCCCTCGGCCTGTTCCGGGGCCCGCTCGTGCTGCTCTCACCGAGCTTCTCGCGCGGGGACGAGACGAAGTCCCTGGCGGTGCTGAACGCGGTGGGCCGGGTGCCGGGGCTCGGCGCGGTGGTCTGGGCCGGCATGCTCGGGCTGCTGCCCCGGGCGATGAGACGCGAACTGCCGCCGCAGCGCGCGGAGGCGCTCGCGGCGGTGATGGCCGACAACGACCCGGCGGCCTGCCGCCGGATCCTCCAGGACTACTACGCCTACCTCGGGCGCCATCCGTCCCTGGTGCAGCGGCTGTGCGGGGCCGGCGTCCCGACCTGGGTGGTACGGGGCGACCACGACGAGATCGGCCTGACCGACGAGGAACGGGCCGGCCTCCAGGCCTGCCCGTACGTGCGGTTGGTGACGGTCCCCGACGCGGGACACGCGGTCCTGGTGGAACAGCCGAAGGCCGTGGCCGAGGTCGTCCTGGAGGCGGTGAAGGCGGGGGTGCGCTGAGCCCTCAGCCGTCCGCCCCCATCCGGTCCTCCGCCGACAGATGCTCCACCGTCTTCCCGGTCCCGGTGAACGTCCGCGTCACATGCCCCGAGGAGTACACCCACAGGATCCGCAGCGGCACCTCGCCGACGTTCCGGAACAGATGGGGGACCGGGGACGGGATGTACGTCGTGTCGTACCGCTCCAGCCTCGTCACCTCGCCGTCCACCCACACCTCCGCCTCCCCCTCCAGCACGGTGACGTGCTCGTCGCAGTTGTGCGAGTGCAGCGGCGCCCCGGAGCCCACCGGATAGACACTCATCCCGCTGGTGATCCGGTTCTCCCCGTTCGCCGACGGGGTGGTGATGAGCGGGGTCGTCACGACCGCGCCGCCACGGTCGAGCAGGGGCACGGACGCGGCCTTGATGATGGTCGTCATGGGGCACGACGTTAGGTCGCCGCCCCGTGAATGGGGGGCCTCCAACGTGCAGGTTTACCTTGCATTCCGAGGTGGGTGAGGTTCTCGGACACCGCTGTACCTTCACCTGGCACCGCACGGCCGCAGGACCGTGCCCATGACGTGCCGGAGAGAGAAGGCAGGTAACGGCCGGATGAGGCTCCCCGTTCTCAGCGAAGAGGAAATGGATGCGCGGCAGCAGGAACTGGCCGCCCGGATCGCCGGCCGCCGCGGAGCCGTGCGCGGCCCCTTCCGGGTCTGGCTGCACAGCCCCGAGATGTGCGAACGGGCCGAGTCGCTCGGCGCCTTCGCCCGCTTCGACTGCGGCCTGCCCGGGCATCTGCGGGAGCTGGCCCTGCTGATGGCCGCCCGCAACTGGGACGCCCAGTACTCGTGGAACGCCCATGTCCACCAGGCGATCGAGGCCGGCGTCCCCGAGGCCGCCGTGAAGGCGATCGCCGAGAAGCGCGAGGCGGTCTTCGACGACGAGGCGGACCAGGCGTTCTACCGGTTCTGCCGGGAGGTCCTGGAGGAGCACTTCGTCGGGGACGAGACCTTCGCCGCCGCCCTCGCCCACTTCGGGCCCAAGGGCCTGGTCGACACCATCGGCGCGCTCGGCAACTTCACCATGCTCGGCATGTGCCTGAACACCTTCCAGGTGGACCTCCAGGCCGACAAGGAGCCCCCGTTCCCGGACATCCGCGGCTACGGACGGGTGCAGTGAACCCGGTCGTGAGCGTCCGGGGCGTCACCAGGAGCTTCGGCGGGGCGGCCGCGCTGAAAGGCGTCGACCTCGATCTGTTCCCCGGTGAGATCCACGCCCTGATGGGCATGAACGGCGCCGGCAAGTCCACGCTCGTGCAGGTGCTGTCCGGGGTCCACCAGGCCGACGGCGGCACGATCGAGGTCGACGGCCGGCGGCAGCACGGGCTGACCGTGCGCAGGGCCCGCAGGCTCGGCATCTCCTGCGTCCCACAGCGCCGCGAGCTGGCCATGGACCTCACCGTCGCCGAGAACATCCTCCTCGGCGACCTGCCCACCCGGGGCCCCGCCGTGCGCTGGCGGACCGTCAGGGACGAGGCCCGCGCCGCGCTCGCCGCCCTCGGCCTCGCCGTCGACGTGGAGCGCACCGCCGGCTCCCTCACCGTCGCCGAACAGACCATGGTCGAGGTGGCCCGCGAGGTCCGCCGCGGCGGCCGCGTCCTGATCCTGGACGAGCCCACCGCCTGCCTCAGCGCCCAGGACGCCCACCGGATCCGCGCGCTGGTGCGCACCCTGCGGGACGAGGGCGTCGCCGTCGTCTACATCTCGCACTACATCGACGAGGTCATGGCCGTCGCCGACCGGCTCACCGTCCTGCGGGACGGGCGGGTCGTCAGGAGCGCCCCCGCCGCCGACCTCGACGAAACCGGTCTGGTACGGGCCATGGTGGGCCGGGACGTCGTCTCCGCCCGTCCCGAACGCCCCGAGCCCAGGGCCGAAGTCGGCCTCTCGGTACGGGGGTTGAACCAGGGCAGAGCGGTCCGGGACTTCGGTGTCGAGGTCCGCAAGGGCGAGATCGTCGCCGTCCTCGGGCCCGCCGGGGACGCCCAGTCCCGGCTGTTCGACCTGCTGTCGGGACGGCGTCGCCCCGACTCCGGTCGACTCCACGTGGCGGGACGGGAGGTGCCCTTCGGCCGCGTCGCCGCCTCGCTCGCCGCCGGACTGCGCTGTGTCACCGGCGACCGCCGCGCCCTCGGCCTGGTCCCGGGACTCTCCCTGGACGAGAACCTGATGCTCGCCGACGACCGCTTCGCCCGCCGCCGACTGCACCGCCGTACCGAACTCGCCCGCCGAGCCGCCCCGTTGCGGCGGAGCTACGGGGTGACGTCACTGGCCGGGAACCCGCCGGTGAGCGCGCTGTCCGGGGGCAACCAGCAGAAGGTCCTGCTCGGCAAGTGGCTGGAGACACGACCCGCCGCCTGCTTCCTGGAGGACCCCACCAACGGCGTGGACATCGCGGCGATGGCCGACATCCACGCCCTCCTCGACGATCTCGCCTCCCGGGGCGTGGCCGTCCTGCTCGCCTCCTCCTCCGCCGAGGAGGTCATGCGCCTGGCCGACCGGGTCGTCGTCGTGAGCGCCGGCCGCACGGTCGCCGAACACGACATCGCCGACATCACCCGCGACGAACTCGTCGCCACGGCCCTCGGAGGACAGCCGAGTTGAGCGTCAAGACCCTGCCCGATGCCCCCGCTCCCGTCGCCGGGCCGCCCCCCTCCCGCCTCTCCCCGCGCCGGTTGCGCGAGGTCCCGCACGCCGGACTGATCGCCGTCCTCGTGCTCGTCGTCGTCTTCACCGCCGTGCGGAGCGAGACGTTCGCCACCGACCGCAACCTCGTCAACATCCTCGGCCAGATCAGCGTCAACGCCGTCCTCGCCGCCGGGCTCACCCTGCTGATGACCGCGGGCGGCATGGACTTCTCCATGGGCAGCAATGTCGCCGTCACGGCCGCCGTCTCCGCGAAACTCCTGGCCGACGGGCAGCCCACGGTGTACGCCGTCCTCGTCGCGCTGCTGCTCGGCACCGCGATCGGACTGGTCAACGGGCTGGTGGTGACCTTCACCCCGGTGGCGCCCTTCGTGGTGACCCTGGCCTCGGCGACCCTCCTCGACGGCGTCGCGCTCCTGGTCCACGACGGCAGCACCCTCTCCATCGGCACCCGGATGTCCGCCCTCGGCAACGACAAGGTGCTCGGCGTGCCCTGTCTGCTGGTGGTGGCCGTCCTGGTGCTGGCCGCGACGGGCCTCGTCATGCGGTTCACGGTGTTCGGCCGGGACGCCTTCGCCATCGGCGGCAACGAGCACGTCGCCCGGCTCAGCGGCATCGACGTCACCGCCCGCAAGCTCACCCTGTACGGCCTCACCGGCACCCTCTCGGGCCTGGCCGGACTGATGATCCTCTCCCGGCTCGGCTCCTCCAGCCCCGGCGGCACCGCGGGACTCCCGCTGCAACTGGCCGTCGTCGCCGCGGTCGTCATCGGCGGCACCTCGCTCGCGGGCGGTCACGGCACCGTCGTCGGCACCGCCCTCGGCCTGGTGCTGCTCGGTGTGGTCGCCAACGCCCTCAACCTCCTGGACTTCTCCAGCAATTACCAGCCGGTCTCCGTCGGCGCCGTGCTGCTCGTCGCGGCCGTCGCCAACGAGATGCACAAGGCGCGCTCCGGCTCCGCCGGCCACTGACCCCATCTCCCTCGCCCTGAAAGGCGGTTCACCATGACACTCTCCGCCCGCTCGCCCAGAGTGCTGTTCGCCGGCGTCGCCGGCTGTGCCCTGCTGCTGACCGGATGCGGCAAGGGGGACGGCGGCGCCGGCTCCGGCGGTGTCTCCCTCGGCTTCGTCAACGGCGGCGACACCGCCTTCCACAGCTGTCTGCAGCAGGCCGTCGAGGCACAGGCCAAGACCGAGGACGCCAAGGTCTACACGGCCAACTCGCACCAGAACGCCGGGACCGAGCTGTCCAACATCGAGGACATGATCTCCCGCGACGTCAGCGCGCTGATCGTGCAGACGGTCAACGTCGACGCGCTGAAGGGCGACATCGCCAAGGCCAAGGCGGCCGGCGTGCCGATCTATCTCACCTCCGTGGCCACCGGCGACACCGGGGACATCCTCGGCGCGGCCGTCGTCGACCTGAAGAAGGCCGGCGCCCTGGACGCGGGCTGGATCGCGCAGGACGCGGGCGGCAAGGACGTCGAGGTGGGCATCGTGGCCGGCGCGCCCGGCGCGGCCTCGGACCTCCTCGTGGGCGGCTTCAAGGACGCGCTCCCGGCCACCGCCGAGGTGGTCGCCAACCAGCCCGGCATGTTCAACCCGGCGAAGGCCCAGGACGTGGCCGAGAACATGATCCAGGCCCACCCGGACCTCGACTACGCCTTCGTCGCCAACGAGGAGATGGCCTTCGGGGTGCGCAAGGCCTTCGACGCCGCAGGCAAGGACGTCCGGATCGTCACCATGAACGGCACCGACGAGGGGCTGGCCGCGGTGAAGAGCGGTGAGTTCTCGGCCACCGTGGCGAACTCCGCCCAGGTCATCGGCGAGACCGCCGTGAAGAACGCCGTCGGACTCCTGGGCGACAAGAAGGTTGACAAGATTGCCAACATTCCTCTTCTGTTGGTCACCGAGAAGAACGTGAGTGAAGCACCCCGGTACTGCCCGAAGTGAGAAGGAAACATGGACCGCCTGCTGCTGATGCACAGCTTCGTCACCGTCGCTCAGGCCGGAAGCTTCAACGGAGCCGCCAAGAAACTCGGCTCATCGGGGTCACTGGTCTCCCGGCACGTGGCCGAGCTGGAGCGGCAGGTGGGGGTGCGCCTGGTCAACCGCACCGCCCGCTCGGTGAGCCTCACCGAACCGGGGCACAGATACGCGGAATTCGCCGCCCGCATCCTCGACGAGATCGACGCCCAGGACGCGGCGCTCGCCGACTCACACGACCGGGCCGAGGGCACCCTCAGCATCATCTGCCCGAAATGGATAGGCAGCCTGGACCTCGGCGACGCGATCGCCGCGTTTTCCGCGGCCCATCCCAAAATCCAGGTCCGTTTCGAACTGGGCGGAATGTCCGACCGCACCTACGACTTCCTGGACAGCGGATTCGACGTCGCCTTCCACACCCGCGATCTGCGGGATTCCTCCGTACGCCTGAAGAAGATCTCCTCGCTGCCCTTCGTGCTGTGCGCCGCCCAGGACTACATCGGACGCCGCGGCGCCCTGGACCACCCCAACGACGTCGCCCACCACGACTGCCTGGTGCACGTCAACGACCCGGTCTGGCGCATCGGCCACGGACACGCCAGCACCCTGCACAAGATCCGCAACATCGCCTTCTCGTCCAACTCCTACCTCGCCCTGCAGAAGGCCGCCGTGCACGGCCGGGGCATCGCCCTGCTGCCGCAGCGCCCGGTCTACGACGACCTCGTCTCCGGCGCCCTGCAGGTGCTGCTCCCCGAACTCGCCGTACCCGACCGCCCGCTGTACGCGATCCACGGGCCCGGGCCGGCCACCCCGCGCAAGATCAGCGTGTTCCTGGAGTTTCTCTCCGAGTGGTTCTCGCAGAACCCGATCCCGGCCATCCGATAACCGCGGCCGACGGCGCAACAAAGGGTTGCGCAGTGCGTACGGCTCGGACCGTTGAGGGCCCGTCCGTCCCGAATCTACGCTCACCGGGCGACCCGGAGAGGACGAGGAATCCATGGGAATCCAGAGAATCGAATCGGTCACCTACGGCATCGACGACCTCGACACCTGCATACGGTTCTTCGACGACTTCGGGCTGTTCACGGTGGAGCGGACCGGTGAACACGCCGTGTTCGAGACGCTCACCGGGCAGACCCTGCACCTCGACACCGATCCGAGCCCTCTGCTCCCCGGGCCGGTGGAGGACGGGCCCACCCTGCGCGAGGTCGTCTGGGGCGTCGACACACGGGAGGAGCTACGGCGGCTGGTGGACGCCGTCGCCCGGGAGCACCCCGTCCGCGAGAGCGCCGACGGCGTCTTCCACACCGTCGACCTGAGCGGCTTCGGCGTCGGCCTCACCCTCGCCCGGCCGCGGAGGACCGCCGTCGCGCCGCGCCCCGCCAACACGCTGGGACACGTCCACCGCTGGAACACCGCACTCGAGCCGCTCACCCGCGCCCACCCGCTGCGGATGTGCCATGTCGCGCTGAACATCGCCAAGGACGGCAAGGACCAGGCCGTCGCCTTCTACACCGGCCTGCTCGGCTTCCGTCCGACGGACGTCGTGGAGCCGATGGGCGTCTTCCTGCAGGCCCCGGGCGACGACGACCAGCACACCATGCTGCTCTGCCACCGCCCCGACCGCGTCGGCGTCAACCACATCGCCTACGAGGTGCCCGGCTTCGACGACGTGATCGAGGGCGCCAACCACATGATCGACAAGGGCTGGCGCGAGGCCCGCCGGCTCGGCCGGCACACGATCGGCTCCAACGTCTTCCGGTTCCTGCACGCCCCGTGCGGCGGCCGTGTCGAGTACGCCGCCGACATGGACCGCGTCGACGACTCCTACGGGACCCGCGTCCACGAGAGCACCCCGCCGCACCACATCTGGGCCCTGCGCACCCACCGCGACCAGGACACCCCTGCCTGAGAGGCACTCACCCATGACCACCGACCACGGCTACCCCGCCGTCCGCATGTACATCGCGGGCGAGTGGTGCCAGGGCGCAACCGGCTCCACCGCCCCGATCGTGAACCCGGCCACCGAGGAGGTGATCGGAGAAGTCCCCCTCGCCACCGCCGCCGACCTGGACCGCGCCCTCGACGCCGCGCGGGAGGGCTTCCGGATCTGGCGCGCCACGCCCGTCACCCGCCGCACCGCGATCCTGCACGCCGCCGCCGGCCTGATCGCCGAGCGCGCCGCCGACCTCGGCCGGATCAGCACCCTGGAGCAGGGCAAGCCGCTCGCGGAGTCCACCGGCGAGGCCCACCGCACCGCCGAGACCCTGCGCTGGCACGCCGACGACGCCCGCCGCGCCTACGGCCGCATCATCCCCTCGGACCCCGGCACCGTGCTGACCGTACGCCGCGAACCCATCGGCCCGGTCGCCGCCTTCGTCCCGTGGAACTTCCCGGTGGGCGGCCCCAACCGGAAGATCTCCTCGGCCCTCGCCGCCGGCTGCCCGCTCGTCCTCAAGGCCTCCGAGGAGACCCCCGCCACGGCCATGGAGCTGGTCCGCTGCTACGCGGACGCGGGCCTGCCCGCCGGGGTCCTCAACCTCGTCTTCGGCGAGCCCGCCGAGGTCTCGGCCCACCTGATCGCCTCGCCCGTCGTCCGCCTGGTCGCCTTCACCGGCTCCGTGCCCGTCGGCAAGCTGCTGGCCGCACGGGCCGGGCAGGTCATGAAACCGTCGCTGATGGAGCTGGGCGGCCACGCCCCGGTGATCGTCTGCGCCGACGCCGACCCCGTGACGGCCGCTCGCAGGTCGGCGCGGGCGAAGTTCGTCAACGCCGGCCAGGTCTGCACCTCGCCGAGCCGCTTCCTCGTCCACGAGTCCCTGGTGGAGGAGTTCACCGCCGAGTTCGTGAAGGCCGCCGAGGCGGTCGTCGTCGGCGACGGACGGGAACCGGCGACCACCATGGGCCCCCTTGCCAACGCACGCCGGCTGACCTCCCTGGAGCGGCTCACCGCCGACGCCGTCGCGCGCGGCGCCACCGTCCGCACCGGCGGCGCACGCCCGGAACGGCCCGGGTACTTCTTCGCACCGACGGTCCTCACCGACGTACCCCCGGACGCGGAACTGCTGCGCGAGGAGCCGTTCGGGCCGATCGCGCCGATCGTGCCGTTCACCGGCCTCGACGAGGCGCTCGCCACGGCGAACGCGCTGCCGTACGGACTGGCCGCCTACGGGTTCACCTCCTCGGCGGCGACCGCCGAGCGCCTCTCGGACGCACTGGAGGCCGGGATCCTGTCGCTCAACCACTGCGGCGGCTCGGTCCACGAGGCCCCCTCCGGCGGGGTCAAGGACAGTGGCTACGGCCGTGAGGGCGGGCCGGAGGCGCTGGACGCCTATCTGGTCACCAAGCGCGTCTCCCATCTGCTGGCGCCATGAGGTACGCACGTGTCTCGGTCGACGGCCGGGCGGTGTGGGGCCGGGTGGGGGAGGAGGCCGTCGAACTGCTGTCGGCGTCCCCGATCGAGGGCGACCCCGAGGTCATCGGCAGCACGCCGCGCGCCACGGCCGTCTGGCTCCCGCCCGTGATACCCCCCGTGTTCTACGCGGTCGGCTTCAACTACCCCCGCCACATCGCACACGCCGGCGCCGCGACCCCCGAGCGTCCCGAGGTCGGCTACCGGGCCAACAACGCGCTGACCGGGCACGGTTCGCCCATCGTCAAGCCCGCCGGGGTCGAGGGCCGGTTCGAGGCCGAACCCGAACTCGTCGCCGTCATCGGCCGCACCCTCAGACACGCCACCCACGAGGAGGCCCGCCGCGCGGTCTTCGGCTGGACCGTCGGCAACGACGTCAGCGCCCGCACCTGGCAGCACCGGGACCGCACGTTCTGGCGCAGCAAGAACAGCGACACCTTCAAGCCGATGGGGCCCTGGATCGAGACCGACGTCGACGCGCTGGCCCAGACGACCACCCTGCGCGTCAACGGCGAGGTCCGGGCCGCGTTCCCCACCGGCGACATGGTCTTCGACCCCTTCGACCACATCGTCGAGATCACCCGCCACATCACCCTGCACCCCGGCGACGTGCTGTGGATGGGCGCCGAGTCCACCTGCCGGATCGAGCCGGGCGACACCGTGGAGGTCGAGATCAGCGGCATCGGCGTGCTGTCCAACCCCGTACACCTCGAAGGGAAACGAGCATGAGCAAGGAACCCCGCTACATCCACCACGTCAACTTCCCCACCACCGACCCCGACCGGACCGCCGAGTGGTACACGAAGGTCTTCGGGATGAAGAGGATCCAGCCCAAGTCCAACACCCGCGTGGTGCTGATGACCCGGGGCAACTTCGACCTGCACTTCACCCCGGTCGAGGAGATGGAGCGCATGGCGCCCTACCACTTCGCCGTCGAGGTCGACGACTGGGACGAGTTCCTGGAGCACCTGAAGGAACTGGGCATCCGGCACACCCGCCCGATCCAACGCCCCGAGAACCAGTCCAAGTTCTGCTACATCCACGATCCCGACCACACCATGATCGAGCTCGTGTACCACGCCCGGCGCCCCAACTGACCTCATATTTCCGGGAGTTCACCCCATGCCCATCGCCGACTCCGACGGCACCTCCCTCTACTACGAGCGTCACGGCAGCGGCCCCGCGATCCTCCTCGTGCACGGCAGCGGCGGTCACCACGCCGCCTGGTGGCAACAAGTGGCCGCACTGCGCGACGAGTTCACCGTGGTCACGATCGACCTGCGCGGCTTCGGAAAATCCGACGCACCTACCCCTCCTCCGCACTCGTCGAAGCCGGAGTTCGACGGCCAGGACTTCCCCGGTGACGTCGTCGCCGTCCTCGACCAGGAGGACCTGACCGACGTCATGCTGGTCGGCCAGTCCATCGGCTCGGTCGCCGCCCTGCGCGCCGGCCTGCTGCGCCCCGAGCGGGTCTCCTCGGTCGTCCTCGGTCACTCCCTGGGCGGCATCGGCCACCCGGAACTGAAGGAGCTGGCCGCCGCCGACCGCGCCAAGGCGGTCGAACTGCCCGTCATCGACCGCCTGTTGACCCGGCGCTTCCAGGAGGAGCGCGCCGACCTCACCTTCCTCTTCCAGCAGATGGGCACCTTCAACGTCGCCAGGATGCAGGACCTGCGCAACCTCGACACCGACGGCCCCTCCCTGGCGGAGATCCAGGCCTCGGGTGTGCGGGTCGCGTTCCTCGCCGGCGAGAAGGACGCGGTCCTGAGCGTCAGGACCGTCACCCGCGCCCATGAACTCCTCCCCGGCTCGCACCTGGAGATCGTCCCCGGCGCCCCGCACTCCATGTACTGGGAGACACCGGGCCCCTACAACGCCGCGATCGCCCACCTGCGCCGCACCCTCACCGCACCGAAGGACGCCGTATGACCAGCCTGACCCTGGCCGCCGCCGAGGAGATCGTCGAGGCCGCCCACGAGCGGGCCCGGGCCCTCGGAAAGGCGGTGAGCGTGGCCGTCGTCGACGCCAGCGGCTTCCCCGTCGCCATCCGCCGCGCCGACGGCGCCCGCCCCCTCACCCCGGACATCGCCCGCGCCAAGGCCTACACCGCCGCCGTGATGCAGCGCCCCGGCACCATGCTGAAGAAGTGGCAGGAGAGCCAGCCCGTCTTCTTCTCCCAGCTCTCCCAGCTCCCCGGCGCCGCGATGCCGATCATGGCCACCGAGGGCAGCCTCACCCTCAAGAAGGACGGCGAGATCGTCGGCGGCCTCGGCATCGCCGGCGGCACCGCCGACGAGGACCAGGAGATCGCCGAGGACGTCCTGAAGTCCCTCGGCTACGAACTGGAGTTCGCCGCCTGGGGCGTCGCGGGGCGGCCCGCCGGAAAGGACGCCTGAGCCATGGCCGACACCTTCAACTACCGCATCGACCACCACGGCAGCCTGGTCCGTCCGGCCGGCCTCCCCCTCGACGACCCGCAGTCCGTGGACGCGGCGGTCCGGGAGACGGTCGCCCACCAGCGGGGGCTCCGCTCGACCGTCGTCACCGACGGCGACTTCCCCCGGGAGGACTTCCGCAGTGCGGTCCTCGACGGGCTCTCGGGCCTGCGCCGTACGGACGAGACCGACGCGGACGGGCTGGCCCGCTGGGTCGCCGAAGCGCTGCCGAAGGCGGGCGGCCCGCTGCTCGCCGACCGGGTGGCCCGGCTCACCGAGCTGACCGTGATCGCCGCCAAGGCCTCGCTGCCCTCCCCGGCGTACCTCGCCGCGACGACCTTCCGGCCCGGCCTCGGCCCGGCCTCCGCCCGCGAACTGGGCGAGGCGCTGGCCGAGATCGTCCAGACGGAGATCGCGCTCCTGGTCTCCCGGGGCGTACGCCTGATCCAGCTCAACAACCCGCTCCTGCTGGGCCAGTTGGGTACCGATCCCACCGATCCGGGCGCCCTCTCCTTCGCGGACGCGCTCGCGGTGGACGCATCGGCCGTACGACTCGACGAGCGGCCCGAAGGCGTACGGATCGGCGTCTCACCCGGCTGGCGGGCACCCGCCGAGGTGGACCGGGCGCGGGCGGAGCGGCTCTACGGCACGGTCGGCGCCGACCGCTGGATCCTCCCCTTCGACCAGGGCACCCCGGCCGAACTGGACCTCGTCCGGGCGCTCCCCGACGACCGGGACTTCTGCCTGGGCGTGGTCGACGCGACCGTGCCGGAGCCGGAGGACATCGACACGGTGATGACCCGGATCGACCGGGTGGGCGAGTTCAAGGACCTGGAGGACGCGGCGGTGTCCCCGTCCCGCGGCTTCGCCGACGTGGCCTCACGCCCGCTGCTGAGCGCGGAGGACCAGCGCCGCAAGCTGGTGCTGGTGGAGACGATCGCCCGGTACTGCTGGGGCAACGAGTTCTGAGCGACGGGGCCGGGCGCGCCCGGCCCCGTAGGGCTAAAGGGTTTCGGCGAACGTGACCGTCCGGTCCGTGAGCAGCGGCCACACGGTCTCCACGATCAGCTCCTCGAAGTGTCCGGCCGCCTTGTGCGCCTCGAACCCGGCCCGGTCCGCGTACCGCTCGTACAGCAGAAACCCACCCGGCTCGTCGGCCACGGCATGCACCTCGTACCCCTCGTTCGCGGGCTCGGCCAGCGTGTGTTCGCGCATCTTCAGCAACGCGTCACGCACGGACGCCTCGTCGGCGGGGGCGCAGCGGTAGTGGGCGACGACTGCGTAGGACATCTCGTTCTCTCCTCGGTCGTATGGTCCGGTCGGCCGATTCCAGCACGACCCGCCCCTGGTCCGGCCCCCGCGCGATGCAACCTATGCCTGCTGCCAAGGCCCTGGTGGCACCGCCCCGACCTGGTGTTCTCTCGCAGTCCGCCCCTGGCCGACAAAGGAAGTGACCCGAACATGCGAACCCAGGAAACCCTCTCCGGCGGGGAGTGGGTGACGAGCGGCGACTGGATCGACGTCCTCGACCCCGCCGACGTCCGCACCCCGGTCGCCCGTGTCCCCGCCCTCCCGGCCAAGGACGTGACCCGGGCCTTCGACCACGCCGAGCGCGGGTTCGCCGTGTGGAAGCGCACCAGCCCCTTCGAGCGGGCCCGGATCCTCACCGACGCGGCCCGGCTGATCCGCGAGCGGGTCGAGGAGATCGTCGCCGACGTCACCGCGGAGAACGGCAAGACCCTCGCGGAGGCCACCGGCGAGACCCTCAAGGCCGCCGACTTCCTGGAGTACTACGCCGGCTGCGCCCGGCAGGGCTACGGCACCCTCCTGCACGACGCCCGCCCGCACCACCGTACGCACACCCAGCGCGAGCCGATCGGCGTGATCCTGGTGATCAGCCCCTGGAACGACCCGCTGATCACCCCGGCGCGCAAGCTCGCCCCGCTGCTCGCGGCCGGCAACGCGGCCGTGTTCAAGCCGGCCACGGAGACCCCGCTGTCGGGGCTGCACCTCGCCCGCGCCCTGCACGAGGCCGGGCTGCCGGCCGGTGTCCTGAACGTCGTCACCGGCCGCACCGCCGACATCGAGGAGGCCCTCCTCGACGACCCGCGGATCGCCGGGATCACCTTCACCGGTTCCAACGCCGTCGGAGCCCGCATCCGCCGCCGGCTCGCCGACCGCAACGTCCGCTTCCAGGGCGAGCTGGGCGGCAAGAACGCGTCCGTGGTGCTGGCGGACGCCGATCTCCCGGCCGCCGCGCGGGCCGTCGTGGCCGCCGCGTTCGGACAGGCGGGGCAGCGCTGCACCGCCACCAGCCGGGTGATCGTCGACCGTCCGGTGTACGAGGAGTTCACCCGGCTCCTCATCGGCGAGGTCGAGGCGCTGAAGGGCGGTCCGGGCGCCGACCCGGCGACGACCCTGGGCCCGCTGTCGAGCCCGAAGCAGCGCGACAGCGTCCTCGCGGACATCGCCAGGGCCGTCGAGCAGGGCGCCACCGTCCTGACCGGCGGCCGGGCCGACACCGAGGGCGAGCGGGTCCACGGCTGCCATGTGCTGCCGACGGTCCTCGCCGACATCACGCCCGGGACGGCGATCTGGCGCGAGGAGGTGTTCGGGCCGGTGCTCGCGCTGCGGGCGGTCGACGGGTTCGACGCGGCCGTCGAGGCCGTCAACGACTCCGCCTTCGGCCTCGCCGCGGCCGTCTTCACCCGGGACCTGGCCCGCGCCCACCGTTTCGCCGACGAGGCCGAGTGCGGGCAGGTCGCCGTCAACACGACCACCACCGGCTGGGACGTCCATCTGCCGTTCGGCGGCTTCCGCGACTCCGGTACGGCGTACAAGGAGCAGGGCGACGAGGTGCTCCGTTTCTCCACCCGCGTCAAGACGGTCGCGATCCATCTCGGCGCCCCGGAGAGCGCCCGTGGCTGACGAGACGATCGGTGTCGTGGGCGCGGGCATCGTGGGGCTGGCCACGGCCCGCGAACTCGCGCTGCGCCGCCCCGGCACCCGCGTCGTGGTGGTCGAGAAGGAGTGGGCGGCCGCGCTGCACCAGACCGGTCACAACTCGGGTGTCGTGCACGCCGGCCTCTACTACACCCCGGGAAGTCTCAAGGCCGACCTGTGTGTACGGGGGGTCGCGCTGCTGCGCGAGTACTGCCGGGACCGGCGGCTGCCGTACCGGGAGATCGGCAAGCTGGTGGTGGCCGTCCGTGAGGACGAGCTCGGCCGGATGGCCGGCCTGTACGAGCGGGCCAGGAACAACCATGTGCCGGATCTGCGCAGGGTCTCGAAGGAGGAGATCCGGGAGATCGAGCCGAACGCCGGGGGGATCGCGGCCCTGCACTCCCCGCGCACCGCGATCACCGACTATCCGGCGATCGCCCGCGCCTTCGCGCAGGACGTCGTCGACTCCGGCGGCGAGGTGCGGCTCGGCTTCCCGGTCACGGGGATCACCGCCGTACCCGGCGGCGTGGAGCTGGCCTCCAGGACGTCCTCGGGGGAGGAGCGCCTGCGCGTGGACCGCCTCATCCTGTGCGCCGGCCTCCACTCCGACACGGTCGCGGGGCTCGCCCGGGACCGGCGGGAGCCGCGGATCGTCCCCTTCCGGGGCGAGTACATGCTGCTCGGGCCGGAGCGGACGGATCTGGTGCGCGGGCTGGTCTACCCGGTGCCGGACCCGCGCTACCCGTTCCTCGGCGTGCACTTCACCCCAAGGGTCGACGGTTCGGTGGAGGTCGGCCCGAACGCCGTCCTGGCCCTGGCCCGGGAGGGCTACACCCGCACCCGGATCTCCCCCCGCGACCTCGCCGGCCTCGCCGCCTACCCCGGCACCTGGCGGATGGCGGCCCGGCACTGGCGTACCGGGATCAAGGAGTACCGGGGCTCGTTCTCCACGGCCGCCTTCATGCGGGACGCCGCCCTCTACGTCCCCGGTGTGGGCGTCCGGGACGTCGTCCGCGGCGGGGCGGGCGTGCGCGCCCAGGCACTGGACCGTGACGGCACCCTCGTGGACGACTTCCGCATCCACCGCAGGGGCCGGATCACCGCCGTGCGCAACGCGCCCTCGCCCGCCGCGACGGCCTCCATGGCGATCGCCGAGCACCTCGCCGACGCCGTCCTCGATCACCGGTCCGCATCCTGAAAGTGCCCTGCGAACAGGGCGGATTCACGCAAGAACAGCTTGCGCTCCCAGGGGCTCCGCAAGGCCTTTCCGCCCGCCTAGCGTTCCCTGCGCAACGCCTCACCACGTGCCCCACCGAGAGAAGGAAGTACGGGACATGTTCGTCGTCGACACGCAGATCCACATCTGGCTGGAAGAGTCCCCGGACCGCCCCTGGGTGCCCGGCGCCCGGGAGCGGATCCGCCTCAACGGACACCGCGAGGACCCCTTCTCCTACGAGGAGGCGCTGGAGCTGATGGACGAGGCCGGGGTGAACCGCGCGCTGATCCTGCCGCCGTCCTGGGAGGGCGACCGGATCGACTACGCGCTCGAGGCCTGCGAGGCGCATCCCGACCGCTTCGGCATCATGGCCCGCATCCCGCAGAACAAGCCCGCGGAGGGCAAGGCCATGCTGGCGGACTTCGCGCAGAACCCGCATGTCAAGGGCACACGGCTGACCTTCCACCGGCCGCAGGACCGCAACTGGATGATCGACGGTACCAACGACTGGTACTGGCCGGTCGCCGAGGAACTCGGCATCCCCACCATGGTCCACGCCCCGATCTGGAAGCGCGAGCTCGGCCGGATCGCCGAGAAGCACCCCCAACTGAAGATCATCATCGATCACATGGGCATCATGGCCCGCTGTGTGGACGACGCGATCGGCTACTGGGTCTCCGAGACCGCCGACCTGGCCGTCCACCCCAACATCTACGTCAAGGTCTCGGCGCTGCCCGGCTATTCGACGCAGCCCTTCCCCAACGGCAACATCCAGAAGTACGTGCGCGAGATGGTCGACAGGATGGGCCCGCAGCGCTGCTTCTACGGCACCGACATCACCCGGCTGCTGGGCCACGGCATCACCTACACCGACACCATCGAACAGTTCACCAAGCACTGGGACTTCACGCCCGAGGAGCTGGAGTGGATCATGGGCCGCGGTATCTCCGAGGTCCTGAACTGGCCGATCGAGGGCTGAGGACACCCCGCAGATGACCGACAGCACCCCTACGCCGCGCCGGGACGGCGGTGATGCCTTCGTAGCCGCCTTCGAGGCCGCCGGCGCCGACCACCTCTTCTGCTCCTCCGGCTCCGAATGGGCCCCGGTGTGGGAGTCCCTGGCCCGCCGCCACCGCGACGGCGAGCCGGCGCCGCGCTACCTGGACCTCACCCACGAGACCGTGGCCGTCGGCATGGCCACCGGCTACGGTCTCCTCGCCCGCCGCCCCCAGGGCGTGCTGCTGCACGCGGCCCCCGGCCTGCTGCAGGGCTCGATGGCGGTGCACGGCGCGCTCCTCGCGGGCGTGCCCATGGTGGTGGCCTCCTCGGAGTCGACCACCTACGGCGACGCCCCCGGCCACGACCCGGGCGGGCAGTGGTACCGCAACCTGTCGATCGTGGGCGGCCCGCACCAGGTCGCCCAGCCGTTCACCAAGTGGGCCAACGAGGCCGCCAGCGTCCACACCCTGCCCACCATGATCACCCGGGCGGCGGAGCTGTCCTGGCGGGCCCCGGCGGGACCGGCGTACCTGAACGTCCCGCTGGAGATCCTCCTGGAGGAGTGGGACGGCCGTACGGCCAAGCCCGTCGTCGCGCCGGGCTCCACCCACAGCTCGCCCGAAGAGGCCGACGCCGTCGCGCAGTTGATCCGCGAGGCCAGCCACCCGGTGATCGTGACCGAGACGGCCGGCCGGGAGGCGGGCGGCTTCGAGGCCCTTGTCGCCTTCGCCGAGGCCTGGCAGATCCCGGTCGTCGAGCCCGACTCCGCGGTCTGCGCCAACTTCCCACGCACCCACCCCCTCCACGCGGGCAGCGACATCGGGCCGTGGCTGGAAGAGGCGGACCTGATCCTGCTCGTCAACTGCCGCGCCCCGTTCTACCCGCCGTCGCGCCGCCCCGCCAGGGCGACGGTCGTGGTGATCGACGAGGTGCCGCAGCGCCCGCACGTCGTCTACCAAGTGCTGTTCGCCGACCGGTACTTGGAGGGAAACGTCACGAACAGCCTGCGCCAGCTGGCCAAACGGGCCAAGGACCTGGACGGCGCGGTGCCGGACGCCCGCCGCCGGGCCCAGGAACAGCGGCACGCGGAGGAACAGGCCGCCGTCGACGCCGCCGAGACCAGGGCCGCGGCCGCGGAGGGGATCGACCCGGTGCTGGTCGCCGCGACCCTGCGCGGGCTGCTCGACGGCAGGGACGCGATCGTCGTCGACGAGACGATCACCCACAGCCGGGTGGTCAAGCGGCACCTGCGGACCTCGGCCCCCGACTCGTACTTCTATGTGCAGGGCGGACTCGGCCAGGGCCTCGCGGTCGCCCTCGGCGTCAAACTCGCCGCGCGGGACCGCCCGGTGGTGCTCACGATCGGTGACGGCGCGTTCGCCTACAACCCGCTCGTCCCGTCGTACGACGCCTCCCGGACGTACGAACTCCCGCTGCTGGTCGTGGTGTTCAACAACCGCGCCTACCGGTCGATGAACCTCAACCACCGCCGCTTCTACCCCGACGGCGCGGCCGCCGGGACGGGGGAGTGGCTGGGCACCGATCTGCACCGGCTGCCCCGGCTGGCGTCCTTCGCCGAACCCTTCGGCATGCACACCGAGACCGTCGACGCCCCGGACGCGCTCGCCCCCGCGCTGGAGCGCGCCCTCGCGGCCGTGGCCGGGGGCACCACCGCCGTCGTCGACGTCCTCGTCACCCGCTGACTCAGGAGACCCCCATGTCCACCCCACCCCCGAAGGTCCTGGTGCCCGCAGCGGACCTGCGCGCCTTCTCCGCCGCCCTCCTGGAGAAGGGCGGCCTGAGCGCCGAACACGCCCGGACCACCGCCGACGTGTTCGTCTGGGCCGCGCAGCGCGGCGTCGACTCGCACGGCATCGCCCGTGTCCCCGCCTATCTGGACCTGCTGGAGAAGGGCGTCGCGAACGCCGACGCCCGGATCGTCGTCGAGTCGAGCGCCCCGGCCACGGCGGTCGTGGACGCCGACCGCGCGCCCGGCCCGGTGGCCCTCACCGCCGCCGCCGACGAGGCGGTGACCCGGGCCAGGGCGACCGGCGTCGCGGCGGTGGGCGTACGCCGTACCGTGCACACCGGGGCGATCGGCTACTACGTGTCCCGGATCGCCGAACAGGGCCTGGTCGGCATCGGGTTCGTCGCCGGCATGCCGAACATGGGCTACACCGGGGTGAAGGGCGCGGCGGTCGCGACCAGCCCGCTCGCCGTCGCCGTACCGACCGCCCCGGGGTCGCGGCACGCCCCGCCGCTGCTCGACATGGCCACCGCCACCATCGCCCTGGGGAAGATCCGGCAGGCGAAGGCGGCCGGCACCCCGCTGCCGGAGGGGGCGGCGGCCACCGAGGACGGCATCCCCACCACCGACCCGGAACGGGCGGTCATGCCGCTGCCGCTGGGCGGGGCGAAGGGCTCCGGCATGTCCCTGGCGTTCGAACTGCTGACCAGTGTGCTGGTCGGCGCGCCGATCCTCGCGGCCTTCCACTCCGGTGATCCGGCGGGCCGTAAGCACCGCCAGAACGCCCTGCTCATCGCGGTCGACCCGGCTGCCTTCGGCGGCGCGGACACCTTCGCCGAGGACGTCGGGGCGACGCTGGACGCGCTGAAGGGCCTGCCCGTGGCGGAAGGTGCGGAGGGCGTGTACTACCCGGGCGAACGCAGTGCCGCCGTCGCCGCAGGGCGAGGGGAGCGGGGCATCCCGGTGGCGCCGAAGCTCTGGCGTGAACTGGCCGGGCGGGCCGCGCAGTTGGGGGTCGTCCCGCCGGAAGCCGCCGAATAGGGGGACGGCGGCTTCCGGCGGGACCGCGGCGCCCGCGCCTCTCAGGAGGCGTCGGGCGTGGTGGCCCGGCGGAGATGACGGGCCATCAGGGCGTAAGAGGTACGGGCCTTTTCGTCGTCGCTCGTGTCGTAGCCGTGGTCGGCGCCGGTCACGTCGTGATGCTCGACGAGGGCGCCGGCCGAGCGCAGCCGCTCGGCGTAGCGGACCGCCTCCGCGCGCAGCAGGTCGTACTCGGCGGTGATCACCAGAGCCGGTGCGATGCCCCGGAGATCGGCGGTGTCCGAGGGGTGCGCGGGGGAGACGAGCCGGTCGGCGCGCGCCTTCGGGTCGGGCACGTACGACGTGTCGAAGACGTCCGCCATCCAGGGCCGCAGCATCGGCCGGGCGACCGACGCCTTCTTGTCCCGGGCGGCGGTGGCGAGGTCCAGCGGCGGATAGTGCAGGATCTGGAGGGCGATCGCCGGACCGTCCTGTTCCAGGGCCTGGCGGGCCACGGCCGCGGCGAGCCCGCCGCCCGCGCTCTGCCCGCCCACGGTGAGCCGCGCGCCGTCCCAGCCGTGCTCCGCGCCGTGCCCGGCCACCCAGCGCACGACCTCGTACGCCTGGGTGGTCGGCGCCGGGAACGGGTGCTGCGGCGCGACCACGTACTTCACATTGACCACGACCACACCCGCCTCGACGGCCAGGAAGCGGCACAGCGCGTCGTCCATCACCGGCATCGACATGACATAGCCGCCGCCGTGGAAGTTGACGTGGACGGGTGGCCGGGTGGCGGTCCCGCCCGGCGGCAGGTACACCGTGACCGGCGCCGGGGCCACCGACGTCGACACGGTCGTCCCGCTTGCGTCCCCCGGGTACTCGGGGAACCGGGCCTGCCAGGCAGCCGTGGAACCGGGGCCGCCGGAGCGGCGGCTCGCCAGCCTGGTGAGGCCCTGCATCGTCTTGGCGGCGCGGGTCGCCACCGCCGGTCTGGCCAGGAGGGACATGCGGGTTCCGTTCGTCGGGCCGTACCGTGGATCGCCAGGATTCCTGATGGTTCGGTGGGCCTGAAGCTAGCACGGCGGAACCCGTCTGCCCAGCCGTCAGCCGCGTCTGGCCACGATCCGGTACGCGTTGGACACACCCAGCCGGTGCGCCAGCGGCCGGACGGCGAACCGGTCGAGCAGCGTGCCCGCGATCAGCGCCGGGACGCCCGCGATCAGCAGGGCGGCCCGCAGCGTACGGCGCAGCGCGCCCGGCCGTGCGGACAGCCACGGCGCGTCCTCGCGCGGCGCCGCGTGGTCCAGCGCCAGCCACACGGCGGCCAGCAGATCGACCGGATCGTGCGGCTCGGCATGCTGCTCCGCGACCACCGTGAAGCCCAGCTCGGTGAGCCGGTCCCGCAGATTGGCCACCGGCACGAAATGCAGATGCTGCGGCTGCAGCCAGGGCAGCCACCAGCGGCCGAGCAGCCGGGCGTACCGGCTCTCGGGGTCCGGGACCTCGATCAGCAGATGCCCGCCCGGCCGCACCGCCTCCCGGGCCGCCCGCAGCTCACGGTCGGGGTCGGTGCTGTGCTCCAGATAGTGGAACATGCTCACCACGTCGTACCGGGCGGCCAGTTCGGGTGCCAGGTCCGGGAAGCTCCCCCGGTGTCCGTGCGCCACCCGGCCCTCCCGCTCGGCGAGTTCGACGCCGTCGGTGAAGTCCAGCCCGTCGAACACCGTGTCCGGCAGCACCTCCCGCGCCGCCGCGCAGAAGTGCCCGTGCCCGGTGCCCACGTCCAGCCAGGCCTTCGGCGCGGAGTCGTACGGCAGCATCGACTCGGCCCGGTTCCGGTACGTCCTCGTCCGCGCCCCGAAGGTCTCCCCGAGCTTCTTCTCGCCCAGGCCGTCGTAGAAGTCCCGGTAGTAGAACTCCAGCCCCGCCGCGCTCAGCCGGGGGTTCTGGAAGACGTGCCCGCAGCCCTCGCAGCGGTCCAGGACGAACCGGCCCGGCTTGTGCTGCAGCAGGTCGGTGGTGCGCAGCCGGGTGGTGAGGGCCTCGCCGCCGCACCACGGGCAGCTGGTGCGCCGGGGCTCCAGGAAGCGCTCCGCACCGGCCGCGATGTCGGCCTGGTAGCCGGGGCGCAGCGCGGCGATCCGCTCGCCCGGCCGGGTCTCGTCGGTCATCCGGACTCCCTTGCCAACGCGTCGAGATGGTCCGCGGCGGCCGGTGCGCCGCCCGCGGCGCGCAACGCCGACCCGATCCGGTCGGCGGCCGCCCGGTACTCGGGCTCGTGCAGTACGGCGTCCAGCGCGGCGCCCAGCCGCGACGCCGTGACCCGGCCGAAGCGCACCCGCACCCCGGCGCCCGCGTCCACGACCTGCCCGGCGACCACCGGCTGGTCGTCCCGGATGGGGGCGACCACCAGCGGGACGCCGTGCCACAGCGCCTCGCACACCGTGTTGTGCCCGGCGTGGCACACCACCGCGTCCAGCCCCCGCTCCAGCAGCGCGAGTTGGGGCACGGACGGCACCACCAGCACGTCCTTGTCGTCACCGGCGGCGCCGAGGGCGCCGCCCGGGTCGACGATCAACGCCTGCACCCGGTCCGCCCGTTCGCGCATCGCGGTGCGGCACACGTCGAGGAAACGCCCGCCCGCATCGGCGTTGACCGTGCCGAGACTCACCAGGACGGTGGCCCGGCCGGGATCGAGCCACTCCCAGGGGAAGCCGGACGCCTCGGGGCGCGCGCCGATCGAGGGGCCGACCCAGCGGACCCCCTCGGCCGGGCCCGCCAACTCCGCCGCGCTGAAGGCGAGCACGAGATGCGGGGAGAACCGCGGGTCCGTCGCCCCCGAGGGAGCGCCGAGCGAGGTGCGCAGTGCGGCCAGCCGCTCGTCGACCCACTCCCGCACCTTGGGCAGCCCGGCCAGCGGATCGGTGAACTCGGCCGAGGTCGTCGCCGAGGTCGCCCAGGGCAGCCCCAGCCGCTCGGCGGTGAACGCCCCCGCGAACGCCTGCTGGTCGGCCACCACCACATCCGGCCGGAACTCCCGGGCGGCCGCCCGCACACCCGGCGCCATCGCCTCGGCCAGCGGCAGCAGATACCACTCCCACAGGAACTTCAGCGCCTCGGGGCCGCGCAGCTCGGCGGGCCGCTCGCCCCGGACGGCACCGGCACACCCGAACACGAGCGCACCGGGCCCCGCGAGCCGCCCCACCAGCTCCGGATCCGGGCACACCCACGCCACCCGGTGTCCCCGCGCGGCCAGCTCGGCCGCGACCCCCACCGTCGGGTTCACATGCCCGACCAGCGGCGGCACGACGAACAGGAACCGGCTCACCGGGCCGCCGTCCCCAGGGTCTCCGCCACCAGGGCCAGAACCTGCCCGCCCACCGTCCCCGAGGCCTCCACGAGGATCGAGTGCTCATGACCGGGCACGATCACCGTCCGGCAGTCCGGCAGTACCCCCTCCAGCCAGGCCGCCTGCTCGGCCAGGTCGGAGTCGCCCCCGTAGAGGGCGAGCACCGGGCAGCGCACCGACGCCACCTGCTCCTGCGTGAGCACCCGGCTGGCCGGGATGTCCCGGCCGAGGGTCGTCTCCCGCACGAGCCGCGCCGCGCCCCTGGCCAGCCGGGCCGTGTGCTGCCCCCGGTGGGCCGTGACCCAGGCGAGCGCCTCCGGCTCGTGGTGCGCGAGCCGCTCCACCACCCAGCCCAGGATCCGCTCCAGCTTCCGCGCCCAGGCCGGGGTGGCCGGCTCGGACTCGATGAGACAGACGCTGGCCGCCCGCTCCGGATGACGGACCGCGTAACCGAACGCGACCGTGCCGCCGTAGGAGTTGCCGACCAGATGCACCGGCCCCGGCACCCCCAGCCGGTCCAGGAGCGCCTCCAGGTCGTCGATGTTGTGGTCCAGGGTGTAGCCCTCGGCGGGGCGCCCGCTGCGCCCGTGGCCGCGCAGGTCGTACATGACGACGTCCAGGCCGGCCGCCGCGAACGCGGGCGCGACGGTGAAGTAGTGGCTGGCCAGGCTGTCGGTGAGCAGACCGTGCACCAGGACGACGGTGGCGCCGGCCGGGCGGCCCCCGCCGGGACCGAGCCGCTGGACGTGCAACCGGACGGCGCCGGTGTCGACCATCGCCATGGCTCAGCTCGCCCCCGCCGCCTTCAGACTGGTCACCACGTACTCGACGAGCCGGCCGACGGTCAGCTCGATGATCTCGTCGAACTCCATCCCCGCCAGGAACTCGGCGAAGTTGACCCGGTCGCCGTACCGCTCCTGGAGCAGTCCCGCCAGCGTCACCAGGTCGATGCTCTCCAGCTCCAGATCGCGGTTGAACGAGGTCTGCATGCCGATCTCCACGTCGTCGAGGCCGTACTCGTCCTCCAGGAGCCGCGCGAGCATGCCGGTGATGTCGGCGAGGACACTGTCCTCGTCGGCGGTGACGGGCGTC
The DNA here is from genome assembly GCF_040630255.1 of Streptomyces sp. NPDC005820. Classification (NCBI taxonomy): domain Bacteria; kingdom Bacillati; phylum Actinomycetota; class Actinomycetes; order Kitasatosporales; family Streptomycetaceae; genus Streptomyces; species Streptomyces sp. NPDC005820. The sequence continues at coordinate 99,401 of NZ_JBEXXE010000017.1, forward strand.
ATCGGTCGTACTCCTTCGGTCGGTTCGGTCGGTTCGGCGGTGTGGGTGCCGGTGCGGGTGCCTGTGCCGGGCCGGTGGTCCAGGCGACGACGTACTGGCGGGCGGGCAGGGCGGGCGGGTTGGCGGCGGGCTCGCAGAGCACGGTGTAGGCGCGCGCCAGCCGTCCGGAGACGGTCAGCCGGTCGCCGTCCGGGGTCGCGTTCCGGACGGTGAAGTCCCGTGGCCGGCCGCCGAATCCGGTGCCCTCCGCCTTCGCGACGGCCTCCTTCGCCGCCCAGAAGCGGGTGAACCAGAGCGCCTCGGAGTCCTGGCCGGCCGACAACAGGCCGCTCAGCAGCCGGAGTTCGTCCGGTCCCAGAGCCGCGTCGAGGGTCTCCGGCGTGCGGGCCGTGACCTCCTCGATGTCGATGCCGGGACCGGGACCCGGGCCGGGTGTGCGCGGGCGGACGATCGCCACGCCCGCCTCCGCGCAGTGGGCCAGGGAGACGTCCAGCGGGGGCAGGTCCCGCCCGTGCACGCCGGTGACGTACGGGCGGCCCGACGCGTCGTTGCGCACCCGGAGTTCCGCCGGGAAGACCGGGCCCTCGCCCTGGTCCCACAGCCACCGCCGTACGGCGTCCTTGACGGCGATCCGGCCGAGCAGCCACTGCCGGCGCCCGCGCGGGGCGTGCGCCGCGTACTCGTCACGCTCCTGGCCGCCGAGCGAGTTACGCATGATCAGCTCGCGGGAGGCGAGGTCCGGCCAGCGCTCGTGCAGCAGTGTCCAGCCGCCCGGCCGGGACTCGGAGAGGGTGTTGCGCTCCGGGAAGCGCTCGACGGGACGGGTCTTCGGGTCGTTGTCGAAGCGGCGGTCCTGCCAGCCGTACAGCTCGGCCCAGACCGTGCCGGCGACCGTCAGCTGGACGTCGGCCTCCAGGACGGTGTCGGTGAGCGAGGTGATCCGGACGAGACACGCGACCTCGGTGCCGGGTGCGGGATGCGGCCCGTGGAACCGCATCTCGCGCATACCGACCGGGAACACCACGGTCCGCTCGGTCCGCGTCGCCATGATCCAGTAGCCGAGGATCTGACCGACGTTGTCCAGCAGCGCGCCGGGCGCGGGCGGGGTGGTGATGATCCCGCGCACATGCCGGTCGCCGATCGCGGTCAGCTCGGTGACGCCCTGGAACGCCGGGCCGTGGAACATCCAGCGCTCGTCGTAGAGCTGGGCGGCGGTGTGTTCGGGGACGCGTTCGGCGGCGGTGCCGGCCGGCCAGGGGGCCGGGGGCGGGGACGGGTGGGAGGCGGCCAGTTCGACCGTGGCGCGGGCGCGCGGGCCGAAGGACACGGCCATGCGGTCCGGGCCCTCCGGGACCGCCGTCACCGGTACGTCGACCGGCGGGGTGGCGGTGAGCCACTCCTCGAACCGCGCGCCGTGCACGGCGACCGGCACCGTGCCGGGGGCCGCCTCGGCCGCCGCGTCCATGATGTGCCGCACGATCGTCGTCGCCGGCACCACGGGCCACCGGTCAGCTACCTCGGGCCAGCCGGGGCGCTGCGGGAAGAAGCAGTGGTCGAGGAGGTGGGGCATGGTGTCGGGGGAGACGCGGAGGGTGGTGCGGCGGGGGGTGAGCGCCCTGGGGACGGGGACGGGGACAGGGGCGGGAGCGGGAGTGGGGGCGGGGGCGGGAGTGTGGTGCGGGGCCGGTGGGCGCATCAGGGCCGCGGCCGTGTCCGCCGTCTCGCGCATCAGGGCGCTCAACTCGGCGGCCAGGGGAGAGTGTGCGGCAAGGGCATCCAGCGGGGAGGGAAGGTCGCCGGCGCCCGGGCGGGGACCGGGGCTGAATGCGGGGCTGGACGCGGGGCCGAGTCCGGCGCGGAGTCCGGCGAGCCGCTCCGGCGGGAGCGACACGAGTGCGCTCCCCAGGTCCAGGCGCACCGGCGGGCGTCGGGCCCCGGCCCGCCGGGGGCGGTCCAGGGCCGGAGCCACCTTCGCCCCCGCCGTCCACACCGCCGTGGCCACCCGGCGGAGCTGTTCCAGGCCCGTGCGGTGGGGCGAGTTGGCGGCGACCACCAGGTGGTCGTGTCCGCCGAGGGTGTCGCCGACGAGGGAGCCGAGCTGTCCCGGGCCCGCCTGGACGAACACCCGGTGCCCGGACTCGTACAGGGCCTGCGCCAACTGCCGGAACCGCACGGGCTCCAGCAGATGCCGGACGAACAACGCCCGGATCTCCGCCTCCCCTTCGGGGAAGGGCGCGGCGGTCGTCCCCGACCAGACGGGCGTGTGGGGCGCCTGCAGCCGGAACCGGTCGGCGGCCTCCTCGATCGGGCCGAGATGGGGCTCCAGCATCGGTGTGTGGAAGCCCGACCGGAACGGCAGTACCTGGCTGAGCACGCCCCGGGAGCGGAACACCCGGACGAAGTCCTCCACCGCCGGCTCGGGCCCGCACACCATGGACTGGCCGGGCGCGTTGTCATGGGAGAGGACGAGTCCCGCCCCGGCCCCGCCCTCGTCGCGCAGCGCCGCCAGCACCCGTGCGGCGGACGCGCCGATCGCGCCGAAGGCCAGCCCGGGAACCGTCACCGAGTCCGGGTCGAAGCCCGCCATGAAGGCGTCGACCTCGTCCCCCGCGTACAGTCCGCCCGCCGCCATCGCCGTCCACTCGCCCACGCTGTGCCCGGCGACCGCGTCCGGCACGATCCCTGCGCGGCGCAGCGCGGTGTCGAGCAGCCGGCCCACGGCGACGACACCGAAGCCGTGCCGGCCGATGTCCTGGGCGTCCCGCCGGGGGAGTTCGGGCACGGGCAGGCCGAAGTGGGCGGCGATGTCGTCGACCCGGGGCGTGAAGTCGCCCTCCAGGCCGGGGAAGAGGAACGCCAGCTTTCCGCCACCGGCGCCCAGCAGGGGCTCGGGCCGGAACCAGACGTCGCTGCGGCCGTGCCAGGCGCTCCCCTTGCCGACCGCGCGACGGGCCAGCGCGAGCCGCTTGGCGGTGGGTCCGACGATCCCGACCCGGGCCGGGCCCGATCCCGGGTGCGGGCGAGCGGGATCGAGTCCCGCGGCTCGTACGGTGACGTCGTCGGCGTCCAGAAGGGTGGCGAGCCGGGCGGGGGAGTCGGCGGCCAGGAGCAGAATCTCCTCGGGCTCACTGACCTGCGTGCGGGCCTGGGAGGCGGGGCCGGCTCCCGGCGAAGCCGCCTCGGGCTCGCCGGCCCGAGTGTGGGCCTGGGAGGCCGGGCCGGCCCCTGGCGAAGCCGCCTCGGGCTCGCTGACCAGAGTGTGGGCCTGGGAGGCCGGGCCGGCTCCCGGCGAAGCCGCCTCGGGCTCGCTGACCAGAGTGTGGGCCTGGGAGGCGGGGTCGGCTCCCGGCGAAGCCGCCTCGGGCTCGCTGACCAGAGTGTGGGCCTGGGAGGCGGGGGCGGCCCCCGGGGAAGCCGCCGGGCGGGTGCCGTGTGTGGTGGTGGGGCCGGGGGGCGCGGCGGCACCCGTCCGTGCGCCCGGTGCCTCCTCCAGCACCACGTGGGCGTTGATCCCGCCGAACCCGAACGCGTTCACGGCGGCCCGGCGGACCGGCTGTCCGGGGCCGGTCTCCCACTCCGCCGCCTTCTCCAGCGTGCGGAAGCGGGTGCGGGCGAGGCCCGGGTGCGGATCGTCGCAGTGGAGCGTGGGCAGCAGGGTCGCGTGGTGGATGGCGAGGGCGGCCTTGACCAGACCGGCGACACCGGCGGCGGGCATGGTGTGCCCGATCATCGACTTCACCGAGCCCAGGACGGCGTCCCGCCCGCCGTCACCCGGCCCGAACACCTCGGCCAGCGTGGTCAGTTCGGCGCTGTCACCGGCCGGGGTCGCCGTTCCGTGCGCCTCCAGCAGCCCGAGCGCGCCGGGCGCTGCCGGGTCGAGTCCGGCGGCCCGCCACGCCTGCCGTACGGCCTGTGCCTGGCCGCCGGGATCGGGATTGACCAGCCCGGCCGCCCGGCCGTCGCTCGCCACCCCGGTGCCCCGGATCACGGCGTAGATCCGGTCCCCGTCCCGCTCGGCGTCGGCCAGCCGCTTCAGGACGACGACGCCGGTGCCCTCGCCGATGAGGATGCCGTCGGCGTCCCGGTGAAAGGGGCGGATCCGCTGGCTCGGGGAGAGGGCGCGCAGTTGGGAGAACACGCTCCACAAGGTGATGTCGTGACAGTGGTGGACACCCCCGGCGAGCATCACGTCGCACCGCCCGGAGGCCAGTTCGGCGACCGCCTGGTCCACGGCGACCAGGGAGGACGCGCAGGCGGCGTCCACCGTGTACGCCGGGCCGCGCAGATCGAGCCGGTTGGCGACCCGGGAAGCGGCGAGGTTGGGCACGAGACCGATCGCCGACTCGGGGCTGTCCGGCCCCAGCCGCTCGGTGAACGCCTCCCGGATGCGGGTGAGTTGGCCGTCGGTCAGGTCGGGCAGCAGCTCGCCCAGGGTCCGCACGAGCTGTCCCGCCGTACGCACCCGCTGGTCGAGCCGGGCCAGTGCGGGGGTGAGGTAGCCGCCCCGGCCCAGGACGACGCCGACGCGCCCCCGGTCGGGGAGCCGGTCCGTGCCGCCCGCGTCGTCGAGGGCGGCGGCGGCCACGTGCAGGGCGATCAGCTGGTCGGGCTCGGTGCCGGCCACCGAGTTCGGCATGATCCCGAACCGGGTGACCTCCACCTCCGCGAGCCCGTCCACGAACCCGCCCCTGCGGGCGTAGACGCGGTCCGCGAGGGCCGGTTCGGCCGCCGTGCCGGGCCGGTAGTAGTCGGCGTCCCAGCGCCCGTCCGGCACCTCGCCGATCGCGTCCACGCCGTCCCGCAGATTCCGCCAGTACGCGTCGAGACCGGCGGATCCCGGCAGCAGCACGGACATGCCGACGATGGCGACCGGAACTTGACGGACTGTCAGGATCGGCGGGTCCGCCGTCACAGGGGATGACGTCACCGTTCACCAGCCCGAAGCGGTGTGGACCACGGCCGTGACCGACGGATCGCCCCACGCCAGCTCCCGCAGCAGCGCCGCGGTGCCCTCCTCGGGGTCGATCAGCCGGATGCCGCGCCGGGCGTACGCGCGGGCCAGTTCCGCACCGACCATCCCGCCGTGCCCGGGCGCGGGCGCCCACGGGCCCCAGTGCACGGTCACCGCACGCCGTCCGGTGCGGGCGGCGAAGGCGGCGCCGAGGGTCTCCAGGGCGTCGTTGGCGGCGGCGTAGTCCACCTGGCCCCGGTTGCCGAGCACGGCGGAGATGCTGCCGAACAGCACCGTGAACGCGGGCGCGGACGGCAGTTCCTCCAACGCCGTGAGCAGGGCGTCCGCGCCGGTCGCCTTGGTGCCGTAGACCCGCTGGAAGGACTCGGCGGTCTTCTCCGCGATCAGCCGGTCCTCGATGACCCCGGCCGCGTGCACCACGCCGTCGAGCCGGCCGTGCTCGGCGTGGATCTCCTTGACCGTCTGCACCACCGCTTCCGGCTCCCGGAAGTCGACCGAGCGGTAGCGCACCCGGGCGCCGAGCGCGGTGAGTTCGCCGAGGGTGGCGGTGATCTCCCGCTGGGCCAGCAGGAGTTCGGCGGCCCGGTTGATCTCCGCCGGCTTCAGCCCGCCGCGTGCGGCGAGCACGGACCGCAGTTCGGCCGTGGTGCGCGCGGCGGCCGTGCCGGGGTCCTCGGGGCCGTCCGGCGCGGGCGTACGGCCCAGCAGTTCCAGCCGGCAGCGGGCGGCGCCGGCGAGGGCGGCGGCGAACTGCGCGGTGATGCCCCGCGCCCCGCCCGTCAGCACCACCACCGAGTCCCGCTCCAGGCCGAGCGCGGCCGCCTCCGCGACCCCGTCCCCGGCCGGTCCCGCGCCGGTGCTGCCGAGCGCCCCCAGGGGCTCCTCCACCAGCTCGAAGCCGTACCGTCCGCCCTCCGCACGCACCACCACCGGCGTCCCGTCGGCGGCCACGGCCTCCTCGACCACGGCGCGCGCGACCGCGTCCGGCGAGGCGTCGGTCAGGTCGACCAGCCGGGCGAGCGTCTCGGGGTACTCCCGCGCCACGGTCCGGAACAGCCCGCGCAGCCCGGCCGAACGGGCGTCCGGCGCCTCTGCGTCCAGGTGCCGTACGGCCAGCAGCCGGCGCGGACCGCGCCCGAGGGCCGCCTTGAGCACGCCGAACGCGTCGGGCAGCACCGGCACGTCGTCCTCGGGCCCCGCGAGCGCGCCGAGGTACACCACACCGTCCACCGGCCCGTCCGCCTCGGACAGCGCGTGGTCCCGGGGGTGTACGACGACCTCGGCGCCGTGGGCCGCGAGGCGCGCGACGATCTCCGGGGCGTCCCCGAGGAGGGCCCACCGGCCACCGGAGAGCACGACGGACGGCCCGGACACACCGACGCCCATCAGAACCGGCCGCAGCACATACCGCCGGGGCGCCTCACCGGCGACCTCGTCGACGGGCCGGGCGGCGCCTGGGTCGGCCGGGCGGGAGTCCGGACCGGCCGGTGGGGCAGTCTCCGGACCGGCCGACGGGGAAGTCTCCGGGGTGGCGAGTCGGAAGGTCTGCGGGTCGGCCGGTGGGGAAGTCTCCGGACCGGCCGGTTGGAAGGACTGCGGGTCGCCCCGTCGGGGCGGTTCCACCACTCCGGGACCGGAAGGCTCCCCGGTGGCCGGCCGGGAAGGGGCACCGTCCGCCGGCCGTGCGGTCTCCGTGCCGCCCGCCGGGGCCGGGCCGTCCAGCCGGGACCGGAGCCAGTCCGTCACCGCCGCGGCCGTCCGGGCCTTCGCCAGTTCCTCCAACTCGGCGTCGTCCAGCGAGGCGAGGTCCGCCCCGGCCCCGGTGCCCAGCCGTTTCGCCAGCTCTCCGGCGATCTCGGCCCGCTTGATGGAGTCGATGCTGAGGTCCGCCTCCAGATCGAGGTCGGGCTCGATCATGTCGACGGGGTAGCCGGTGCGCTCGCTGATGATCTCCAGGACGACCTGCCGGACGTCGGTGTCCCCGGCGGACGCGGATACGGATGCGGTTTCCTCGACCGGTGCCGGTGCCGCCGGGAGTGCGGCCGTCGCCGGTATCACCTCGGGCCCGGCCACGGTCCGCGGTGCGAGCGGCGCCGGCGGCTGTGCCCCCGGCGTGGCCCCGAAGTAGGTGAGCAGCACGTCCCGTTGGGCGGCGATCATCTCCCGGCTGGTGCGCAGGAACTCGGAGATCAGCGCGTCCCGGTCGGACGGGACGCCGTGCGGAGGGTTCGTCGTCACAGTCGGCACGGTCCTTTCGACAGGGTCAGGGACGCGTCGGGCGGGGGCGAGCGCACCGGGCAGCAGGGCGCCGGAGGCCGTGCGGACCAGCTGTCCGTCCACGGTCCAGCCGGGCCGCTTCGGCACGGGGGCGTGGACGGCGTCGACCGCGTCCCGGCCGCGCAGCAGCCCGCCGGTGCGCACCGGCAGCCCCGCCACGGCGAGCCGCGCCAGCGCCTCCAGCCAGCCGGGCAGTCCGCCGCCAGGCCGGGGCTCGCAGGCCACCGTGCGGTGCGGCCGGTCGCCGAGGATCTGTCCGACCAGCCGGGTCAGCACGGACCCCGGACCGGCCTCGACGAAGACCCGCGCCCCCGCCGCGTACATCGCCTCGATCTGCTCGGCGAAGGCGACGGGCGCCCCGATCTGCGCGGCGAGCCCGGCCCGTACGGCGTCCGGGTCGGCCGGGTAGGGGGCGGCCGTGCGGTTGGCCCACACCGGGAACTCGGGTGCGTGCACCGGCCGTTCGGCGAGCGCCTCGGCGAACCGGTCACCGGCCCCGGCGACGAGCGGGCTGTGGAAGGCGCAGGCGACCGGGATCCGCTTCGCCCCGAGACCCGCCGCGCGCAGCAGCCGTACGGCGTCCGTGACCGCGTCGGTCGGGCCCGAGATCACCGTCTGCTCGGGCGAGTTGCGGTTGGCGAGGACGACCGAGTCCGGCGCGCCCGCCGTCCGCAGGGCCCGGCCCACCTCCTCGGCGCCGGCCGCGACGGCGGCCATGGTGCCGGGCTCCGGACCGGCGTCGGCGGCGGCGTCCAGGATGGCCGCCGCCCGCTCGGCGCTCAGGTCCAGCAGGGTCTCGGGATCGAGGGCGCCGGCCGCGCACAGGGCGACCAGCTCGCCGTAGCTGTGTCCGGCGGCCATGTCGGGGCGCACCCCGGCCGCCGTGAGCACGGCGTGCGCGGCTAGCCCGGCCATCCCGAGGGCGGGCTGGGCGACCCGGGTGTCGGTCAGCGCGGCCTGCTGCCGGTCCCGTACGGCCTCGTCGAAGGCGGCCGGCGGATACAGCGCGCCGGCGTAAAAGCGGCCGAGTTCCAGATAGGGGCGCAACTCGGGGAAGGCCAGGAAGAGTTCGGCGAGCATGCCCGGGCGCTGACTGCCCTGGCCGGGGAAGAGGAAGGCGACCGCGCCGTCCTGCGGGTCGTACGTGTGCAGCCCGTGCCGGGGGTCGGACTCGCCGCGCAGCGCCCGCCGGAGCTTGCCCGTCAGATCGTCCGCGTCCGTCGCCACGACCGCGATCCGCACGGGATCGCCGCTCGCGTCCGACCGCCGGGCCGCGCTCAGCGCCAGATCCCGCAGCCGCCACGGCCGGCCCTCGGCCTCCGCCGCGCGCAGCAGCTCCTCGGCCGCCCGGTGGGCCGCGCCCTCGTCCCGTCCCCGGAACAGGAACAGCTCGGCCGGCCAGGCGTCCAGGCCGCGCGCCGGCGGCGCGCCGTCCGCGTAGGCGCTCAGCACGGCGTGGAAGTTGGTGCCGCCGAACCCGAACGCGCTCACCCCGGCGAGCCGTTCCCCGGCGGGCGCCGCCCACGGCCGGGCCTCGGCGTGGAAGGCGAACGGGCTGCTCTTCGCGTCCCAGGCCGCGTTGGGCGCCTCGAGGTGCAGCGTCGGCGGCCGCACACCGGTGTACAGCGCCAGCAGGGTCTTGATCATCCCGGCCAGTCCGGCCGCGCACTTGGTGTGCCCGATCTGCGACTTCACCGAACCGAGCACACAGGCCCCGGACCCGGCCCCGGCCTCGGCGAACACCTCGCTCAGGATGCGCAGTTCGGTGCGGTCGCCGACCACGGTTCCGGTGCCGTGCGCCTCGACGAGACCGATGTCGGCCGGGGAGACGCCCGCGTTGCGGTACGCCCGTTCCAGCGCCGAGCGCTGCCCCTCCGGGCGGGGCGCGGTCAGGCCGAGGGAGCGGCCGTCGCTGGAGGCGCCGAGGCCCTTGACGACGCCGTAGATCCGGTCGCCGTCCCGTTCCGCGTCCGCGAGCCGTTTGAGGACGACACAGGCCACGCCCTCGCCGAGCGCGATGCCGTCCGCCGAGCCGTCGAAGGCCCGGGAGCGGCCGGTGGGGGACAGGGCGTGGACGGAGGAGAACAGCACGTAGTCGTTGATGCCGTTGTGCAGGTCGGCGCCGCCGCACAGCACCACGTCGGAGGTGCCGCCGACGAGCTCCTTGCAGGCGACGTCCACCGCGGCGAGCGAGGACGCGCAGGCCGCGTCGACCGTGTAGTTGGCGCCGCCGAGGTCGAGCCGGTTGGCGATCCGCCCGGAGATCACGTTGGCGAGCATGCCGGGAAAGGAGTCCTCGGTGAGCTTGGGGAGCTGCTCCTCCAGGCCGGCCGGGACCTTCCCGTAGTACGAGGGCAGCACGGCCCGCAGGGTGGCCGCGTTCGACAGGTCGCTGCCCGCCTCCGCGCCGAACACGACCGAGGTCCGTGAGCGGTCGAACTCCCTTCCGCCGTCGCCGTATCCGGCGTCCTCCAGGGCCCGCCGGGCGGCCTCCAGGGACAGCAGCTGCACCGGTTCGACACTGCCGAGGGACGCGGGCGGGATGCCGTAGCGCAGCGGGTCGAAGGGGATCGGCGGCAGGAAGCCGCCCCACTTCGACGGGGTGGACCCGCCGTGGTGGACGGCCGGGTCCCAGCGGTCGGCCGGCACCTCGCCGACCGCGTCGACACCGCCGACGACGTTGGCCCAGAAGGTGGGCAGATCGGGGGACTGCGGGAACATGCAGGCCATGCCGACGACCGCGATGTCCAGCGGCGCCGGCGCCTCGGGTTCCTCCCGCCCGCCCGCCGTCCCGCCCCACTCGGCGGCCCGCAGGGCGAGATGAGCGGCGGCGCCGGTCGTCACGGACGTGTGCAGCGCGGCGAGGGTCGTGGTGGCCGAGCGCAGCACGGCCACCTCCCCGGCCATGAACATCCCCTCCGTGTACTGGCGTTGCTCGTCGACCGGAACGAGGGAGCCGTCGCCGTCGCGGGTCACGCCCTTGCTGGCGAGGCGCAGCCGGCCCACGTTGAGGCGCTCCAGCTCCTCCCAGACCTGCCGCTCGGGCAGGCCCTCCGTGCGCAGCCGGGCCGCCTTTGTACGGAAGTCGGCGGCGAACGGACTCGGCACGCACCGGGTGGCGTGGCCCGGCGCGGACTCCAGGAGCGTGGTGCCCTCGGCGGCCAGGACCTGGCGCTGGAACAGCGGGCGGATCGCGCCGTGCGCCACCGCCTCCTCGGTGAAGAGGTAGGCCGTCCCCATCAGCACCCCGACCGCGGCCCCGCGGGCGGTCAGCGGCGCGGCCAGCGCGGCGATCATCGCCGCCGACCGCTCGTCGTGCACCCCGCCCGCGAAGAACACCTCCAGGTCCGAGCCGTCGGCTTCGGCCAAGTGGTCTTCCAAAACCGCGAGTTGGGCCTCCCAGAGCGGGAAGCCGGCGCGCGGACCCACATGCCCGCCGCACTCCGAGCCCTCGAACACGAACCGGCGCGCCCCCGCCTGGAGGAACTGCCGCAGCAGCCCCGGCGACGGCACGTGCAGAAAGGTCCGGATGCCGGCCCGCTCCAGCGCCTGCGCCTGGGACGGCCGTCCGCCCGCGATGACCGCGTGCGTCGGCCGCAGCTCCCGTACGGCCTCCAGCTGCGCGGCGCGCACCTCCTCCGGCGCGAAACCGAGCACGCCCACGCCCCAGGGCCGGCCCGCGACCGCGTCCCGGGTCGCGGCGAGCAGCTCCCGGGTGCGCGCCCCGTCGGCCAGCGCCAGCGCGAGGAACGGCAGCGCCCCCTCGGCGGCGACCGCGGCGGCGAAGGACGCCTCGTCGCTCACCCGGGTCATCGGCCCCTGGGCCAGCGGCAGCCGGGTGCCGAGCGCGGCGCTCATCGGCGACTCCGGCAACAGGGCCCGTACGGCCGTGTCGTCGCGTACGGCGTCCAGCATCGCCTCGCGCAGGGCCCGTACCGTGCGCCGGGCGTCGCCCCAGCGGTCGGCGAAGCGGGCCGCGAGGAAACCGTCCTGGCCCACCGGGAGCAGTTCGGTGCGCGGATCGCGTGCGCCGAGCAGCGCCGCCACCGCCTCGGGCCCGGTGTCCTGCGGGAGCTGCGGGGCGTCGGGGCCGCGGCGCCGCAGGACACGGTGCCCGGCCAGGACGACGGTCTCCGAGCCGTCCATCGCGCGCAGCGCGGCGGCCGCCGGTTCGGGCAGCGCCGAGTCGTCGAGCAGGGCGAGCTGGCTGTCCAGGACGACACCGGCCGCCCCGCCCGCCACCGCGGCGGCGGCCGTGCGCGGACCGATGCCGCCGCACGCCCACACCGGCAGCCCGGGATCCGGCGCCGCGAGCAGTTGCTGCAGCAGGACGAAGGTGCTGAGCCCGCCGACCCGGCCGCCGCACTCGGCGCCCCGCGCGATCAGCCCGTACGCCCCGGCGCGCGCCGCTTCCCGGGCCCCCGCGAGATCGGTGACCTCCACCAGCACGCGGTACCGGCCCGCGACCTCGGCCACGGGCCACCGCGCGTCCGCGGCGAGTACCACCGTGTGCGGCCCGGCGTCCTCCGGCGGGAGATCGGCGGGGGTGAGCCGGCAGCCCGGTCCGACCCGCACCCCGAAGGCGCCCGGTGACGCGCGGCGCAGCCGGGCCAGCGCCTCGCGCGCTCTTCGGTCCCCGGGCCCCAGATCGAGCACGCCGAGGCCGCCGGCCCGGCCGACCGCCAGGGCGAGACCGGCGTCGGGCTCGCCGAACGGGGTGATGCCGATGATCATGTCCTCGGAACGCGCAGCGGACGTCATGATTCTCCGAATCAGCGTGAAACCGCAGGGTGGGGGGTGTTCAGGACAGCAAAGGCGGTGCGCCGCATTCGCGCGGGCACAGGTCACCGCGGAAGGCGGGATCAAAACGCTTGCTCGAAACGCGTTGACGGTAGTGCTCTTATTACTCACCGGTCAACGATCGAACGATCGGCTGGTAACCAGCCGCAATGATTCGGTCACTCGTCGGCGGACGGCCATGGCGGAGGAAACGGGATGAATTCCGAATGGGGAAACATCGGCGCCCGAAAGAAATGGGTTCTTTGGAGCGCATGTCCGAATCGAAATGCGCATTTACGGCCCCCGGTGGGCCGTGGATGACGTGTGAGGAAAATCCGTGTGTCGGGTGACGAGTGTCCGGGAAAGGTCGGGACGGGTCTTGACGTGCGGGGATCCACCGCCAAGACTGACGTGACTACGTAGTCAAGCCGTTCTTCGGGAGGTCGTCGAGCGGCTTGACTGCGTAGTCGCACCCGAACGCGACAGGAGCGCCCATGTCCTCCCCCCGACCCCGGCGCGGTCCGGGGATGACGGAGGTGGCCCGGGCGGCGGGCGTCTCGCAGAAGACCGTGTCACGGGTCGTCAACGGCGAGCCCCATGTCAGCCCCGAGGTGCGCGAGCGCGTCCTGCGCGTCATACGGGAGCTGGACTACCGCCCCAACACCGCCGCCCGCGCCCTCCTGCTGGGCCGCTACCGCAGGATCGGTGTCGTCGCCCTCGGCTCCGCGCTGCACGGTCCGACCTCGCTCCTCTTCGGCCTGGAACAGGCCGTGCGCCGGGCCGGATACGCCTGCGCCTTCGCGACCACCTCGCCCGGCCGGGGGGTCACGGCGGCCCTGGAGTCGCTGCTGGAACAGGGTGTGGACGGCGTCGTGCTGGCCGAGCCGATCCACGACGGCCGCTCCACCCGACTCCCCACCGACCTGCCGGTCGTCAGCCTCGGCACCCCCGTCGAGACGACGGGCGGCCGCAGCGCCGTCGTCGTCGAGGCCGACGGGGTCGCCGCCGCCCGGATCGCCACCGGGCATCTGCTCGCCCTCGGTCACCGCACGGTCCGGCACGTCCCCGGCCCGCAGGACTGGTCCAGCGCCCGGGAACGGGTGCGCGGCTGGCGCGAGGCCCTGGCCGCCGCGGGGGCACCCGAGCCGCCCCTCGCCGCCGAGGGCGACTGGACCCCCGCCTCGGGCTACGCGGCGGGCCGTGAACTCGCCCGGCTGCCCGAGGTCACCGCCGTGTTCGCGGCCAACGACGACATGGCGATCGGGCTGATCCGGGCGTTCGCCGAGGTCGGCCGGACCGTGCCGCACGACGTGAGCGTGGTCGGCTTCGACGACGTCCCCGCGGCCGCCTATCTCTCCCCGCCCCTGACCACCCTGCGCCAGGACTTCGCCGCCGTCGCGGATCGTGCCGTCGCCGTCCTCGCCGCCGCGGTGGAAGGCGGGCGGGTGCCGCCCGAACCCGGCGTCCCGGCCGTCGAGTTGCTGGTACGCAGCTCCACCGCGCCACCTCCGCACACCGGCTGACGGACCGTCACCAAGCCCTCAGGCGCCCGCGTCCTCGTCGATCTCGTCGATCTCGTCGACCAGTCCCCAGGCGTACGCCTCCGCCGCCCCCAACGGGGTGCCGGTCAGGGCGAGATACGCCGTGCGCCGCCGGCCGATCCGGACCGGAAGGCTCGCCGTGCCGCCCGCGCCGGGAATCAGCCCCATGCCGAGCTCCGGCAGCCGGACCGTGGTGTCCGGTGCGGCCCGCACACGGCCGGCGAACGCCGCCAGTTCGATGCCCGCGCCCACACAGGCCCCGTGCAGATGAGCGGTCACCCTGGCCGCGCAGCGCAGCAGCAGGGCGGCGGGACTGCGGCCGACCCGGACCAGATGGGCGGCGGCCGGATCCCGGGACGTACCGAACTCGGCGAGGTCGCCCCCGCTGCAGAACGCGGGACCGTTGCCCCGCAGGTCGACGCGGGTGACCGTGGGGTCCGCGACGGCCACCTCCAGCGCCTCGCACAGGGCGTCGCGGGTGGCGGCGTCGAAGGCGTTGCGCACCCGGGGTCGGTCCAGGGTGACGGTGAGGCGTCCGCCGTCGCGGCGCAGCAGCACCGGCTCGGCGGCCGGGCGCGGGGTGCGCGCGGGGGCGCCGGCCAGCCAGTCGCGGAAACCCGCACCGCCCTGCAGCGCGGAGTACGCCAGCGATTCGAGGACCAGCCGGTCCGGGGCGGGCAGCGCGGCTCCCGTCCGCAGGACCTGTACGAGGGTGACGGCCGCCGCCGGCTGCCGGGTGACGCGCTCGCGCAGGAGACGGACGACGGCGTCCGGGTCGGCGCATCCCACCCAGGGGCGCGGCGGGTCGGGCACGGCCGTCAGCAGGACGTCGAACGCGTCGCCCGCCGGCCGGGGCCGGTCGGCCACCCCCACCAGCACGGACTGCCCCGGCTGGTGCTGCGGCTCGGTGCTGCGGTCGAGGTCGATCAGACGGAAGGGCGGCTCCATGGCCCCCGGAGTGTAATCTTGCCTCACCTTGGAGGAGAAGGGTGTTCGCATGGAGAAGAACGCCACTCTTGACGCGAGCGCACCGCCCTGGACCGAGTCCGTGGCGCCGTACCTCGGGCCGCTCACCGAGGCGGCCGACGACTTCACCTCCCTGACCGGCGTCCCCGTCGACCTGTCCGAGGCCCTCTTCCTCCGGGCCCGCCTCGCCGGGTTCGCCGCCCTCCCCGGCCGGGTCTCGGCGGGTGGCTCCTGCCGGCTCCTCGCCACCGCCGACGGCTGGGCCGCCGTCAACCTGGCCCGCCCCGACGACACGGCCGCCCTGCCCGCCCTGCTGGCCCTCCTCGGAGCGGCCCCTGACGCCGATCTGCCCACGGCGGCGCGGGGCGTCACCGCCGCGCAACTCGCTCACCACGCCCAGCTGTTGGGCATCCCGGCGGCGGCGCACGCCTCGGCGGGCGCCGACCGGCCCCCCGTACGGGCGACCCGGCACGGGCCCCGACGGCCCCGCCCCCTCACCGGCCTCCGGGTCGTCGACCTCTCCGCCCTCTGGGCCGGTCCGCTCTGCGCCCGGCTGCTGGGGCTCGCCGGGGCGCGCGTGGTGAAGGCGGAGAGCACCGCCCGGCCCGACGGCGCCCGCTTCGGGCACCCCGCCTTCTACCGGCTGCTGCACGACGGGCACGAGAGCCGCGTGCTCGACTTCACCACCCCGGCACTCGCCGACCTGGTCGCCGAGGCGGACATCGTGATCGAGGCGTCCCGGCCGAGGGCGCTGCGCCGGCTCGGCATCCACGCGGAGGACTTCCTCGCCGCCCGGCCCGGCCGGGTCTGGGTGAGCATCACCGGGTACGGCCGTGCGGACCACCGGGTCGCCTTCGGCGACGACGCGGCCGTGGCGGGCGGCCTCACCGGCCGGGACCCGGCCGGCCGGCCGGTGTTCCTCGGCGACGCGCTCGCCGACCCCGTCACGGGCCTGTTCGCCGCCCACGCCACCGCCCGCTCACTGGCCGCCGGGGGCGGGGAGCTGCTGTGCGTGTCGATGACGGCGTGCGCGGCGCGCCTCGCGGGGGCTCGGTGGGCTGTCACCGGGCCGGGAACCGGCGAGGGACCGGAGGCGGTCTCGCATCACGGGGAAGTCGGGCGCCCGGCAGCGTCGCCGCCGGACGTGGCCCGGGACGGCGGAGCGGTCGGTTCCGTGGCACACCCGTCCGGCGAGTCCATGACGCATCCGTGCGGCGAGTCCGTGGCGTACCCCTACGGCGAGCCCATGGCGCATCCGCACGGAGAGATGGCGCACCCGTACGGCGAGTCCCTGCCGCACCCCTACGGCGAGTCCGTGGCGCACCTGTACGGAGAGAGGGCGCACCCCCACGGCGAGGCACCCGGGGCCCGGTCGTGTTGATCCGGGATGTGGAGGTGGACGGGCGGCGGCGGGTCGACGTGCGGGTGCGGGACGGCCGGCTCGCCGAGATCGGGCCGGGGCTGCCCGGGGCTGCCGACGTCGACGGGCGCGGGGGTGCGCTGCTGCCCGGGCTGCACGATCACCATGTGCACCTGGCGGCGCTCGCCGCCGAGGCGGGGTCGGTGCGGGTCGGACCCGGCGCGGTGCGCGGCGGCGGGGAGCTCGGGGCGGCGCTGCGGTCCGGTGCGCCGGGGGAGTGGGTGCGAGCCGTCGGCTACCACGAGAGCGTCGCCGGGGAGCTGGACCGCCGGGTGCTGGACGCGCTCGTCCCCGACCGGCCGGTGCGGGTCCAGCACCGCAGCGGGGCGATGTGGTTCCTCAACAGCGCCGCCCTGCGCGCCGCGGGCCTCGACGGCGACGGCCGGCTCTGGCGGGAGGACCGGCGGCTGCGGGACCTCGTCCCACCCGTGCCGCTCGACCTGGCGGCGGTCGGCCGGCGGGCCGCCCGGCTCGGTGTCACCGGCTTCACCAACGCCGACCCCCACCCCCGTGAGGGACTCGCGCGTATGCTCTCGGTCCTCCCGCAGCGGGTCCTCGTGATGTCCGCCGAGGGTCCGGTGAAGCTGATGCTCGACGACCCGACCCTCCCGTCCCCCGCCGAACTCGCCTCCGTCGTCGCCCGGTCGCGGCCCCGCCCCGTCGCCGTCCACTGCGTCACCCGGGTGCAGCTGCTGGTGACCCTGCTCGCCCTGGACGAGGCGGGACCGGTCGCCGGCGACCGTATCGAGCACGCCGCCGTCGTCCCGGCGGAGACGGTCGCCTGGATCCGCCGGCTCGGCGTGACCGTGGTGACCCAGCCGCACTTCCCCGTGGAACGCGCCGCGGCCTACGCCACCGACGTCCACCCCGACGACCGCCCGCACCTCTACCGCTGCCGCACCCTGGCCGAGGCGGGCGTCCCGGTCGCCGCCGGCACGGACGCGCCCTACGGCACCCACGACCCGTGGGCGGTGATGCGGGCCGCCGTCGCACGCGACGACGGGGAGGGCGTCACGCCCGCGGCCGCCCTGCGCCTGTTCCTCGGGCGCCCCGGACACCCGGCCCGGCCCCGCCGGTTGACCGTCGGCTCGACCGCCGACCTGTGCCTGCTCCACGTCCCCCTGCGCGAGGCGCTCGGCACGCTCTCGGCGGACGCCGTGCGCGCCGCGTACGTCGGAGGCCGGCCGATTCACACGGTGTAGCCACCGTCGACCCCCAGCGCCTGCCCCGTGATGAACCCCGCCCGGTCCGAGGCGAGGAAGGCCACCGCCTCCGCGACGTCCGTCGCCGCACCGAACCGGCGCAGCGGAATGTTGCGGCGGGTGACCGCGAGCGCCGCCTCGTCCAGCTCGCCCGACTCGATCAGCCGGGCCGCGATCCCGTCCTGGAGCATGCCGGGCGCGACACAGTTCACCCGGACCCCGTAGCGGCCCTCCTCGGCGGCGAGCGCGCGGGCCACCGCCTCCACGGCGCCCTTGGCGCCCGAGGAGAGCCCGTCGCGCACCGGGAAGCGACGCGTGGCGACGGTCGTCACCGCGACGATGTTGCCGCGGCTCTCGCGGAGCACGGGCAGCGCCGGATGGACGAGGTTGAAGAAGGCGACCGCGTCCGCCTCCAGCTGGGCCCGGTACTCGCCCGGTGTCACCCGGCTCAGATGCCGCATCGGCACATGCGGGCCGGCCGCGTACACCAGCGTGTGGATCCCGCCGTACGCCCGCGCCGTCCCGGTCACCGCCCGGGCCGTCGCCTCCTCGTCGGTCAGGTCGACGCACAGCACCTCGGCCGCCTTCACCTCCTCGGCCAGTGCCCGCGCCCCGTCCCGGTCGGACCGGTAGGTGAACGCGACCGCGCTGCCCCGCGCGGCCAGGGCCCGTACGACGGCCGCGCCGATGCCGCCGGTGCCGCCCGCGACGAACGCCACGCCCGCCCTGCCGGAGAAGTCCTCCATGGCTCACAACCCCAAAGACTTGGCGATGATGACCTTCATGACCTCGCTCGTCCCGGCGTAGATCCGGGTGATGCGGGCGTCCGCGTACAGCCGGGCGATCGGGTACTCCAGCATGTAGCCGTATCCGCCGAAGAGTTGAAGGCAGCGGTCGACTGCCCGGGCCTGCGCCTCGGTGCAGAACAGCTTGACCCTCGCCGCGTCCGCGCCGGACAGCCGGCCCTCGACCAGCTCCAGCACCGCCCGGTCGAGCAGGGTCTGCGCCGCCTCCAACTCGGCGGAGACGGCGGCGAGTTCGAACTTCGTGTTCTGGAACCCGGCGACCGTCCGCCCGAACACCTCGCGCTCCTTGACGTACGCGACCGTCGTGTCCAGCGCGGCGCGCGTCTGCGCCACCGAGCCGACCGCCACCGTCATCCGTTCCTGGGGGAGGTTGTGGCCGAGGTAGGAGAAGGCGGCGCCCTCCTCGCCGAGCCGGTTGGCGACCGGTACGCGGACGTCGTCGAAGGCCAGCTCGACGGTGTCCTGTGTCTTGATGCCCAGCTTGTCGAGCACCCGCCCCCGGGTGAAGCCGGGCATGCCGTCCTCGACGACCAGCAGCGTCAGCCCGGCCCGTCGGTCCCCGGGGTCGGACGCCGTGCGCGCCACCACGATCACCAGATCCGCGAGCAGCCCGCCGGTGATGAACGTCTTCGCCCCGTTCAGCACATACGTGTCCCCGTCCCGCACGGCGGTCGTGCGGATCCCGGCGAGGTCGGAGCCGGTGCCGGGCTCGGTCATCGCGATGGCGGTCAGCAGCTTCCCGGAGGCCAGGCCGGGGAACCAGCGCTGCCGCTGGGCGGTGTCGGCGTAGGCGAGGAAGTAGGGCAGGACGACGTCGAGTTGGGTGCGGACCGTGCCCAGGGTGACCAGGGCGCGGGCCGCCTCCTCCTGGAGGACGACGTTGTAGCGGTAGTCGGGCCGGCCGCCCCCGCCGTACTCCTCCGGCACCGCCATGCCCAACAGGCCCAGCGAGCCCAGGAGTTCGAAGAACGAGCGGGGCACCCGGCCGTCCTTCTCCCAGGCGGTGTAGTGCGGGACCACCTCGTTCGCCACCACGTCCCGGACCAGGGCGCGGAACGTCTCGTGGTCGTCGGTGAAGAGCGTGCGCTGCACGGACGGCTCCCGTCAGGAGGCGAGTTCGACGAGGGTGGCGTTGGCGGTGCCGCCGCCCTCGCACATGGTCTGCAGGCCGTAGCGCAGTCCGTGCGCCCGCATGTGGTGGATCATGCGGGTCATCAGGACGGCCCCGGAGGCGCCCAGCGGATGCCCGAGGGCGATCGCACCGCCGAGCGGGTTCAGCCGCTCCGGGTCGGCGCCGGTCTCGGCGAGCCAGGCCAGCGGCACGGACGCGAAGGCCTCGTTCACCTCGAACACCCCGACCTCGGCGAGCCCCACCCCGGCCTTGCGCAGCACCTTCTCGGTGGCCGGGATCGGCCCCGTCAGCATCAGCACCGGATCGGAACCCACCACCGCGCCCGCCCGGTACCGGACCAGCGGCGGCAGCCCCGACTCCCGTGCCCGCTCGGGGGTGGTGACGACCAGGGCGGCCGCGCCGTCGGAGATCTGCGAGGCGTTGCCCGCGTGGATCACCCCGTCCTCCTGGAAGGAGGGCTTCAGCCGGGCCAGCGTCGCCACGCTGCTGCCCCGCCGGATCCCCTCGTCCGCCCCGACCCCCGCCACCGGAACGATCTCCCCGGCGAACGCGCCCGCGTCCTGCGCGGCCGCCGCCCGCTCGTGCGACAGCGCCGCGAACGCGTCCAGCCGCTCCCGGGTGAGCCCCCACTTGTCCGCGATCAGTTCGGCGGACAGCCCCTGGTTGAAGGAGAAGTCGTCATAGCGGGCGAGGACCCGGGGGCCGTACGGCGTCCCGCCCGCCCTGGCCGAGCCGAGCGGCACCCGGCTCATCACCTCCACCCCGCCCGCCACCACCAGTTCGTGCTGACCGGACAGCACCGACTGGACCGCGAACTCCAGGGCCTGCTGACTCGACCCGCAGGCCCGGTTCACCGTGGTCCCGGGCACGCTCTGCGGCCAGCCCGCCGCGAGGACCGCGTACCGGCCGATGTTGCTCGACTGGTCGCCGACCTGGGAGACGCATCCCCAGATCACGTCGTCGACCGTCCCGGGGTCGAGGCCGGTGCGGTCCACCAGGGCGCCGAGCACGGCGGCGGACAGGTCGGCCGGATGGACGTCCGCCAGCCCCCCGTCCCTTCTGCCGACGGGCGTGCGCACCGCCGCCACGATCACCGCTTCCCGCATCACATGTCCTCCGTTCGTCCCGGTACCGCCCAGCGGCCCGTGAAGCGCGGCGCGCGCTTCTGCGCGAAGGCGGCGAACGCCTCCGGGGCGTCGGCGGTGGCGAAGTTCACCGACTGCGCCCGCGCCTCGTTCGCGAGGGCGTCCCGCAGGGTGCGATCGGCGCCCTCGTTCAGCAACGCCTTGGTCTGGGCGAGCGCCACCGGCGGCCCGGCCGTCAGCCGGGCGGTGACGTCGTCCACGAAGGCGTCCACCTCGCCCGCGTCCACCACCCAGGTGACCAGCCCGAGCGCCCGGGCCTGCGCCGCGTCGACCGTCTCCGCCAACAGGGCCAGCCGTTTGGCCTGTTGGAGACCGACGAGCCGGGGCAGCAGCCAGGAGCCGCCCAGGTCGGGGGAGAGACCGCGCCGCGCGAAGATCTGCGAGAACGTCGACTCCGGGGTCGCCACCACCAGATCGCAGCCGAGGGCCAGGTTCCAGCCCGCGCCCACCGCCGGCCCGGTCACCTTGGCGACCGTCGGCACCGGCAGCTCGTGCAGCAGCAGCGCCACATCGGTCAACGTCCGCATCCGGTACAGGGGATGGGCCGCGCTGACCTCCTTGGGCAGATCCGCCCCGGAGCAGAACGCCCCGCCCGCCCCGGTCAGCACCAGCGCCCGTACGCCCCGGTCGCGCCCGGCCTCGGTCAGGGCCCCCCGCAGCGCCTCCCAGAGCTCCGCGTCGAGGGCGTTGCGGCGGTGCGGCCGGTTGAGGGTCAGGGTGCGCACCCCGTCGGCGTCGCGCGTCAGGAGCACGCTCATCCGAACGCACCCCGTTCCCGCAGCCCGGCGATCTCCCGCTCGGACAGGCCGAGTTCGGCGAGCAATGCGTCGGTGTGCTGCCCCAGCGCCGGCACCGCGCCCATCGGCGGGTCGTAGCCGTCGATCACCGGCGGCGGCAGCAGCGCCGGTACCGGACCCGCCGGGGTGTCGATCTCCCGCCAGCGGTCGCGGGCGGCGAGCTGCGGATGGGCGAGGACCTCGCCCGGCGTGTTGTAGCGGGCGTTGCCGATGCCCGCCGCGTCGGCCCGGTCCTGGACGTCCGCCAGGCCGTGCCGCGCGCACCAGGCGGTGATCTCGGCGTCCAGGACGGCCCGGTGCGCCACCCGGCCCGCGTTGCCGCGGAACCGGTCGTCGTCGGCGAGGTCCGGCCGTCCCAGCAGCTCACGGGCGAGGCGGTCCCACTCGCGGTCGTTCGTCGTCCCCAGCACGACGGTCTGCCCGTCGGCCGTCGGATAGGCGCCGTACGGCGCGACGGCGGGCGAGCTCATCCCGAGCGGCTGCTGCTCGACGCCCGAGTGCCGGGTGTAGGTCAGCGGGTACCCCATCAGCTCGGCCATGGTGTCGAAGAGGCTCACGGTCACCGACGCGGGCGCCCGCCGGCCGCGCTCCCTGTCGTACAGCAGCGCCATCACCGACAGCGCCGCGTACAGCCCGCTGCTCACGTCCGCCACCGGCGGCCCCGGCTTGGCGGGGTGTCCCGGGCTGCCCGTCACCGCGCAGGCCCCCGACTCGGCCTGGACCAGCAGGTCGTAGGCGCGCTTGTGGGAGAGGGGGCCGCCGGAGCCGTATCCGTCGATCCCGACATGGATCAGATCCGGGTGCCTCGCCTCCAAGTCCTGCACGGAGAGACCGAGTTGGGACAGTGAGCCGGGCGTGAGGTTGGAGACCAGCACCTCGGCGCGGTCCAGCAGCCGGTGCAGCACCTCCATCCCGGCCGGGGACTTGAGGTCGAGGGCGACGGACTCCTTGCCCCGGTTGGCCCACACGAAGTGCGCGGCGAGACCGCCCACGACATCGTCGTAGTGCCGGGCGAAGTCACCGCCCCGGGGGTTCTCCACCTTGATGACCCGCGCCCCGAAGTCCCCGAGCGTACGGGTGCACATGGGGGCCGACACCGCCTGCTCCAGCGTCACGACCGTGATCCCCGCGAGGGGGCCCTCCCGCCCCATCTCAACGGCTCCCGAACCGCGCGCGCAGCTCGTGCTTGAGCACCTTCTGGCTCGCGTTGCGCGGCAGCTCCGCCACGAACCGCACATGGCGCGGCACCTTGAAGTTGGCCATGTGCTCCCGGGCCCAGGCCACCACGTCCGCCTCGGTGACCTCCGCGCCCGCCCGGAGGACGACGAAGGCGCAGCCGACCTCCCCGAGCCGCTCGTCGGGCACGCCGACGACCGCGACCTGGGCGACGGGCCCGTAGCCGAGGAGGAGCTTCTCTGTCTCGGCGGGGTAGGCGTTGAACCCGCCGACGATGTACATCTCCTTCTTCCGGTCGACGATCGACAGATTGCCGTCCGGGTCGAGCCGCCCGACGTCCCCGGTGTGCAGCCAGCCGTCCGGGTCGACGGCCTCGGCGGTGGCGGCCGGGTCGTCCCAGTAGCCGCGCGTGACGTTGTAGCCGCGCACCAGGACCTCACCGACCCCGTTCGCGCTGTCGTCGGCGGCGATCCGTACCTCGACGCCGGGGATCGGGCGGCCGGTGGTGCGGGCGACGGTCTCCTCGCCGTCGCCGGGGCGGGTCGAGGTGACCAGGGCCGTCGACTCGGTGAGTCCGTACGCGCTCAGCACGATGTCGAAGCCCAGGTCCTTCTTCATCGCCCGGATCAGCGACTCCGGGATCGTCGTGCCGCCGGTCATGGACACCCGCAGGGCGGAGAGGTCGCGTCCGGCGCGGTCGGGGTGGTCGAGGAGGTCGTGGAAGATCGTGGGCGGGCCGAGGAGGATGCTCACCCGCTCCCGCTCGATGATCTCCAGGGCCCGGCCGGCGTCGAAGACCGCCATGGGGACGACGGTCACCCCGTGCAGGAAGGACGCCAGCCAGCCCGCCTTGTAGCCGAAGCAGTGGAAGAACGGCGGGACGACCAGGAAGGTGTCCGAGGCGCGGAAGGTGTACTCCTCGGACATCCAGCCGTAGGCGCGCAGCGACTGGCCGTGGGTGAGGATCACGCCCTTGGGGTGGCCGGTGGTGCCGGAGGTGAACATCACGTCCGAGACGTCGTCCGGGCCGATCCGGTCGATCGCGGTGTGTGCGGCGGAGACGTCCGCCCCCTCGCCGAGGGCCAGGAACTCCTCCCAGCTCAGCCCGGCCGAGCCGCGCGGCCCGAGCAGCGAGACCGTCCTCGCCAGCGCCGGAAGAGCGGGGTCCGCCTCTTTCAGCGCGGCGATGTAGTCGGTGCCCAGGAAGGACGCGGCGGCGAAGAGTGCCTTGGCCCCGGACTTGCGCAGGATGTAGGAGATCTCCCCCGCCTTGAAACGGGTGTTGAGCGGCACGACGATCCCGCCCGCGCCCTGGATGCCGAGCGCGGCGACGATCCACTCCGCCGAGTTCGGTGCGCACAGGCCCACCCGGTCGCCCGGCCCGACGCCGAGCGCCACCGCCGACCGCACGGACCGCAGCATCAGCTCCTCCACGTCACGGAAGCTCAGCCGCCGTTCGCCCTCCACCAGCGCCGTCGCGTCGCCGAACCGGCGGGCGGCCAGCCTGATGACATGCGGAATGCTCCGGAACTCCACGTCGTGCCGCCCGAGTTGGCTCATCGGTCCGCTCCGTCGGTCAGGCGCAGCACGCGCTGGGCGATGATGTTCCGCTGGATCTGCGAGGTGCCGCCGTACACGGACGCGGCCCGGGAGTAGAGGTACTCGGCGAAGACGTCCCCGCCGGGCCCGTGCACCTCCTGCGGGAACACCTTCAACGCCGTGGCGTACAGGCGCTGTTCGGCCCGGGTCATCAGCAGTTTGTCGACGGACGACTCCGGCCCCGCGATCTGTCCGGCGAGCCGTTCGGCGATCCGGCGGCGGGCGTGCGCGAGCAGCACCTCGTAGTCGACGAAGCAGCGCCCGATCTCCGACAGCAGCCCGTCCGGCAGTCCGCCGCGCCGCTCCCGGGCGGCCCGCCGCAGCCGCTCCACCAGCAGCCCGTACTTCGACAGATGCCCGGTGTCCAGGGCGTTGCGTTCGTACGACACCGTGGTCATCGCCAGCGCCCAGCCGTCCCCCTCGGCCCCGATCCGCTCGGACTCCTCCAGGCGTACGTCGTCCAGGAACAGCTCGCAGAACTCGTCGTCGCCGTTGGCCGCCCGCAGCGGGCGCACGGTCACCCCGGGCCGGTCGAGGGGCAGCGCGAACGCGGTGATCGAGGCGTGCGGGCGGGCCGTGCGATCGGTGCGGGCCAGCAGGAGGCAGTGGTCGGAGTACTGCGCGTAACTCGTCCAGAGCTTCTGCCCGCGCACGGTGTAGTGGCCGTCGGCATGGCGTTCGGCGTACGTGGTCATCCCGGCGAGGTCCGAGCCGGCGCCGGGCTCGCTGAACCCCTGGCACCACACGTCGTCCCCGGCGAGCATGCGCGGCAGCAGCAGGCGGCGCTGCTCCTCGGAGGCGAACTCCAGCAGGGCGTGGGCGAGATAGCCGATGCGGGGGACACCGGGTGCGCCGCGCGCCCCCAACTCATCGCTCACCGCCACCTGGTGAAGGGACGTCAGTCCACGGCCGCCGTACTCCTCGGGGACGTCGAGGCCGACCCAGCCGCCGGAGTGCAGCAGCCGGTGCCAGCGGTGCAGGAAGAGGGGCAGCGGCTCGTCCGGGAGGCGCTCGGGGAGCGGGTGCCCGGCCAGCCAGGCGCGGAAGGCGGCGCGCAGGCGCTCGAGGTCGGCGGGGTCGCCGAAGTCCAGGGGCGTGTCCGTCATGCCGTCACCGCCTCCGGCTCCGGTTCCGGTGCCGCCAGGTCGGGCAGCAGCCGCTCGGGGGGCGCCAGCGCGGTCGCGTCCACCAGGACCCTGCGCAGATACAGATGGGCCAGGTGCTCCCAGGTCTGGGCGATCCCGCCGAACACCTGCATCCCCGTGTACACCGCCTCCACCGCCGAGGAGCCGGCCTCCGCCTTCGCCACCCGGGCCGCGGTGAGCGCCCGGTCGGGCGGTTCGTGGTCCAGGCACCAGGCGGCGTACCGGGTGGCGCTCGTGCACGCCTCCACCAGGACCGTCGCGTCGGCCAGCAGATGCCGTACCGCCTGGAACGAGCCGATCGGACGGCCGTACTGGCGGCGCTCGCGGGCGTAGTCGACGCTCAGCGTGACGAACTCCCGGGCCGCGCCGACGAGTTCGCTCGTCACGAGCACCAGGGCGTAGGCCTCCCAGTGCCGCAGGGCCGCTGCGGTGAGTCGGCCGACGACCGGCCCGCGCCGGGCGCCGCGCACGGTGCGCAGCAGGTCGGCGGTGGGGGCGGGTGGCCCCAACTCGGCCCGGCTGACGGTGCCTTCGGTGTCCACACACAGTGCGCTGTCGGCGCCCTCGCAGTCCCAGGCGACGAGTGCGGTGTGCCCCGGTCGCGGGAGGCCGAGGTCGGGGGCGAGGGCGATGGCGGGGGTGCCGTCGATCTCCTGGCCCGCCTCGCCGAGGAGCCGTACGACCTCGGGCGCCAGCAGGGTCGTCCCGAGGAAGGACGTGGTCAGGGGGTGGCGGCCGTGCTCCTCGGCGAGCAGCGCGCACTCCTGGACGGTGGCGACGGGTATCGCCGTACGGCGCAGCTCGGCGAGGCCCAGCTCGTCGAGCGCCTGCTGTGCCGCCGTGCGGGCGGCGGGCTTCGCCTCGTCGGCCGAGCCGATCCGGTGCCGGGCCGCGAACGACCGCAGCAGCTCGCGGACCAGGGTGAACTCCTCGGACTCCACGCCCCTCAGCCCTCCTCGGCCTCAGCGTTCGCGGCCGCCGCCGGGCGGGCGGCCCGGGAGGCGAGCGCGTCGACGATGCGGATGTGGTCCGGGCTGGTCATCGTGGCCCGCTCGGCCAGCAGCGCGGCCTCCATGCCGCCCCGGGAGACCTGTTCGACCACCGTCGCGAGGGCCGCCTTGGTGGCGCGCAGGGCCTCGGCGGGCTGGGCGGCGAGCCGGCGGGCGAGGGCGAGCGCCTCGTCCAGCAGCCGGTCGCCGGGCACCACCCGGTTGGCCAGGCCCAGTTCGACCGCCGTCGAGGCCGGGATGCGGTCCCCGGTGAAGAGGTACTCCTTCACCCGCAGCAGGCTCGTCAGCAGCGGCCAGAGGGTGACCCCGCCGTCGCCCGCGACCAGTCCCACGGACACATGCGGGTCGGCCAGATAGGCGTCCTCGGCCATCAGGACCAGATCGCAGCCGAGGGCCAGCGAGCAGCCCAGGCCCACGGCGGGGCCGTTCACGGCCGCGACCACCGGCAGCGGGAAGCGGATCATGTCGGTCTGGATCGTGCGGTCCAGCCGCACCGACCGCTCCCGCAGCTCCGGATCGGTGTGGTGGCGGCGCAGATGGTCGAAGTCGCCGCCCGCGCTGAACGCCCGGCCCGCGCCGGTCAGCACGACCGCCCGTGCCCCGGCGTCGTCGGCCAGCTCGCGCCACACCTCGGAGAGCCTGCGGTGCAGCTCCTCGGACACGCCGTTCAGCCGGTCGGGGCGGTTCAGCGTGACGACGCGGATGTCGCCGTCGGCAGCCACGGTCAGTACGGGACTCACCTCGCTCATACCGGGATGGTATTAAAGGTCAGACCGAAACTGTCAATGGTGTTGCGCGAAATAGAGAATCACATTCTCAGCTGATGGCCTCAGATCGATTCCCGGTCGTCCACCTCGGCCGCCGCCGCCGCGAACCCGCATACATGCCGGGTCATCCGCCGGGCCGCCGCCGCCTCGTCGCCGGCCCGGATCGCCTCCGTGATCCGGGTGTGCGCCCGGGCGGTCAGCTCACGGACGCCGACGTCCAGGAAGGTCTCCAGGTCCGTGGCCGCGTGGATGGACCGGGAGAGGGCGCTCATGAACCCGATGAGCAGTTCGTTGCCGCCCGCCCGCGCCACGGCGGTGTGCCAGCGCACGTTGGCCCGCAGAAACCGCTGCACGTCCGCGCCCGCGCCGGTCAACTCCGCGTGGGCCGCGTCGAGTTCCTCGAGATCTCGCTCGGTGCGCCGACGGGCCGCGAGCGCGGCGCAGGCCGGCTCGATCGCCTCGCGGGTCTCGTGCAGCGCCTCCAGCCGGATGCCCTGCCCCCGGATCACCAGCTGCACGGTGTTCGCCAGGGACTCCCGCCCCGGCCGGTGCACGAAGGCCCCGCCCCCACGTCCCGGCCGGATCTCCAGCAGCCCCTCGACCTCCAGGATCCGCAGCGCCTCACGCACGGTCGCCCGGCTCAGCCCGGTCTGCTCGACCAGCTGCCGCTCCGGGGGCAGCGCGGTCCCCTCGCCGAACTCCCCGGACAGGATGCGCTCCCGCACCTCGTTCGCGAGCACGTCCGACGCCTTCGGCACGGTCAGCGTCCGGAAGCGGGGGGTGGTCTCCTGCTCGGAGGGCGACACGGTCTCGGGCCTCTCGTCGGGGTGCGGGGTGAGGGGGTGCGTCCGTTTCGGCCGGACCATTGCAGAGGTCCGGCCGACCCCGTCCATTCAATACGCCGCCCCGCCCCGCTGTCACATGACCATGCCCCCGTCCACCGGCAGCACCTGCCCGGTGACGAAGGACGCCGCGTCGGAGGCGAGGAACACGAAGGCGCCCGCGACCTCCGCCGGCTCGGCCCAGCGGCCCAGCGGGATCCGGGCCAGCATCCGGGGCGCGAACTTCTCGTTCGTGCGGATGGTCTCGGTCATCGGGGTCGCGGCCAGCGGGGCGAGGGCGTTGACGAGGATGTTCCGGCGGGCCAGTTCCCGGGCCAGGGACTTCGTCAGACCGATGATCCCGGCCTTGGCGGCGGAGTAGTTCACCTGGCCCAGGGTGCCGACCAGACCGGCCGAGGACGTGACGTTGATGATCCGGCCCGTGCCGTCCTCGGGCAGATACGGCAGCGCCGCCTGGGCGCAGTGGTGGGCGCCCAGGACGTGGACGTCGAGGATCCGGCGGAAGGAGTCCTCCGTCAGCCTGTCGAACATGGCGGGGGCGGTGACCCCGGCGTTGTTGACGAGGATGTGCAGCGTGCCGCCGGTGAGCCCGGCCGCGCGGGCCACGGCCGCGTCCGCCGAGGAGCGGTCCGTGACATCCAGCGGCGCGCTGTCCGCCGTACCCCCGTCCGCGGCTATCTTCCCGGCGACGGCCGCCGCGGCCGCCCCGTCCACATCGGTCACCAGCACCGCCGCACCCGCGCCTGCGAGCGCCTCGGCGACGGCGGAGCCGATACCGCCCGCCGCGCCGGTGACCAGCGCGGAACGCCCCGTGAGATCGAACAGACCCGACCGGTCGGTCATCAGTAGCTCCTCGGCAGTCCCAGTGTGTGCGATCCCAGATAGTTGAGGATCATTTCCTGACTGATCGGCGCGATCCGCATCAGCCGCGCCTCACGGAAGAACCGGGCCACCGGATACTCCTCGGAGTAGCCCATCCCGCCGTGCGTCTGCAGCGCCCGGTCGGCGGCGGTGAAACCGGCGTCCGCGCACAGGTACTTGGCCGTGTTCGCCTCCCGCCCGCAGGGCCGCCCCTGGTCGTACAGCCAGGTCGCCTTGCGCAGCACCAGCTCGGCCGCGTCCAGCCGTGCGAGGGCGTCGGCGAGCGGGAACTGGATGCCCTGGTTCTGGCCGATCGGCCGGCCGAAGACGACGCGCTCACGGCCGTAGCGCACCGCCCTCTCGAGGGCGACCCGGCCGATGCCGAGCGCCTCCGCCGCGATCAGCATGCGCTCCGGGTTGAGCCCGTCGAGGAGATAGCGGAAGCCTTCGCCCTCCTCGCCGACCCGGTCCTGAACCGGCACCCGCAGATCGTCGATGAACAGCTCGTTCGAGGTGACGGCGTTGCGGCCCATCTTCGGGATCGGCCGGACGTCGACCCGGGCGCGGTCGAGGTCGGTGAGGAACAGGGTCATGCCGTCGGTGCGCCGGCCGACCTCGTCGAGCCTCGACGTCCGGGTCAGCAGCAGGATCTTCTCCGACTCCATCGCCTTGGAGATCCACACCTTGCGGCCGCTGACGACGTAGTGGTCGCCCTCCCGGCGGGCGTACGTCGTGATGCTCGTCGTGTCGAGTCCCGCGCCGGGCTCCGTCACCCCGAAGCACACATGCAGGTCGCCGGAGGCGATGCGGGGCAGGGTGCGGCGCTTGAGCTCCTCGGAGCCGTGCACCACCACCGGATGCATGCCGAAGATCGACATGTGGATCGCGCTGGCGGCGTTCATCCCGCCGCCGGAGCGCGCGACCTCCTCCAGCAGCAGCGTGGCCTCGGTGATGCCGAGGCCGTGGCCGCCGTACTCCTCCGGGATGGTGATGCCCAGCCAGCCGCCGCCCGCGACGGCGGCGTAGAACTCCTCGGGGAACGCGTGGTCGCGGTCCTTCTCCATCCAGTACCGGTCGTCGAAGTCCTTCAGGAGCCCGGCGACGGCCTTGCGGATCGTGTTCTGGTCCTCGGTCAACTCGAAGTCCACGGCGGGGACACCCCTCTGCCGGATGCGTACGAAGTGAAACACGCGAAGTGCGAACCATTCAAAGGTCAGACCAAAGCAGGTGTCAACTCCCGTCAGCTCCTCCGTACGGGTCCGGGCGCGCGGCGGCCGGAGTGTTGGCATGGGAGGAGCTACGGCGATCCACCCATAGTGCGCATATGACGCGTACCCGTACGGCGGTGCTGTGTGCCGCCGCCCTCCTCGCCGCCACCCTGCCGACGGCGGTCGCCACCGCCGCACCCGACCACCGCCACCGCGCCTGCGCCACCACGCGGAACCCGCAGGGCCAGGCGCGCAAGGTCCTCGACATCGTCCGCAAGGCCAAGAAGGACCTCGATCTCAAGGCCGCCCTCGTCAAGGTCACGGTCGACGGGAAGAACCTGTACACCGGCGCCGTCGGCGAGTCCATGACCGGTGTGCCGGCCACCCCCGCGATGCACTTCAGGACCGGCTCGGTCGGCATCGCCTTCATGGGCACGGTGCTGCTCCAGCTCGTCCAGGAGCACAAGGTCGGCCTCGACGAGCCGGTCTCCCGCTGGCTGCCCGACCTCCCGCACGGCGACGAGATCACCCTGCGCATGCTCGGCGACTCCACCTCGGGGATCCACGACTACGTCCCCGACCCGGTCTTCCTGAAGAAGCTGTACGCCGACCCGTGGCGGCACTGGACCCCCGGGGAGGTCGTCGGGATCTCCCTCAGCCACCCCCTCTGGTACAGGCCGGGCACCAACTGGAGCTACTCGCACGCCAACTTCCAGCTCCTCGGCCGCGCCCTGGAGAAGATCACCGGCACCCCGCTGGACAAGCTGCTGCGCCAGCGCGTCTACCGCCCGCTCGGGCTGCACAACACGGTCGCCAACACCACGGCCGTGATCCCGGAGCCCGTCCTGCACGCCTACGACGACGAGCGCGGCACCTACGAGGAGTCCACCTACTTCAACCCGTCCTGGACCACCGCCCCCGGCGCGGTCATCACCCAGGACATCTGCGACCTGGCCCGCTCCGGAAAGGGCGTCGGCGCGGGCGAACTGCTCTCCCGCAGCTCCTTCCGCACCCAGCTGAACCCGGGCACGGTCGGTCTCGGCCACCCCACGAAGAAGTGCCCGGCCACGATCTGCCTGCCCATGACCGAGGACTTCCACTTCGGCGTCGGCGTCATCGTCAAGAACGGCTGGGTGGTGCAGAACCCGTCCTTCTTCGGCTACGCGGCCGTGATGGCGTACGAGCCGCACCAGCGGCTGACCATCGCCGTGTCCACGACGGTGGGCCGCAACGCGCCCGGCGGCAACACCGCCCAGACGATCGCCGAGCGGATCGCCGACCGGCTCGACCCGAAGCACCCGCTGGACGGCTGACCGGCCGCCCGTACGCGGAGCCTGCCGCGCACCCGGCCCCGACGCCCGCGCCCGTGCGCGTACGGTAAGGTTTACCTGCGCGTTCCCGCAGCTCACCGCCGCGGCAGCGCGACGGGACGTGGCGCAGCTTGGTAGCGCACTTGACTGGGGGTCAAGGGGTCGCAGGTTCAAATCCTGTCGTCCCGACTTTACAAAGTCGCAGGTCAGGGGCCGTTTCAGAGGAGATCTGAAGCGGCCCTTTGATCATTCTTGGGGACCGCTTGGGGACCAGTGCATTTTGAAGGGGCTGTGGCAGGCCGGTGGCGCGGGTGCATGGTTTTACCTGCGGCTTTCTAGTGTGATGCGCCAGAAATTCTGATGGTTGGTTCTGCTTCACGGGAGTCGAGGATCTCGTCGGCTGTCTTGGTCCTGCCTTCACTGAGGTGTGGACGCCGCGGCGGATGAGCTTGTCGGTCGGCAGGCCGAACCATCGCTCCACTTGGTTCATCCAGGAGGAGTCGGTGGGGGTGAAATGGACGTGGAAGCGGGGGTGTTCGCCGAGCCACGCCCTGATCGACGACGTCGACGACCTTGGCGACGAACTGCGGATCGGTGGACAGCTTGAAGGAGTCCTGCAGGTGGGGCTTGAGGTCGAACCGCTTCCGGATCCGCCCGATCGTCGACTTCGACAGGCCGGTGCGCTGGGCCATCGAGGCCCGTGACCAGTGCGTGTCCCGGCCCGGGACCGATTCCAGGGTGGCCACGACGACCTCCTCGACCTGGTCGAGGAGGATCGAGGGCGGCCGGCCCGAGCGCGGCTCGTCCTGCAGGCCATCGAGGCGTTTCGCGATGAACCGGGCCCGCCGGCGGTCCACGGTCGACCTGTCGATGCCGAGGTCGGCCGCGGCCTGCTGGTTCGTCCCGCCCTCCGCGCAGCGCAGCACGATCTTGGCTCGCAACGCGAGGAACTGGGCGGTCCTGGCCACCGCTCTGCGGCGAAAGCCCGACGCCACTTGCCGACCGTCTTGGCCTGGACACCGACGATCCGTGCGACACACGCGTTTGACATGCCGTCAGCACACGCCAGGATGATGCGGGCCTTCTCGGCCGTGCGCCGGTGCGGCAATCCCGTCCGGCGCACCAACTCGGCACGCTCGGCCTCGGACAACGTGATCGCCACAGCAGAAGGCCCCGAATGCGAGATGCCAACAGGGTACTTACTGACCATCAGAATTTCGGGCGCATCACACTAGACAGTCACATGGGCGTAGACCAAGGGCGCGGCCGGCTCGCTCTCGTCGATGTCCCAGTCGGACCAGGCCGCCGGGCAGGACGAGGAGTAGCCGTGCGCGCCGGTGTTGACGACGGTGCCGGTCCCGGTGGAGGACGGACGGGTCGCCCAGGTGACCGATGTCGACGACCAGGAGGAGGTGATCCGGCGGACGGTGGTGCCGGATCCGGAGGTCGAGCAGGTCGACGAGTAGTACGAGTACAGCGCCAGGTTGGTGTCGGTGATGTCCTTGCCGGCGAACTTCGACACGTCGAACTTCAGATACGAGCGGGCCTTGTCCGCGCCCGCGTCATAGGTTCCCGACAGTCGGGCGTCTGCAGCCAGGTGTCGGTGGTCACCGCGAGCGTCGAGGTCGGGTCCACGGTCACCGGGTGGGCGAGGTCGCTGTCGGCGAGGAAGGCGGGGTCCGGGGTGAGGACGAGGGTCTGCGAACCGTCGTCGGCGGTCTCGACCTTCGTGTCGACCTGCGCCCGGTGCTCCGGCTCCCCCGAGGCCTTGTCCTCGCTGGAGTCCCACATCATCGGCGCCGGGGCCTCGGCCACCAGCTTGCCGTCGGCGTCCTTGAGCAGCAGATGCCCGGAGTCGGCCTGGGAGAGCGTCAGCCCGTCGGCGTGCACGGGTATTCGGTAGACGACGGGTTCGGTGGGCGCCTTGTCCAGGACGACCGACTGCTCGAAGCCCGGGGAGAGGGCCTTGACGGTGAGGGTGGCGTCGTCGCCCGCGTCGTAGGAGGCGGTGTCCCCGTCCACCGTGGGGGCCGGGAGCTTCTCGGGCCAGTCCAGACCGAAGACCTTGCTGCCCCGGGTGACCGAGACCAGGGCCCTGTCACCGCCGTCCGAGACCGTGACGTCCGCCGGGGAGACCTGCGGTTCCAGATGGGGGCCGACCTCGGTGAGGCCGGTGTCGACCGTGCGCCAGGTGCCGTCCGCCTGCTCGACCCGGACCGGACCGGCGTACGACTCGGCGGTGGTGGTGCCGTCCGGGTTGGCGTACACCGAGGCGTCCGCCGTCCGAGGAGGCGGGCGGTCAGCCGCGCGATGCCCAAGACCAGCACCGACTGCCGCCAGGCGCAGCGCCACCAGCCCGGACATCCCCACCGAAGGCACCCGAACGCACCTGCCGAACACCTCGTACATGCCAAGCTCCTGACGAACCGTTCGAGATCAGCCAACTGGAGGCGCATCTGTCAGCCACTGGTGGCTTGGTGAAGGCCGGCTCGTTACAGGTTCGGTCAACTCCCCGGTCAAACAGATGCATTGACCGACATAAGCAACACCCATGCGGCGAAGTTGTGATGATCAAGTGTCCGAAAATGGACAGTCTCGCCGGGGTCGCCACGCGTGCGGAACGTGGAGAGCACGTTCCGGCGCGGCGGTTACGACGATCACCGGGAGAGAATGATGCGTGAGGGGAATGTGAAGACAGGGGGCGACTGTGGAAGCGGACGGGGTAGTCGGGGGCGGCGGAAACGGGGCTCCGTTGCTGGGTCGCTCCGTCGAACTGGCCCGGTTCGACGCGCTGCTCGACCGCGCGGCAGGCGACGCGCGCGGCACCGCGAGGGGCGAGACGTACCGTGACAGCGACCGTTCCCGGCTCGTCGACATCACCGGTGAGGCCGGCATCGGCAAGAGTCGGCTGCTCGGCGAGGTCTGCGCACGGGCACGCCGACGCGGAATGACGGTACTGCGCGGCAGGGCCACGGAGTACGAGCGGCAGGTGCCTTTCCAGGTGTTCACCGACGCGCTCGCCCACCTCGACCCGCACACCCTGGACGGCTTCCAGGAGACCGACGCGGTGGCGCCCCTTCTGCAGCGGAGCGGCGCGGGCGACCGTTTTGGACTGCACCGGTCCACGGCCGCCCTGCTGGCCCGGCTCGCCGCCCCGTCCGGGCTGCTGCTGGCCCTGGACGACCTGCACTGGGCGGACCCGGCGTCACTGGAGCTGCTGGACCATCTCGTACGCCATCCCGTGCACGCCCCCGTCGTCGTGGCCGTGACGCGCCGTGACCGCCAGAGTCCCGAGTCCCTCGCCGCCAGACTCACCCGAGGACTCGACACCGGCACGGTCGTCGGACTCGGCCTGCGACCGCTGAGCGCACACCACTGCGCCGAACTGGCCGGCCCCGGACTGCCGCCCGCCGAGACCGCCGCGCTGTACGCCGCGAGCGAGGGCAACCCGTTCTACTTCCTGACCCTCCTTCAGGCCCACCGCGGGGGTACGGCGCCCGAGTCCTCGGCGCCGCCCGGGCTGGGCACCCTGCTGCTGGAGGAACTCACCGTGCTCGCCCCCTCCCGGCGAGGCGTCGTCGAGGCCGTGGCGGTACTGGGCGAGCACGCCACCCCGGCGATGGTGAGCCGGGTGACCGGCCGCTCCGGCACCGCGTTCACCGACGATGTCCACGCTCTCACCCGCCGCGACCTGCTGCGCTCCGCTCCGCAGGGCCTGCTGACCCTGCGGCACCCGGTCGTACGGACCCTCGTCCACGAAAGCACGCCCTTCCTGAGACGCGTCGAGATCCACCGGCTCGCCGCGCAGGAACTGGCCCGCGCGGGCGCCTCCGCCGCCGTGCGGGCCCACCACGTCGAACAGTCGCTGACCGAATGGGACCCGGCAGCGGTGGCCGTGCTCGACGAGGCCGCCGCACAAACGGCCCGAACGGCTCCGGCGAGCTGTGCCCACTGGCTCGATGTGGCACTCCGTCACCTCCCGCACACTCCCGAACACCACACCCGGCGACGCGAGTTGGTCTTACGGCGGGCCCGGGCGCTGGCCGCGTGCGGTGGCCTGCGCGAGAGCCGCGACCTGCTCCAGGAGCTGATCGCCACGCCACGGCGGTCACCCGGTGGCCCGGCCACCGGCGAGGACCAGGGCCTCAGGGTGCGCGCGGTCGTCCTGTGCGCGCTGGTGGAGCGTCATCTGGGGCGCTGCACCGAGGCCGTCGCGCTGTTGCGCCGCGAACTGGCCCGCGGCCCCGCACCGGCCGACGTCGTCCGGCTCGGCCTGGAGCTCGGCTCGGCCGCGCCCCAGGACAGCGACACCTCGTACGCCCGGGTGCGCACCGAGGTCGAGGCGGCGCTCACGGCGGCCCGGTCCACGGGGGACGAGGTCGGGGAGGCGGGCGTCCTCGCCGTCGCCGCCCTGGGAGAGGCGTACGAGGGCAACATGACCGCGGCGCACCGGCTCGCCCGGCAGGCCGCCGCCCTGGTCGACTCCCTGCCCGACAACGACCTCACCGCGCTGTGCGAACCACTGGCCCGGCTCGGCTGGGCGGAGGCCTTCCTGGAGCACTACCAGGACGCGGAGCGGCACGCGGAGCGCGGCCTCGGCATCGCCCGCCGCAGCGGTCAGCTCTATGTCGTGCCTCATCTACTGCTGTGCCTGTCCCATGTCCGGGTCCAGACCTGCCGGATCTCCTCGGCGCTGGAACTCGCCGACCAGGCCGAGGACATCGCCCGCGGGATCGGCAGCGACCAGTTGCTCGCGTTCGTACTGGCGAGCAAGGCCGCGGCTCTCGTCGCAGCCTGCCCGCCGGGCGATCCACGCCCTCTCGCCGTCGCCGAGGAGGCGGTGGCCGCGGCCGGTACCGGGGTCGACTGGTGGGCCTCCACGGCCTGGTGCATCTACGGCTGGGCCGCGCTCATGGCCGGCGACCCGGTCCGCGCCCGGGAGGCGATGCTTCAGGCCGGCGGCCCCGAACTGCAGCGGATCCAGCCGTCGATGCGGCCGCTCTACCTGGAGATCCTGGTCACGTCCGCACTGGTGACGGGCAGGTCCGAGGAGGCCCGCGGCTGGGCCGAGCGGGCGCGGAAGGAGGCGGAACAGCTGGGGCTGCCGATGCAGCGGGCGTCCGCGCTGCGCAGCACCGCCCATCTGCCGCTGGCGCAGGGGGACACGGCAGCGGCGGCGGACCTGTTCGCGGAGGCCGCGGCGGAGAGCGCCCGCTGCGGCGCGGTCTTCTGGGAGGCCCACTCCCTGCTGCTCGGCGCACCTCTGGAAGCGGCGGCGGGCCGCGGTAGGGGCGGCACGCACGCCTGGATCAGGGGGCACCGGCTCGCCGAGGCGGGCGGCAGCGGAATGCTGGTCGGCCTCGCCGACGCCACCCGTCCGCCCGGTGGCGTCTCCAGCGCCCCGTACGGTTCCCCGGACCGCTCCGAACTCACCGAGCGGCTGGCCACCCTGACCGCCCGGGAGCTGGAGATCGCCGAACTGGTGGCGGAAGGGCTCACCAGCCAGGCCATCGCGGACCGGCTCTACGTCAGCCGGCGCACCGTGGAGACCCATGTCTCCCGCACCTTCCGCAAGACCGGGATCTCCTCGCGTACCGCCCTGGCCGCGCTGATGACCCGCCGCCGCACCGGGAGCCGTTTCGGGGACGGCCGCGCGGAGCAGGCCTGAGCCTGCTCCGGGTGCCCTCGGCGGTGACCGGTGAGCTCCGCGAACCGGCCACCGCGGTCTCGGCCGGGAAGCCGCCTACCTGACGTCGACGAGGTCGCCGGGCGCCGTCGCCGAGCCGGTCGTGGTGGTGCCGGCGAACACGAAGCGGTCCTTCTTGCGGAACTGCAACTGCACCGGCCGGCCCGCGTATCCCGCGTACTTGCCCGTGGTCCAGTCGGCGCGGCTCAGCTTGCCGGTGACCGTGATGGTCCTGCCCTTCCTCACCGGCTCCGGGGAGGCGTTGGCGGTCGGCTTGGCGGCACGCTTGATCTTGGTCCTGGCGACGTCGTCGTCGTAACTGGCGTTCGCGTAGAGGTCGTAGACGCCCAGGAAGAGTTTCCAGGTCCCCGCGGTGCCGTTGCCGTGCCCTGCCACAGGAAGGCCTGGGTGAGGGATACGCCCTCCTCGTCGAAGGCGGTGAACGTGACGGGAACGGCCTTCTTGCCCGTGACGCCGAGCACGATGTCCTTGCCGCTGTTGACCACCCCGGACGGCCTTGCCGAACTGCTGTTGTGGCTCGGCCTGTTGATGTGACGAAGAGGCGGTTGATGTCGAAGCGGTAGTCGGGTTGCTCCCGTTCGAGAGGCGTTCGCCGTCGGCGGCCGGCCCGGGCACGCCCTTCGGTACGTACCTCACTGGTCGAACCGGTTCCGCCGCCCCCCGCTCAGCAGGCTCAGCGCCTCGATGACGATGACCGTGACACGGATGCCGTTCGACCGCTTGCCCGCGAAAACGCCGCACAGCAGGAGCGCCCCCGCGATCAGCAGCGACAACACCGCCACGAACCGGAGCAGCCCGGCCCCCTCGTCCTGACCATGGTCCGCCGCGTCGTTCACCACGGCCAGTAACAGAGCGCCGGCCGCAAGGTTCGGCACGGTCTGCACCCACACCGTATTCCATGTACGTATGTGCCCCACCGCCCGGGGCACACGCCGACGCCGCCGGTCCACCGTGGGGGCGGCGAACCGGCGGCGTCGTCCTACCGTTGTGGTCAGCGTGTCGTCAGCTCAACTGACGGTGCGGTAGGCGTTGATCAGCGTCTGGGTAACGCTGTTGCCCCTGTTGTCGACGGCCGTGGCACGGAACGACACCGAGCCCGGGGTCTTCGGCTGGGTCAGTGTCACGGACCGCTTGCCGCCGGCCGCACCGTGGACCGCCGTGCTCTTCCAGGTGCGCCCGCCGTCATAGGACACCTTGACGGCCAGGGATTTGAGCGCGCCCGGGGCCGCCGCAGCGCCCTGGACCACCAGCGGGACGGTGATGCGGGTCCCTGCCTCGGCGGTGCTGTCCAGGCCGAGTTTCGGGGTGAAACGGACGACGGACAACGGCATGTCGGCGAAGTCGTCGGGCGAGGGCCGCAGAGTGAAGTCCCAGACCATGGAGACGCGGGTGCCGACGCGGTACACGGCGGCCTTGCGGGTCGCGTCCATGCTGAGCCGATAGCGGGCGGTGCGGTTGCTCAGTCCGCTGCCTCCTTCGAGGGTGTTGCACAAGTCCTGCTTCTCGTCGAGGAGGACGGTGTCGCCCATGGTGAACCGGGTGCGGTACGCGGCTTGGGAAGGGGCGAGGTAGCCGGTGTGGCCGGCGCCGTCGCTGAACAGGGGCACACAGAGCGCGTAGTCGGACCCCACGTACTGTCCGCCGTAGCTCTCGGGCAGGGACGGGCCGAACACAGCGGTGTCGAAGTTCTTCTCCCGGTAGGTGCGGCCGGGCTGGTAACGGTGGAACTCACCCTCCCAGTACCCCACCAGGGAATCGGTACCGACGGTCGTAGCCAGTTTCCAGCGCAGGCCCCCTTCCGCGGATACGTAGTTGACCGCTGAGCCGTACGGCGCCTTCCGCGCGACTCCGGCAAGTTCGGGAACGTTGATGTCCCCTTCCCAGCCGGGTACGGTCCAGGCGGCGCCGGGCGTGACCCGGGCGCCCGCCGGGACGGGCCCCATGGCGGTGACGATCTTCGCCAGACCGCGTGCGGAGACGGTGCGGTTCAGTCCGGTGAACATCGATCCCCTGCGGGTGACGACGAGGCCGTACAGCGGATCGGTGGCTCCGCGCTGCCAGATCCCGCCGTACTGGACGACGAAGTCCTTCGAAGGGGCGGACGGCCCGGCCTGGGCCACCCGGACGGTGTCGTAGTCGTCCGCGATCACACCGTTGTAGTACCCGGTCCCTGGGGTACCGGCCGCGAAGAGCAGCTGTGCACTGCGCAGACGTGCCCGTGCGTCGGGCGCGGTGACGCGGATGGGCTTGGCGGTGCGGGCGTCGAGGGTCTCCGCCGGTGCGCGTCGTCGTAGTCGGCGGCGGCGAGCCCCGTCACGTCGAACAGCCTCCGGTCCAGACGGCCTTCGGCCAGCAGGCCGACGACATCCACGGGAGTCACATACGTGTGCCCGGCGAAGCGCTGCACGGACACCGGTATCCCGGCGCGTCCCGGGCCGCGCCCGACTTCTGTGACCCTGCCCCTGGCGTCCAGGGCCACCGTGTCCCCGGTGATCAGCGTGATCCGCTCGACCGTACGACCCACCGTGCCCTGCACAGACGGCGCAGCACCGAACCCCGCACCGCCGTCAGCTCCTGCCCCCGGCACAGCGGTCGCGGGCAGTGCCCCGCCGACCGTGCCCAGCAGGGCGGTGGAGGCGACACCCGCAAAGACCGCCCTGCGTACGATTCCTTTTCTGCTTCCGCCTTCCCCTGCCACCCCATCGATTCCCTTCCCACCAGGCCTGTGCGCCACAGGACATGAGCGAATGTCACGGTCCGCCCTCTGGCGACCGCCGGGTCCGACTCTTGCCTGGGGGGAGAGCCCGGCACCTCACCCGAACGGCCACGCCTTCTCGTCCGATCGGTAGATGGCACAGACGGTCGAGGAAGGTAAACCGGTGAAGGGATGTCAGTGACGACGTACGGGTGGCTCCATGAGACTCACTCCGCGGACAGCAGGCCGGCGTCATGAGCGAGGATCGCGGCCTGGACACGGTTGGCACAGCCCAGCTTGGTCAGGATGTGCCGCACATGTGTCTTCACGGTGCCCTCGCCCAGGTGGAGCCTTCTGCCGATCCCGGCGTTGGACAGCCCGAGGCCGACCAGGACGAGCACGTCCTGCTCGCGGGCGGTCAGGACTTGTGACAGCCGTCGTGCTTCGGCGTTCCGTCGCCCATGGGTGAGCACGTACTGGTCGATCAGGTCCCGGGTGATGCGCGGGGAGAGGATGGCGTCTCCGCGCGCGGCGACGTGTACCGCCTGGATGAGTTCCTGAGGTCCGGTGTCCTTCAGCACGAAGCCCGCGGCGCCGGCCTGGAGCGCGCGGGTGATGTACTCGTCCTCACCGAACGTGGTGAGCATGACGACCTGTACCGAGGAGGCAAGGGCAGCCAGCCTCTCGGCGGCGGCGAGGCCGTCCACCCGGGGCATCCGGATGTCCATCAGCACCACGTCGATGCGGTGGCTGACGGCGAGGTCGACCGCCTCGGCGCCGTCGGCGGCCTCCGCGACCACCTCGATGCCTTCGGCGCGGGCCAGGACAAGGCGCAGGCCCGCCCGCATCAGGGCCTCGTCGTCGGCCAGCAGGACTCGGATCGGCCCGGTCGGATCAGCGCTCATACCCGTCGCATCCTAGGGATCTCCGGTGACGTCGTCGTCGATGTCGTAATCGTCCATGCCGATCAGACGGTCCTTGCGAAAACAGATCCGGACGATACGGGCCTGAAAATCCCAGTCCTGCACGTAGATGCTAGGAGCCGGGGGAGGGGGTGGGTGACTCCACGAGTCGGGCGGCAAGCCGTGCCATCGGGTCGTCCTGGCCTGCGATGTAGGTCACTTCCTCCCGGGTCATACCGAGCTTCACCGTCTCGGACAGGGGGGCGGTCACCATCCTGCGGTAGTCCGCGAAGGACCAGGGCATCACGGAGAACGCAAGGGAGATCAGCGCCGCGACGCCGACCAGGCAGGCGGCGAACACCGCGCCTGTGCCCTGGCGCACCCAGTAGCCGAAAGGCGTATGCGGCCTGGCAGTTCGAGCCGTCGTGGCCGGTGTCGCCCGGTCGTCGACGGCTAACCCGTTCGGCCGGCCCCGCCGGGTGCCGGGTACGGACCCCGTGGGCTCGCGCAAAGGCAGTTCGGCGCTCATCCGGAAACCGCCGTCCTCGGTGGGCTCGGCGGAGAAATCCCCACCGAGCAGGGCCACCCGCTCCTGCACGCAAACGACGAGTCCCATTCCGGTACCTGGCGCGAGCGGGGTCCTGCCGGACGACGGTGAGGGACTGCTTCCGTTGCGGAGGTCGACGCGGACGGTGTCCCGGCCGCGCTCGACCACGACCCTGACGGCCGAACCGGACGCATGCCGGTGCACGTTGGTCAGCCCCTCGCGGACGATGCGGTGCATGGCCCGTCGCACGGGAGCGGCGACATCGGACAGGTCGGCTCCCTGCCACGTCAGGCCGATGTCGACACCTGCCGACCGGGATTCCTCGATCAGCCGCTCTATGTCCGAGCGAACACCGGTCTCCTCGGCCGGCTGCAGCGCCGCGGCCTCGCGGCCCGGGGCCCGCAGGATGCCGAGGATCAGGCGCAGTTCCCGCATCGCCGTCTGGGCCGTCCCGCGGATCAGAGCGGCCTCGCTGCCGTCGCCCCCGCCACCGTCGATACGCGCCTTTTCGGCCGACGCCAGTTCCAGAGCCCCCGCGTACTGAGAGATCAGGCTGAGCCGGTGGCCGAGCTGGTCGTGCATCTCCTGGGCTATGCGGGACTGTTCCTTGAGACGTGCCGTCGACTGAGTCAACCGGTAGTTCTCCTCCAGGAACAGCGCACGCTCCCGCAGCGCCTGGATCACGCGGTCCGCCGTTCCGAGCAGGGCACGCACCCCGGCCGGCAACCCCAGGCAGACCAGGGCCGTGAGCAGGTGAAGCCCAGTCACCACGGAGGTCGGCATGGGGCTGGAGAGCACGGCTACGCCGTAGCCGATCAGGGCGGCCACACCCAGGACGGCGAACCGACGCGCTGCCGACCTGTGCTGTCCGCACACCCTGAAGGCCGCCACCGCGACAGCGCTGCCCGACACGGGCCACCAGCCGAACGACGCGGTCGCGGCGATCACCGCGGCGGTCGGCGACCACAGTCGGAGCAGCATGGTGAGGACCGTACCGCTCACGGACGCCCAGGTCAGAGTCCCCTCCGCGTGGGAGCCTGTCGGCGTCCACTCCGGACTGAACCACTGTGTGGCCGACGCCCAGGTGAGCAGCGCCACCAAGCCGAGCAGCCCGATCTCCCGCACGACCCGTTCCATCGGTCGCGCGCCCGGAGACGCCAGAGCCCGAGCCTCCCGCACAACGCGGGATACGGTCGCCAGCCGCACGTCGTTCACCACCGAGCTGTGCATCTCCCGTTCTGCAGAGCTGTTGCGCCTGCGTGGCGCTGGGCGGCGTCAACGAAGGGCGTGCCCAGGCCCGCTAGCCCCGCGCTGAACGGGTCAGGAATCGCTGTTCCCGGCGGTCGGGGACCGTGACACGTCCGTACGCGGGCTTTGATCACCCGCCGGCCCCCGGAACGGGGCGGATTCACATGCGGTCGCACATTGGTAGTGGGGGAGGGTGCAGGCGCGCCACAACTCGAACCGAATCATCCGCAATCGTTCAGACCTGAACATCAAGTGCCCGACGGGTGTCCGGTGGACAGCGGGACGGGAAAAGCGGCGCGGCCTCATTCAGCTGCGGCCGCCCGCTCCCGGTACTCCAGTGCGGTTTCGGGCTCTGTCGGAGATCTTGTGATGCGGCCTGCCCCCGGCGCAGCTGCTTCTACGCAGTCGGGGGCATCGCGCGTTCGGTGGATCAGTAGCGGTGGCCGGGCCAGTGCGGGTCCTCCCAACGGTCAAGACCGGTGACCCCGAGCAGCCGTATCCGGTGAAGCAGTTCTTCGGACACGCCGATGGCGCGTAGCCGGGTTGGAGCATGGCGGACCAGCCAGACAGTCAGCTCGGCGCGCATCTCTTCCCCGTTCTCCCAAGCGTCCCAGGGCAGTTGGTCACCGAGCAGGTCGTACTCCCACTGTGTCGCCAATTCGGCCAGGTGGTGGTCGGCCGCGGGCCCGGTCAGTGTTTCCCAGGTGTGGAGCCACGGGCTCAGCGCGCCCGTTGCCTCGGCGCTCAGTATGAGGACCTCGCACGCGGGTACGGCGGGATCCTGATCGGTGAGCGTGTGCGCCCACCAGGCGTGCAGGAATTCCTCGACTGCCGCGGCCTGCTCAGCAGGCCACTGCTGCCAGTGGCCGAGTGCGAACGAGCGCCCGACCGTTTCCATGCCGAAGACGGGCTCGATGAGGCCGCTGACGAGGGCCGTGGCGAACTGGGGCAGAATCCTGCGCAGGACGGACGCGTGATCGCTCCAGTCGATGGCCTCCCATGTGCGCTGCAGGAGGTCGGGGTCCAGCTCCGTGTCCGCCACCTTGAGTTGGGCAAGATCTTCCGCGCTGCCCCAGTGGCAGTCGCAGTTGTGCTCGTCGGGGTGAGCGGTCATCCCCCGGAAGGTGACTGCCAGGCCATCCAGTGCGGCGTCGAGGCGAAGCCGGGCGCGGGATAGGTCGAGGTTCTTCATGAACGTTCGCCTTCGAGGACTCCGGGGGAGCACCGCCCGAAGATCGCTAACTTACCGGGGCGGGCCCCAGCCCGCCATCAAAAATGACAGCATCCCGCTTACTGAGGAGCTCGGCTCTGGTCACGTGTCCCTCGACCTGGCCAGAACTCCAGTGCATGGACAGGCCGGCTGTGACCGCGTCCGGGTCCCTCTTCATGCCGTTGACCAGGGAATGCAGAGCGGGCAGGTCGTCTGCGAGGACGCGGTCCATCCACGCGGGCAGTTCCTCGCCTCCGCAGATCGCGCATCATGTCGGCGAAGTCGCGAACGTGGCGTGCGGTGGCGTCGAGTGTGGGCAGGCGGCCCGGATCTCTTTGAGCTCGGCCGCGTCGGCCTCGGGGCAAGGTGTCCGGGGTTCGTCATGATCCAGCGGACGACGCGCCGGGGTTTCGGGGCGGGCCGCAGCTCGGGAACGGGCGCGGGCTGGTTCTTCGGTTTGGGGCTGTACGGCCTTTTGAAGGGGCGGAAGTAGCGGCGGACGCACTGGATGTCTCCGGTGAAGCCACGTGCGCGCAGTTCCCGGTGCAGCTGAGGGATGTCGCGGCAGCCCTCGCGCCAACGCATGTGCAGGTAGGGCCTGTGTTCGTCCAGGATCGATGCCCGGTTGGTGGCCTTGACCAGCAGTTCGTCGAGCCTTTGAGCGCGGGCGAAGCGCCGTACGGTCGAGTGGTCCAGCCGCAGCCGGCGGCCGATCGCGGCCAGGGATTTACCCTCGGACAGCAACTGCTGCACCGCCGTGTACCGATCGGTGGTGCGGGCCACCAGCCGCCGCGGGTGCCCGAGGACGTCCCGGGTGCCGTCCGGCGGGACGAACGAGGCCCCTTCCGGCGGTGGCTCCGCCGTCCCGCTGAGTGCCGCGGCGGACTCCGGGGCGGACGGGGGCGTCGTGAACGCCTCGCGGATGCACGGGTGATGGGCGCCGACCGTCTTCTCCACAGCTTCGGCGAGGTTGCGCAGCAGGTGCCGGGCGTCTGCCACTTGCCGGGCCTGCGGAGCCCCGCTCCGGGCACCTTCGGCGTAGGCGCCGGCCCGGTCCCGGCAGATCACCTCGATCTCGGGGTGACCGCGCAACCAGTCGGCCAGTGGCTCGGCGTCCCGGCCCGGCAGCACATCGACCGGGCGCCGGCCTTCCAGATCCACCAGGATCGTGGCGTACGAGTCGCCCTTGCGTAACGCGAAGTCGTCGACCCCGAGGACCCGCACGCT
Source organism: Streptomyces sp. NPDC005820 (assembly GCF_040630255.1). Lineage (NCBI taxonomy): Bacteria > Bacillati > Actinomycetota > Actinomycetes > Kitasatosporales > Streptomycetaceae > Streptomyces > Streptomyces sp. NPDC005820. Next base: position 143,892 of record NZ_JBEXXE010000017.1, read on the forward strand.
GAACTGTGGTAACTCCGGCAACCCGCGGAGGAGTTCAAGGAGCTTGTCCTTGGCGACGCGGATGCTCAGCGCGGCCGCGAGCCGCGCACCCGGCCGGCCCGCCAGATGAACGGGGCCGAGCCGTCGACCACCTTGTCCCGTACGGTCCGGAGCCCACCGCCGCCCCCGGCCTCGGCGTTGGCGACCGCTTCCCGGCGGCGACCTGGCCGACGTGGCGGTGCGCTTGACCACCATTCGGTGCCAAGTGCCGCAGTGTCCGGGGCGGCTCGCTGGGCGGCGCGGTGCGGGACCGTGGCTCGGTCAGGTCTCGTCGGTGAGGTCGATACCCCGGTCGGCTCTGCCGAGCCGGTTGTAGACGTGCCGGCGCCGCGAGCGGAAGTACAGGGCGAGGGCGATCCCCACGCCTGGACGAGGCTTTCCAAATGCCTGCGGACATGAAGAGAGGGTGTTCATGATCGCTTGTGACGACGAACCCGAACACCCGCGTGACCGCACTGTACGTGAAGATCGACGACGACATGGCGGGGAATTGCTGTGTCTGGCGGTCACGCAGGCGATGCGCGGCTTCCACCGCGAGGCCCGCTGGCTGCGGTATGTCCGCTCACACCTGCAGGACATGTTCCCCTTGATCCCGCAGCGCACCGACTTCTGGCACGACACCGTGTGGATCACGGACTCGCCCCGGTGCCGTGCGGGATGTCCCGCCCCACGGTCAAGCGCTCGGAGTCGGCGGGCTGGGCCAACTACGGTTACTGCGTGTCGCATTCGCGGTCCTTCTGGGGGCCGGGGCTGTACCTGGTGGGAGATCCTGCGGCCCGGCGAGCCGATGCTCGAGAAGGTCCGCCAGCTGATCGAGTCGGTCAACGACACCCTCAAGGGCCGGCTCGACCTGGAACAAAACGGCGGGCCAACTTCCAGACCGGCCAGGCGGTCAGCCGCTCACTGACCGCCTACGACCACTGACCGTATTCGGAAAGACTCGTGCAGGCCGTGCGGTCCGGCGGGCCGAGGGGTCAGTAGCGGGCCACGACGTCCGTCAGATAGCCGCGCAGCATCACCTTCGCCTCGTCGAGCAGCGCCGCGTCCCCGTCCGCGTCCCGGCGGAACGCCTCCTGGGCGAGCGCGTCGGCCGCGAGGACGGCGGCATGGCAGGCGCGGGCGAGCGGCTCGTCGTCGCGTACGACGTCCAGCGCGAGCAGCACCCGGCGGATCCCGTCGGCCATCCGGCGCTTGTGCTCACGGTCCGCCGCCCGGGTCCGCTCGGTCAGCCCGCTGCCGAACCACAAAGCCCGGAAACCGTGTTCCGTCCGGTAGATCCCGGCGTACGCGTCGATCAGCACCCCGACCGGGTCCTCCCACCGCTCCACGGCCGCGGCCCGGGCGAGATCGTCCGTGACGGCCTCCAGGCGGGCGAGATACCCCGCCGCGAGGGCGTCGATGATCGCGCCGCGATCGGGTAGGTACTGGTAGAGCGAGCCCACGGAGACCTTCGCCTCGGCAGCCACCCGGGTCGTCGTCAGCGCCTCCACGCCCTCCTGGACCAGGATGCGCTCGGCGGCCCCGAGGAGCAGCGCCAGACGGGCCTTGCTGCGTGCCTGGCGGGGGGTGCGGCGCAGAGGAGTGTCCAAGAACCGGCTCCGAACGTGAACGTGACTTTGTTTCACGTTTACGCTACCTTCGCGCCCATGACCGCCTCAAGCTCGACGCCGAGCCAGGAGCGGACCGCCGTCGCGGACGCCTGCCGGCGCCTGGGGGCCGAGGGCCTCCTCATCGGCACGGCCGGGAACGTGAGCGTCCGCGTCGACGACCGGGTCGCCATCACCGCGACCGGAGCGGTCCTCGCCGCGCTGACCCCGGACCAGGTGACCGTGGTCGACCTCGACGGGAAGCTCGTCGAGGGGACGTACGAGCCGACCTCGGAACTGGAACTGCACCTGGGCGTCTACCGCCGCTACGGCACCGGAGCGGTCGTCCACACCCACGCGCCCCAGGCCACCGCCGTGTCCTGTGTGCTCGACGAACTCCCGTGCATCCACTACCAGTTGCTCGCCCTCGGCGGTTCGGTCCGGGTCGCCCCGTACGCCACCTTCGGCACCCCGGAGCTCGCCGAGTCGGTGCTCACCGCCCTCGAGGGGCGCAGTGCCGCCCTGATGGCGAACCACGGCTCGGTCACCCACGCCGTCACCCTCGACCAGGCCGTCGAACACGCCCTGCTCCTCGAATGGGCCTGCGGCGTCTACCAGCGCGCGGCCTCCATGGGGACCCCCCGCTTCCTGGACGAACAGCAGCAACTCGCGGTGATCGAGGCGGCGATCGCCCGCAACTACGGAACCACCCGTCCGATGCCACCCGCGCACGAGGAAAACAGGGGGAGCAGATGAAGGTCTTCACGATGGGCGTGCACGTGCTGGACGTCCTGGTGCGGCCGGTGGAGGCGATACCCGAGGGACAGGGCGCGACCCTGGTCGAGGACATCCCGATGACCGCCGCCGGAACGGCCGGCGGCACCGCCCTCACCCTCGCCAAGCTGGGCGCGCAGGTGTACAGCGCCGGCGCCGTGGGCTCCGACCCCAGCGGCGACATGCTCGTGCAGCTGCTCAACCGGGCCGGAATCGACACCGAGTTCCTGGTCCGCCGCACGGACACCGCGACCTCCGCCAGCGTCCTGCCCATCCGCCCCAACGGCGACCGGCCCTCGCTGCACCTGCTCGGCGCGAACATCACCTACGGCGTGGACGACGTGCCCTGGGACGCCCTTGCCGAGGCCACCCATCTGCACCTGGGCGGGCCCGAGTTGATCGGGGTCGACACCGCGACGCGGATCCTGTCGTACGCGAAGGAACACGGGGTCGTCACCTCGGTCGACCTGCTCGCGCCCGGCGTGCTCGGCAGCTTCGAGCAGATCGAGGCGGCGCTGCCCCATGTCGACCACTTCCTGCCCAACGAGGACCAGGTGCTGGGATTCACGGGCGAGGAGGATCTACTCACCGGTGCGCGCAAGTTGCTCGCCGCCGGGGTGGGGGTCGTCGCGGTCACCCGGGGTGGTGACGGGGCGCTGGTGGTGAGTGCGGACGGGGCGGAGCCGGTGCCGGCGTTCGTGGTGGACGTCGTGGACACCACCGGCTGCGGGGACGCGTTCTCGGCGGGGTATCTGCGGGGGGTCGGGCTGGGGCGTACGCCCGGTGACGCGGCGGTGCTGGGCAGTGCGGCTGCCGCGCTGGTCGCGCAGGGGCTCGGCAGTGATCACGGTGACTTCGATCTGGCGGGGGCCGATGCGTTCGCCTCGTCTGCCAAGTGCCGTGCGTGAGGGGGTGCGGCGCCGTGGGGGCTGGTCGGACAGTTCCCCGCGCCCCTCAGGTGTTACCGGCGTATTCATGGAACCCTCGGCCTGACTTGCGGCCCAGTAGGCCCGCCTCCACCATCCGTAGCAGTAGGGGTGGTGGGGCGTGCTGGGGGTCCTTGAAGTCTGCGTACATCGCCTCCGCTATGGCCTTGAGGGTGTCCAGGCCGATCAGGTCCGCCAGGCTCAGGGGGCCCATGGGGTGGGCGCAGCCAAGGACCATGCCCGTGTCGATGTCCTGTGCCGAGGCGTGGCCGGACTCCAGCATCCGGATCGCCGACAGGAGATACGGCACCAGCAGGGCGTTCACCACGAAGCCCGCCCGGTCCTGGGCGCGGATCACCTTCTTGCCCAGGACCGACGTGACGAACTCCTCGGCGCGGAACTGAGTCTGAGGGCTCGTCAGGAGAGACGGCACGATCTCGACCAGCTCCAGGACCGGGACCGGGTTGAAGAAGTGGACCCCGATCACCTGGTGCGGGCGGGTGGTGGCCATGCCCAGTTTCATGATGGGCAGGGACGAGGTGTTGGAGGCGAGTATCGCGTCCTCGCGGGTGACGATCCGGTCCAGCTCGGCGAAGAGATCGGTCTTGACCTTCTCGTCCTCCGTCGCCGCCTCCACCACCAGGTCCCGGTCGGCCAGTGCGGCGAGGTCGGGGGTGACCCGCAGCCGGTCGAGGGCGGCGGCGCGGTCCGCGCCGGTGAGCTTTCCGCGTCGTACGCCACGCTCCAGCGAGGCGGTGATCCGGGCGCGGCCCGCCTCGGCCGCGTCCGGACCCGTCTCGTGGACCACGACGTCCAGCCCGGCCCGGGCGCAGACCTCGGCGATGCCCGCGCCCATCAGCCCGCAGCCGACGACCCCCACCCTGCGGATGTCCGAGGTCACCGGAACGCCGCCTGGCCCGTCAGCGCCTGCCCGATCACCAGCGTGTGCATCTCGACCGTGCCCTCGTAGGTGAGGATCGACTCGAGGTTGTTGGCGTGCCGGATGACGGGGTACTCCAGCGAGATGCCGTTGGCGCCCAGCACGGTCCGCGCGGTGCGGCAGATCTCCAGTGCCGCGCGGGTGTTGTTGAGCTTGCCGTGGCTGACCTGCTCGGGGCGCAGGCCGCGGTCGTCCTTGACGCGTCCGAGGTGCAGGGCCAGCAGGATGCCCTTGTTCAGCTCCAGGGACATGTCGGTGAGCTTGGCCTGGGTCAGCTGGAAGCCGCTGATCGGGCGGCCGAACTGGACCCGGTCGCCCGCGTAGGCCAGCGCCGCCCGGAACGCGGAGCGGGCGGCGCCCATCGCGCCCCAGGCGATGCCGTAGCGGGCCTCGCCGAGGCAGGACAGCGGGCCGCGCAGGCCCCGTACCCCAGGAAGCACGGCCGATCCGGGCAGTCGTACCGCATCGAGGACGAGTTCGCTGGTCACCGACGCCCGCAGGGACATCTTGTGCTTGATAGCGGGAGCCGAGAAGCCGGGGGTGTCGGTCGGGACGACGAAGCCGCGGATGCCGTCCTCGGTACGCGCCCAGACCACGGCGACATCGGCCACCGAGCCGTTGGTGATCCACATCTTGCGGCCGTCGAGCACCCAGTCGTCGCCGTCGCGGCGGGCCGCGGTGCGCATGCTGCCGGGGTCGGAGCCGGAGTCGGGCTCGGTCAGGCCGAAGCAGCCGATCGCCGTGCCCGCCGCCATCCTCGGCAGCCACTCCCGCTTCTGCTCCTCGGAGCCGAAGGCGTGGATCGCGTACATGGCCAGGGAACCCTGCACCGACACCAGGGAGCGCAGCCCGGAGTCGGTGGCCTCCAGCTCCAGACACGCCAGGCCGTAGTCGACCGCGCTCATGCCGGCGCAGCCGTAGCCCTCCAGGTGCATGCCCAGCAGGCCCAGTTCGCCGAGTTCCTTGGTGAGGCCGCGGATGTCCTCGATCTCCCCCTGCTCGAACCAGTCGGCGATGTACGGGTCGACGCGCCGCTCGCAGAAGATGCGCACGGTGTCGCGCACCGCCCGCTCCTCGGGGCTGAGCAGGCTGTCGAGTTCCAGGAGGTCGAGGGGGTCGGCCGGGCGGCCGGTGCGCGCTGTGTGCATGGTCGGTCTCCAGAGAGGTCGGGAATCAGGCCCGCGGGTCGATGATGAAGTTGCTGAAGCCGCCGTTGCGCACGGCGATACCGCCGATGGCCTCGTTGACCTGGTCCAGCGGGTACACGTGGTGCTCCAGGGGGCTCAGGTCCAGCAGGCCGGCCCCGGCCATGTCGGCCATGGTCTGGCCCTCGGCGGAGGTGAACCACGCCGAGCCGATCAGCCGCAGCTGCTGGTCCATCATGCGGTGGATGTCGATCGGCAGATCGCCCGCGACGGCGCCGATGTTGACTGCGATGCCGCCGCGCGCCATCGCCCGCATACCCGCCCGGAACGTCTCGTGCGGGGCGCCCGGGCCGAGGGCGTCGATGTAGATGTCGGCGCCGTGACCGCCGGTCTCCTCGCGGACCCACTCGTCGAGCGGGCCGTCGTCCAGCGAGCGCAGCCGCAGCCGGCCGCCGGCCAGCTTGCCGACCTGCTCCAGCAGGGCCCGGTCCCGGCCGGTGCCGTACACATGGGTCAGGCCCATGGCGGGCGCGAGGAGCGCGGCGGCGATGCCCAGCGTGCCGCTGATCCCGTTGATCAGGATCGTCTTTCCGGGGCCGGCCTCGGCCTTGCGCAGCGCCGAGTACATGGTGCCGATGTAGCCGAAGCGGGCGGCCGCCTCGAAGGACAGGTTGTCGGGCAGCTTCACCAGGCTGTACGCCGGGGCCACCATGTACTCGGCCAGGCCGCCCTGGTAGCGGTCGAGGAGGTGGATCGCGGTGGGGGAGAAGCCGAAGTAGCCCGCGAAGGCGTAGCTGGCGCAGTTGATCGAGTCGCCGCTCCGGCACGAGCGGCAGGAGCCGCAGGAGCGGCCCGGGTTGACGTACACCCGGTCGCCGACCTCGAAGCCCTCGACGCCCTCGCCGATCTCCTCGATCACCCCCGCCGGGTCGAGACCGAAGATCGCGGGCAGGGTGGGCAGCGGGCTGTCCGGGAACCACGTGGTCCACATGTTCAGGATGTTGGCGAGATTGGGCACGATGTTGACGGCGTGCACGGCCACCCGGACGTCGCCGCGGCCGGGCTCGGGAACGGGCAGTTCCTCGATCTTCATCGGCTCGCCGACACTGTGCATCCGCGCGGCTCGCATGGTCGCACTCATGGCGTCTCCTCGGGGTATGAGGGCTTCGGGGTATGGGTGGGAGAGACGGCACCCGTTGCGGTGCGGTCCCGGTGGGTTGTGGTGGTACGGCGGTTCAGTCGTCCAGCAGCGTCGCGAGGCGCGTCCGCTGCAGCTTTCCGGTGGCCCCGCGCGGCAGGGCGGGCACGAGGCGCACCCGGCGGGGCCACTTGTGCCGGGCGAGCCGGCCGTCGAGATGACCCCGGACGTCCTCCAGGGACGGGGAGCCACCGGGGTGCGTGGCGCCGACGACGAGGAAGGCGGTCACGACCTCGCCGTAGACCGGGTCCGGCGCCCCCGACACCGCGACCTCGACGATCCCCGGCAGATCCGCGAGCGCGTTCTCGACCTCGGCGGGGTCGACGTTCTCCCCGCCGGTGATGATGGTGTCCTTCAGCCGTCCGACGACCGACAGCCGCCCCTCGGCGTCGAACAGGCCCCGGTCCCCCGACCGGAACCAGCCCGCGCCGTCGGTCACCGGCACCGGTCCGGCGGCCGTCCAGTACACGGCGGCCACCGAGGGCCCGCGCACCCAGATCTCGCCGGGCGTGCCCGCAGGGGCGGGCGTCCCCTCCGGGTCCACGACCGTCAGTTCGACGTGCGGGCACGGCGACCCGGTGGACCCGGCCGGCGCCTCGGGCGCCGAGTACGTCACCCCGGCCGCGGTCTCCGTCAGCCCGTAGGAGTTGACCACCCCGATCCCGCGGGCCCGGAACAGCTCGCGGGTGGCGCTCTGGGCGGGTGAGCCGCCGGACAGGATCCAGCGCAGGGTGTCCAGGTCGCCGCCGGTGAACCGGGGGTGCCGGGCCAGCAGGGCGGACATCGCGGGCACCGCGAACGCGCAGGTCACCCGGTGCTCGCGGACCAGGTCGACGAAGAGGTCCGGGTCGAAGCGCGGGGCCAGCACCACCGTGCCGCGCCGCGCCCAGGTGTACTGCGGGAGCCCGCCGAGCACGGCGACATGGGCCAGCGGGGTGGAGACGAGAGCGGTGTCGTCCTCCCCGAAGGGCAGCCGGGCCAGACCGTTGACCATGCTCCAGTGGAGGTTGTCGTGGGTCAGCGCCACGCCCTTGGGCCGGCCGGAGGTGCCGGAGGTGAACGCGATGACCGCGACGTCGGACCCGGCGGGCGGACCGAAGGAGGGGGGCGCGGGGTCCTCGTCCCCGAAGGCTCCCTCGTCCCCGGCCGGGTGCAGGTCCGCCCAGCTCAGCCGGTGCCCCGTACCCGCCGGGAAGCCCCCGTCGGCCACCACGGCCACCGGCCGGGTCTCCTCGCACACCACCGCCAGCTCGCCGCCGGTCACCTGCGGGTGCAGCGGCACCAGCACCGCCCCCATCCGGGTCACCGCGAACAGCGTGATCAGGGCCTCGGGCCGGGCCGCCCCCTGCATCACCACCCGGTCGCCCGGGCGCACTCCGTGCTTGTCCAGGCGGGCGACGGTCCGCCGGACCGCGCGCTCCAGCCCGGCATAGGTCCAGGTGCGGTCCTCGAAGACCAGGGCGGTCCGGGAGGGGGTCTCGGCCGCGGCGGCGGTGAGATGCGCGCCGAACGTGCTCGTCATGTCCGCACCTCCGCCGCGCGTCTCGCGCGGGCGAGCGCGCCGAGGGTCGTCCCCGCCAGTTCGGCGGCGGTCACCGGGGTCCCGCGTTCCAGGAGCCGGCGTGCCGCGAGATGCTCGGCGGGCCAGTCCAGGGTCTCCACGGCCACCAGCAGCCCGTCCCGGAAGGCGTACGCGGCCAGCCGCTCGGGGGAGTCCCCGGCCGCCAGGCGTACGTCGTCGGAGGGCGCCCGCAGCCCGGCGATCTGGAGCTTGACGTCCCCCTGGTCGCTCCAGAACCACGGCAGCCCGGCGTACGGCTCCGGCGGCCGCCCGGCGAGTCGGCGGCCGACCAGCGCCCCCTGGTCGGTGGCGTTCTGCACCGACTCCAGCCGCACCGGTCCGGCCGCGTGCGGATGGGGGCCGCGGGCGCAGTCGCCGACGGCGGAGACGCACGGGTCGGAGACCGAGCGGAGCAGTTCGTCGACCAGCACCCCGTCGTCCACGGCGAGACCGGCGTCCCGCGCCAGCTCGTCGCGGGGGGCGGCGCCGATGCCGTACACGACGAGGTCGGCGGGCAGGACGCCCGCGGACGTCACGACCCGCTCGATCCGGCCGGAGCCCTCCAGGGCCCGTACGGCGGTGCCGGTGAGGAAGCGGACGCCGCAGCGTTCGTGGCGCTCGCGCAGCAGGGGTTCCAGCACGGGGGAGACGGCGCGGCCGAGCAGCCGGTCGGCGAGTTCCACGACGGTCACCCGGGCGCCTTGCCCCAGGGCCACCCGGGCCAGTTCCAGGCCGATGAAGCCGCCGCCGACGACCACCACGTCCCGGGCCGTGGTCAGCGCCGCGCCGACGGTCAGCGCGTCGTCCAGGGAGCGCACGGCGTGCACGCCGGGCAGGCCGGCGCCCGGGACGGGCAGCGGGCGGTTGCGGGCGCCGGTCGCGAGGACCAGCTGGGCGTACGGGACGCGGGCGCCGGAGCGGGCGAGGACCGTACGGGCGGCGGGGTCGAGGGAGACGACCTCGTCGTCCAGCCTGAGGTCGATGTCCCGCTCCCGGTAGAAGGTCTCCGGGACCAGGAAGACCTCGGGACCGTCCGGACCGGTGTGCGCCCTCTTCGACAACGGAGGCCGCTGGTAGGGCAGATGCGGCTCGGCCCCGAACACGGTGACCGGACCGTCGTGGCCGCAGGCGCGCAGGGTGGAGGCGACGCTGAAGGCGCCCTGGCCGCCGCCCACGATCACCACGCCCGCGCTCACACCTGCTCCTCGGGGATGTGGACGACCAGTCCGTCCAGGGCGTCGGAGAGGCGGACCTGGCAGCTGAGACGGCTGGTGGGCCGGCGTTCGGCGGCGGTGAAGTCCAGCATCTCGTCCTCGACGTCGTTCGGCGGGCCCGCCGGCCCGGTGTGCGCCGCGTCGACGTAGACGTGGCAGGTGGCGCAGGAGGCGTTGCCGCCGCACTCGGCCACGATGCCCCGTACGCCGTTCGCGACGGCCGCCTGCATGAGCACGGTCCCCGACGCGGCGGTGACCTTGTGTTCGGTCCCGTCGGGCAACTGGAAGATGACGGTGGGCATGAGGTTCTCCCGATGGGGATGGCCGATGAGGACGGCCGATGGGAACGGCTCAGGCTGCTTGCCAGGTGACGTTCAGCGAGGTCAGCCCGCGGAACACCCAGCCGTCCAGACGGTCGTCCGGGTGCTCGGCGAGGCGCAGTCCGCGCAGCCGGCTGAAGATCAGGGGCCAGGCGAGCGCGCTGACCTCGTGGCGCGCGACCCACGCGCCCATGCAGAAGTGCGGACCGCCGCCGAACGCGAGGTGCGGGCGGTGCGGCCGGTCGGGGTCGAACTCCCCGGCCCGCTCGAACACCGACTCGTCCCGGTTGCCCGAGGCGATGACCAGCGCGACCCGGCTGCCCGCCGGGAGGGTCACCCCGGCGATCTCGTACGCCTCGGTGAGCTGGCGCGGGTACATGCCGATCGGCGAGACCCAGCGGGCGGTCTCCTCGAAGACCCGCTTCCACGCGGCCGGGTCGGCGAGGACCCGGTCCAGCACCTCGGGGCGGTTCAGCAGTGCCCAGGCGCCGACCCCGAAGACGTCCCGCGGCTCGTTGACCCCGCCGCCGATGATCACCTTGACGTTGTTCTGGATCTCGGAGAGCTCCACCGGAGCGGCCGCGTGGACCATGGAGGAGATCACCGAGCCGTCGGGCTCGCGGCGGGCGGCCTCGGCGGCCTCGGCGACCGCGTCCTCGATGGCGCGGGTGGCCCGTTCGGCGCGCAGCCAGACGTCCGGGTCGTCGGCGTAGTTGCCGTTGGCGGCCATCATCGCCCGCGACCAGTCGGAGACGTCCGCGGCGCTCGCGGTGCGCAGGCCGAGGACGAGGGCCAGGTTGGCGGCGGCGAGGGGCTCGGCGAAGTCGGCGATCAGGTCGGCCTCGCCGCGGCCGGCGATCCCGTCGAGCAGGTCGTGCGCGGTCTTCTCGAAGGCGCCGGCCCACAGGTCGCGGACCTGGCGGGGGCGGGTGGGCGGCTCGGCCGCCGACCGCAGCCTGCGGTGGTCCGGGTCGTCCTCGCGGAGCATGTTCGGGCCGACCGTGCGCAGCAGCAGCGAGCCCTCCTCACGGGAGGAGAACACCTCGGGCAGCTTCTCCGCGCGGACGATGTCCTCGTGGCGGGTGAGCAGATGCCGGCCGACCGAGGGGACCCAGGCGAGCGGTGCGGTGCGGCGCAGCTCGGCGTAGGCGGGGTAGGGGTCGCGGCGCAGGTCCTCGAGGTCGAGCTCGACGACCGGTGCGCCCGGTGCGGCGGTGGCGGGCGCGCTCACGGGGTGCCGTCCGCGCCGATCAGGACGAAGAACACCGTGGCGGGCTCGGCGGTGTCGTTGCGCCAGGCGTGCCGGGTGCCGTTCTGCACGACGAGGTCACCGGGCTTGAGGACCGCGGTCTCGCCGCCGTCGAGGTCCAGGACGATCTCGCCGCTGAGGACGACGCCGTAGTCGACGGTGGGGGTGGTGTGCATGCCCGGGTTGTCGGGCTCGAAGAGCTCGGCGAGGCCGGGGGTGGCCTCCAGCTGCTCGGCGCCGGCCGCCGCGGGGTCCCAGGTCGGGTCGGCGTAGACACCGGCCGGCGGGAAGGTGACGGTGAGCGCGACGGTCTCGCCGGGGGCCGGGACGAAGGACACGAGGTCCGCCGTCGGGTCCGCGGAGGGGACGGCGGGCGCCGAGGTGTTCCACACCAGGGAGCGGGCGAAGCCGGGGGTGTGGGTGTACTGACGGGTGCGCGGCGGCTCGCCGTCACTGACGATCACGGGCTTGCCGCTGGGGCTGACACCGGTGACGACACGACGGACCATGATTCTCTCCTTTGAGAAACCGACGCGAGGGGCGTCAGGGAGGGTGGATGAACGTTAAAGCGCCTCGATGGGATTTGTTAGAGGTTTGACGGTAAAAGTTCTGACGATCTGGAGGACGGACCTGTCGCAGGGCATCGCGGTGCGGCAGGGCTCAGGCGTCGTCGGCCGGGGTCTCCTGGTTGACCAGCGTACGCAGCAGATGCACCAGCTCACTGAGCTGGTCGTCGCGCAGCACGCCCGTCCAGGCCCGCTCGCGCCGCGTCTGGGCCTCGATGGCCCGGCGCAGGGTCTCGCGGCCCTCGGCGGTCAGCTCGACCGTCAGCTGCCGGCGGTCGGACTCCACCCGTTCGCGGGCCACCAGACCCCGGCTCTCCAGGGTCGCGAGCGCGCTGGAGATGGAGGCCCGGGTGGAGCCGGAGACCCGCCCGATGTCCTGCTGGGCGAGCGGCCCGTAGACCCAGAGCGCGTTCAGGATCCGGAAGCCCGCCCAGGTCAGGCCCAGCGGCCGGTGGACATGCTTCTCGAAGTCCTTGGTCAGCCGGGCCTCGAGCCGGGTGAGGTCGGTGACCATCTCGATCGCGTCGAGATCCCGGGGCTCGGTCGTGCCCAGCTCACGATGGTGGTGGCGCAGGAGCTCGGAGAACTCCCGGGTCCGGCTGGCGCCGGCGATGCCCGGCTCGCCCACGGTGTCCGTCACGATCTCCCGCCCTTTCCGTTGGGTTCGACCGGCTGGAGTCAACCGGCGACGACCGGGTTGACCATAGTGCCGACGCCGGTGACCTCGGTCCGCAGGACCTTACCCCCGGTCAGGTAGAGGCGCGGAGTGCGGCGGACGCCGCAGCCGGCCGGGGTGCCGGTGAAGATCAGGTCGCCCGGCTCGAACGTCACCCGCTTCGACAGCCAGGCGATCAGCTCGGGCACGCTGAAGATGAGGTCCGAGGTCCGGCCCCGCTGCACCTCGAGGTCGTCGACCCAGCCCGCCACCTCGATGTCGTTCGGGTCGGCGAACTCGTCGAGCGTCACCAGGTACGGCCCGATCGGGCTGAAGGTGTCGTACGACTTCGGCAGCGTGAACTGGTTGATCGGCTTGCGCCACTGTTCCTTGCGGTCGGAGACGTCCTGACCGGCGGTGACACCGGCGACGTACGACCACGCCTCGGCCTCGGGGATGTTCTTGCCGGTCCGGCCCATGACGACGACCAGCTCGGCCTCGTAGTCGACCTTGTCGTACTGCGGCTCGACCACGATCGCGTCGTACGGGCCGACGACCGACGAGGCGAACTTCGCGAACACCGACGGCTCGTCCGGGACCGGCAGATTCGACTCCTCGGCGTGCGCCCGGTAGTTCAGCGCGACCCCGATCGCCTTGTACGGCTTGGCGACCCGGCCCAGGTGGTGCCGGTCGAACGGCTTCCAGTCCGCGTCGTCGGCGCGCTCGGCGAGGGCGCGCAGCTCGTCGTGCAGGGCCAGGTCCGACAGGACCTCCAGGCGCGGCTCGATCGCTCCCTTGCTCGCGTCCGCGATGTCGAGGGCGAGGTCGTCGCGGACGACGACCGGGCGGCCGGCGAGGTGGGCGAGCTTCATGCGGGCACATCCTTCGAGTCGGTGGGCAGGGGGAGGGGCAGCGCGAGATCGCCTTCCACCCGGACCCCGAGCGTGTTGATCACGGTCGCGATGGTCAGGTACTGGCCGACGGTGTAGAGGACGTCGATGACCTGCTCGGTGCTCAGGTGGGCCGACAGCCGCTCCCACAGGTCGTCGTCAACGTTCTGGGTCTCGACGAGCGCGTCGGTGGCGGCGAGCAGCACCCGGTCCAGCTCGTCGAGGCCGTCCCCCGCGCCGGTCGCGGCGGCCAGGATCGTCCCGTCGGCGAGTCCGGCGCGGCGGGCGATGCGCACGTGCTGGTCCCACTCGTACGCCGCCTGCGCCCGGGCGGCGATCCGCAGGATCATCAGCTCGCGGGACTTCAGCGGCAGGGTGTTCTTCCCCAGCACGTGGTTGCCGAAGACGAGGAAGCGGCGCAGCGCGTCCTCGTGGTGCGCGAGGGTCGCCCAGATCGTGTAGATCCGGCCGTCCTGATCGCGGTACGGCGCCAGCGACGCCAGGGTCTTCTCGTGCAGCTCGCTCTCGTCGACGGGCTGCAGGCGGGCCTTCTCGGGCACTTCTCCCGGCATCGTCGGACCTCCTCGGCTCGATGGCGTCAACGTATTCGTATGACCCTTGACCGTCAAGGGTCTGACAAATATCGTCTTCGCCATGACGATCCAGAGCCTGGGGTACGTGGGCATCGGCGCCCCCGACCCGACAGCATGGGCGGAGTACGCCCGCACAGTGATAGGCCTCGCGGTCGAGCCGGGAGAGCCGGGAGGGCCGGGAGGGCCGGGGGAGCCCGGCGGTTTCGCGTCCCACCGGCTGCGGATGGACCAGCACCCGTTCCGCATGTGGCTGACCGAGGCGGAGACCGGCGGGGTGACGGTCATCGGCTGGGAGGTCCGCGACCCGGCCGCCATCGACGAGACGACCGTGCGGCTCAAGGAGGCCGGCGTCGAGGTGTCCGTCGGCACCGACGAGGAGTGCCGGGACCGCCAGGTGGCCCGGATGGTGCACTTCACCGGCCCGCTCGGCATCCGCACGGAGCTCTTCTGCGGGCGCCGTCTCGCCCCCACCCAGTTCGTCTCACCGCTCGGCGTCGACTTCGTGACCGGCGACCAGGGACTCGGGCACGTGGTGATGAAGACACCCCATGTGCAGGAGGCGGTCGACTTCTACTGCGACGTCCTGGGCTTCCGGCTCAGCGACACCGCCGACTACCCCTGGGGCACCTTCTACTTCCTCGGCTGCAACCCGAGGCACCACAGCATCGCCTTCATCCGCTCGTACAAGAACGAGGGCACCCACCACATCCTGTGCGAGGTCTCCAGCCCCGAGGAGGTCGGCCGCGCCCTCGACCGCACCCGCGAGCACGACGTGCCGCTCATGGCCACGCTCGGCAAGCACGCCAACGACGGCATGTTCTCCTTCTACATGACCTCCCCGGCCGGCTTCGGCATCGAGATCGGGGCGGGCGGGGTGCAGGTCGACGAGAGCACCTGGGTCAGCCGCGTCTACACCGCCGACATCTGGGGCCACCACCCCGTCCCGTGAGCCCCTCCCCGCCCCCTGGGCGGAGCACATCCGACGTCCTCGAAGAAAGCGGGCCGCATCCATGCTCCAGAGCCATCTGCAGGACACCTGGGTCACCCCCACCGCCACCGACGGGTCCGCGACCGACGTGCACGACGCGGTCACCGGGGACCTGGTGTGCCGTGTCTCCTCCGCCGGCCTCGACCTCGCCGGGGCGTTCGGGCACGCCCGTCGCGTCGGCGGCCCCGCGCTGCGGACCCTGACCTTCCCTCAGCGGGCCGGCCTGCTGGAGGCCGTCGCCGACGCCGTGCGCGCCCGGCGCGCGGAGCTCTACGCCCTCTCCACCCGCGCCGGCGCCACCCTGAACGACGCCCGCTACGACGTCGACGGCGGTATCCGCGTCCTGCGCGACTACGCCGCCCGGGCCCGCGCCGGACTCCCGGACGCCCCGCACCTGGTCGAGGGCCCCGCCGAACGCCTCGCCCGCGGCGAGGACTTCCTCGGCGTCCACCTCGTCACCCCCTCCCCGGGCCTGATGCTCCAGGTGAACGCCTTCAACTTCCCCGTCTGGGCCCCGCTGGAGAAGCTCGCGCAGGCCGTGCTGGCGGGCATGCCGAGCGTGGTGAAGCCGGCCACCCCGACGGCGTACCTCACCGAGCACCTGGTCCGGATCGTGACGGAGGCCGGCGTTCTGCCGCCCGGCGCGCTCCAGTTGGTCGTCGGCTCGGTCCGGCCCGCCCTCGAACTCCTCGGTGAACAGGACGTCCTGTCCTTCACCGGCTCGGCGGCCACCGCCGAGACCCTGCGCACCCACGGGACCGTGGTGGCCCGCTCGGTCCGCTTCAACGCCGAGGCGGACTCCGTCAACGCGATCGTCCTCGCCCCCGACGTCACCCCCGGCTCCCCCCTCTTCGACGCGTTCGTGCGCGAGGTGGTGACCGAGATGACGGTCAAGGCGGGCCAGAAGTGCACCGCGATCCGCCGCGTTCTCGTCCCCCGTGAGCGGGAGGCCGCCGCCCTCGACGCGATCGCCGCCGAGCTGGCCGGGGTGACCGTCGGCAACCCGGCCGCCGAGGGGGTCCGGATGGGCGCGGTCGTCAGCCTCGCCCAGCGGGAGGACGTACGGCGGGCCGTGCGCCGGATCGCCGCGTCGGGGCGGTTCGTGCACGGCGACCCGGAGAAGGTGCGCGTCGTCGACGCGGACCCCGGGCGGGGCGCCTTCCTCGACACCCTCCTCGTCTCCGCCGACCCGGAGGCCGCCGCGCCGCACGAGGTCGAGCCGTTCGGACCGGCGGCGACCGTGCTGGCGTACCGGGACACCGCGCACGCGGCGGAGCTGCTGGCGCGCGGACGCGGCAGCCTCGCCGCGTCCCTGGTGAGCGACGACGTCCCGTGGACCACCGGTCTCGTCACGGAGACGGCCGCCTGGCACGGCCGGCTGCACCTGCTCGACTCGCTCACGCTGGGGCAGACCACCGGGCACGGTTCCCCGCTGCCCGCGCTGCGGCACGGCGGACCCGGCCGGGCGGGCGGAGGCTCGGAACTGGCGGGCCTGCGGGGCGTGCTGGATCTGATGCAGCGGACGGCGCTGCAGGGCTCACCGCGAGTGCTGGACGCGCTGGGGGCGTGAGACGGGGCTGAGGGGCCGCCTCGTGATGCGGCTGAGGGGCCGCCCCGTGATGCGGCTGAGGGGCCGCCCCGTGATGCGGCTGAGGGGCCGCCCCGTGACGCGGCTGAGGGGCCGCCCCGTGATGCGGCTGAGGGGCCGCCCCGTGACGCGGCTGAGGAGGCCGTCCCCTGACATGGCCGAGGAGGCCGCCCCGTGACGCGGCCGAGGAGACCGTCCCCTGACGTGGCCGAGGAGACCGCCCCGTGACGCGGCCGAGGAGACCGTCCCCTGACATGGCCGAGGAGCCCGTCCCCTGACATGGCCGAGGAGGCCGCCCCGTGATGTGCGCGGGGCGGCCTCCTCAGGTGCGTGCGGGGGTCAGGCCTTGCTGCGGGACGCTCTGGCCGGTGACTTGGGAGCCGTGGCCCGGCTCGTCGTCCGGCGGGAGGCGGTGGCCTTCTTGGCGGGAGCCTTCGCGGTGGGCTCGGGTGCCGTCGCCTGCGCCTCCGCCTCGTCCTCCGGCTGCTCTTCCGTCGCGCGAGTGGCGGTGACCGCCCCGCCCGTGATCCCGCCCAGGCAGAACGCCCACACCTCCTCGGCGGAGATCGGCGACGGATGCGCGCCGACCGGGGCCGCGGGGGCCCGCGCGGTGAACATCGCCGTCTGCATGATCAGGGAGGCGGTGCGGCGCGGCTTGGGGGAGACGGCCTGGCCCGCCGCCACGGCCTCCTCCACCAGCTCGGTGAAGAAGCCGAGCAGCGGCAGATGGGCGCTGGCCACCTGGTCGGGGTGGCTGACCAGGAGCTGGATGGCGAAGTCGGTGAACAGCGGGGACTGCGCGCCCGCCCGCGGCTCGGAGGAGTGGTACAGCAGGTCGACCGCGATCCTCAGCCGGTCCAGCGGGTCGCGTCCGGCCGCCGCTGCCTCGCGGATCTGCGCGGCCGACCGGGACAGGGCGTCCTCGAAGAGCGCGAGCAGCAGCTCGTGCTTGCCGTCGAAGTGCTGGTAGAAGCTGCGCAGCGACTGACGGGAGCGCTCCACGATCTCCTGCACCGTGAAGTCGGTGGTGCCCTTGTCGGCGATCAGCTCCTGCGCGGCGTCCAGGAAGCGCTGGACGCGTTGCTCCGCGCGCAGCTTCGCGGCGCGCGTGGAGCGCTCGACGGCACGCTGCCGCCAGGCTGGCTCGGGTGTCTCGACCGGATCTGCGGGGACGGCACTCATGGAAGAACGGTACTCCACTCATGTGAAAAGAGAGGGCGCGCCCCCTACCGAATTGCGCTGTCTCGGAAACAAGACTCTTACTTCCCCATAGCGAGAATGATATTCTCACGCGGTGTCCCTGTCGGGTCGGGGAGGGAGGCCGGGAGTGGAGTTCGAACTCGACGACGAACAGCGGCTGCTGCGCCGCACGGTGCGGGAGGCGGTCGCCAAGGTGCGCGGCCGGCCCGAGCGGGAGCAGTGGGAGACGTATCTGCGGCTCGGCTGGCTGGAGGCGCCCCCGCTGGAACTGGCGCTCATCCTGGAGGAGCTGGGGTGCGCCGCCGACCCCACCCCGTTCCTGGCCACCGCCACCTGGTTCGTCCCGCTGGCCGGCCGGCTCCCCGAGGGCAGTGGCACCGCGGTCTTCGACGGCCTCGGGCGGTACGTCCTCGACGCCGACCGCGCCGACGAGGTCGCCCTGCTCACCCCGGACGGCGTCACCGTCGTCCGCGGCGCCGAGCTGACCGCCGAGCGGATCCCCGTGCTCGACCCGCGGCTGCACGTGGCCCGGGTCCACGCGCCCGGCGAACTCCTCGTCGGCGTACCGGATCTGGCGCTCACCGGACTCGCCGCCACCGCGGTCGGCGCCTGCCGCCGGGTCCTGGACCTCGCGCTGGCCCATGTGAAGCAGCGGGTGCAGTTCGGACGGCCGCTCGGCTCCTTCCAGGCCGTCAAGCACAAGGCCGCCGACATGCATGTGGCGATCGAACGCGCCCGTGCCCTCACCCACTTCGCCGCCCTGGCGATCGCCGAGGACGACCCACGCCGCACCCGCGCCGCGCACATGGCGAAGGCGGCGGCGGGGGAGTGCCAGCGCCTGGTCTTCCGGCACGGCCTCCAGCTCTTCGGCGCGATGGGCTTCACCTGGGAGAACGAGCTGCAGTGCGCGCTGAAACGGGCCCAGTCCTGCGACCTCCTCCTCGGCACCGCGTCCGCCCACCGGAAGGCGCTGCTCCCATGATGAAACTGGCCGGCGACCCCCAGGTCGCCGCATTCCGGGCCGAGTTCGCCGCGTTCCTCGACGCGCACCTGCCCGCCGAGGCCGACGCCCGGGAACGCCCCCGCTCCAGCGCCCATGTCCCCGACTGGGCCCGCCGCTGGCAGCGCACCCTGTTCGACCACGGCTGGCTGCTCCCGGGCCAGCCCCCCGAGTACGGCGGCCGGAACGCCACCCTGCCCCAGCAGCTCGCCCACCTCCAGGAGTTGGCCGACCGCCGGATCTACCACAGCTTCAACCCCCAGGGCCTGGGAATCATCGCGGCCTCCCTGCTCACCTTCGGCACCGACGAGCAGAAGGCCCGCTGGGCGGTGCCGATCCTGCGGGCCGAGATCACCGCCGCGCTCGGCATGAGCGAACCGGAGGCGGGCTCCGACCTCGCCTCGCTGCGCACCCGGGCGGTCCTGCGGGAGGACGCCTTCGTCGTCGACGGGCAGAAGATCTGGACCTCCGGCGCCCATGACGCCGACGTCCTGCTCACCTTCGTGCGCACCGACCCCGACGCGCCCAGGCACCGGGGGATCAGCGCGCTGCTGATCCCCACCGGCACGCAGGGCGTCGTCCGCCGCCCCTTCGGCTCGATCGCCGCCGAGGACGACCTCGACTTCAACGAGGTGTTCCTCACCGGCGTCCGCGTCCCCCGCGAGAACCTCGTCGGCCCGCTGAACGAGGGCTGGCGGGTGGCGAACGGCTCCCTCGGCCATGAACGCACCCTGCTCTGGCTGTCGTACGCCGAACGCCTCGCGGACCTGGTGCGCGACGCCGCCGGCACCGGCGGCGACCAGGAGTGGTACGCCACGCTCCAGATGGACCTCCAGGCCCTGCGTCTCCTCGGCCACCGCCAGCTCGGCCCGGACCGCGACCCCGCCGAGATCTCGGTGCTGAAGCTGCTGGGCTCCGAGGCCGTCCAGAACGCCTCCCTGCACGCCCTGGAGGCGGCGGGCGCCGACGCGCTGCCGCACCCGGTGCGCACCGGCCCGTACCACCACATGAACAACGAGGACTTCGTCTCCAGCTGGTTCGAGCGCTATGCGCGCAGCTTCGCCGGCACCATCGCGGGCGGCACCAGCGAGATCCAGCGCAACATCATCGCCGAGCGCATCCTCGGCCTGCCCCGCTGACCACTCCAAGGAGCGGCATGGACCAGATCCTGTACGACGTCGAGGACGGCATCGCGACCATCGCCCTGAACCGCCCCGAGGTCGCCAACGCCCAGACCATGGCGCTCCTCGACGACCTCGACGCCGCCTTCACCCGCGCCGCCCGCGACGAGGACGCACGGGTCGTCGTGCTGCGCGCCAACGGCCGTCACTTCTCCGCCGGGCACGACCTCAAGGACCGCTGGCCGGGCCCCGGCGAGATCACCCTGGAGTGGATCTACGACGCGGAGACGCGCCGCTATCTGGAGTACTCCCTGAAGTGGCGCAACCTGCCCAAGCCCACCATCGCGGCGGTCCAGGGCAAGTGCATCGCCGCCGGGCTGATGCTGTGCTGGCCCTGCGATCTGATCGTCGCCGCCGAGAACGCCGAGTTCTCCGACCCGGTGGTGCACATGGGCATCGGCGGAGTCGAATACCACGGCCACACCTGGGAGCTGGGCCCGCGCAAGGCCAAGGAGATCCTCTTCACCGGCCGGCCGCTGACCGCCCGGGAGGCCGAACAGGCGGGCATGGTCAACAAGGTGGTGCCCCTGGACGAACTCGACGCCTCCGTCCGGGAACTGGCCCACCGCATCGCCCGCATGCCCCCCTTCGGCCTGCGCCAGGCCAAGCGCGCCGTCAACCAGACCCTCGACGTCCAGGGCTTCTACGCCGCCCTGCAGTCGGTCTTCGACATCCACCAGACCGGCCACGGCAACGCCCTCAGCGTGGACGGCTTCCCGATCCTGACCCGGCTGGAGGAGATGAAGCAGCACGTCAGAGGGGGCTCATGAGCCCCTGGGGGCCGGCCTAGCTCACGCCGCCGAGTACCGCCCTGCCCTCGGCCGCCGCCCTGGTGAAGAAGGGGAGGAGGTCATCGAGGTCCCAGTGCTCGGTGCGCAGGCCCCGGGCGACCTCTGCGACCTCGTCGGGGGTGAGGAAGTGCGCCGGGCCGTAGCCGAAGTCGTACGCCTCGACGACGGCGCAGTCATGGCCGGCGGCCCGCGCGAGCCAGGGGTACGCCGACTGCCAGTCCCCGGTGCCCTGCTCGGCCCGGGCCCGGCCCTCGGCGATGTCCGACAGCAGGCGGTAGTCGTAGCCGAAGGAGTCCGCGTCGGAGTGGACGCCGGCGACCACGGGATCCGGGTCGTCCTCCTCGGAGAACAGGGCGTCGATCAGCTGGGGACGCTCCTGGACCGCCGCCAGTACAGCGGGGTCGATCTTCACCAGGTCGAGCCACATCGACATGCCGTCACGTCCTTTCCGGGGCCCTCGGCGGCGCGGAGGGGCTGGGGGACCGGACGATAACGGGGGGCACTGACAGCGGGCGGCGGCCGGTGGGCCCGGCCGCCCGCCGCCCCGGTTCTCACGTCTCGTCGAAGCCGCCGTCCGGGAGGCCCTCGTCGAGCTCAAGACCGAAGGTGTTGTACGCCATGGCCTGCATCGCGTACGCGCCGACGGTGAACACGAATTCCATCAGCTGCCGTTCGTCCAGTTCCTTCGCGAGCTCCGCGTAGGTCTCGTCGCAGAGGGTCGAGGTGGTCTCCAGTTCGTCCACGGCCCGGTTGAGCGGAGTGTCGGCGCCCTGTCGTACCTGCTCCAACTCCTCTTCCGTGACCCCGGCCTGACGTGCCATCAGCAAGTGGTGCGCCCACTCGTAGCGGCAGCGCCGCCGCCAGGCGACCCGCAGGACGGCCAGCTCCCGCGTCCTGGCGGGCAACGTGCCGCGGTACACGAGCTGGGTGCTGAAGGTGAGGAACGCCCTGGCCAGGTGCGGGTGGTTCAGGAGCAGGCCGAGGGCGTTGGACGGCGGTATCGTGCGCCCGCCGGTCAGCGGACGCAGGACCTCGGCGTCCCAGTCCTCGTACGGAACCGGTGGCAGCCTCGTCATGTGTTGCGGCCCCCGTTCACCCCGAGGATCTGACCGGTGATGTAACCGGCCTCCTCGCTCACCAGGAAGGAGCAGGCCGCCGCGATGTCCTCGGGGCGCCCGACCCGCCGTACCGGGGTGCGCGCGATGTGGTCCTCCACGGAGCCGCCCAGCTGCTGCTTGCGCTCGGCGGTGCGCAGCATCGGGGTGTCGACGAAGCCGGGCGGGACCGCGTTGACGGTGATGCCGCGCGGGCCGAGCTCCAGGGCCAGGGACTTGGTCAGGCCGTTCACCGCGGACTTGGCCGCGACGTAGTGCGCCATGAAGGGCTGGCCGGAGTGCGTGCTGCTGGAGGATATGTTGACGATCCGGCCCCAGCGGCCCTCCCACATGTCCGGCAGCGCGGACTGGACGCAGTGGAAGACGCCGTTGAGGTTGATGTCGACGACCCGCTGCCAGTCGGCGAAGGTCAGATCGCCGAAGCGGGTGAAGCCGTCCTTCCCGGCCGCGTTCACCAGCACCGAGATCGGGCCGAGGCGTTCACGGACGGCGTCCATGGCCTTGTCGACCTGCTCCCGGTCGGTGACGTCGGCCGTGAGGCCGTGCCCCTCCTCGGCGGGGATGAGGTCGAGGACGGCGACCTGCAGACCGTCGGCGGCCAGCCGCCGGGCGATGGCCCGGCCGATCCCGGAGGCGCCGCCGGTGACGACGGCGGTCCTGACCGGGGCGACCGGGCCGGCGGGGGCCCCGGGGACGTCGGCGCCGCTCACCCGAACGCCTCCTCGCCGACGACCGTCGTCCGGTGCAGCAGCCGCTCGGAGTTCTCGTCGTAGGGCAGCGCCCGGTGCAGGATCCCGGTGTTGTCCCAGACGACGAGGTCGCCGACGGTCCAGTCGTGGGTGTAGCAGAACCGGTCCTGGGAGCTCCAGTCGAGCAGCTCGTCCAGCAGGGCGCGGCTCTCCTCGGGGTCCATGCCCACGACGTGGTCGGCGGTGGTGCCCGTGACCAGTGAGCGGCGGCCGTCGCGGCGCCGCCAGACCAGGGACATCTCGTGGGTCGGCTGGGTGCGCCAGCCCGCCACCTCCTCCTCGGTCGGGTCCGGGTTCACCAGCCGTTGCGAGGCCTCGAAGCTGTGCACCACGCGCAGGTTCTCGTACCGCTCGCGGTCCTTCCCGGGCAGGTTCTCGTAGGCGGCGTAGGTGCTGGCGAACTGGGTTCCGCCGCCCACGGCGGCGATATGACGGGCCGTCAGCGTGGTCGCCTTGACGGGTACGTCGTCGGTGGTGCCGTCGAGGTGCCAGTAGAAGGCGCCCTTCAGGTACTTGGCGGTGCTGCTGACCGCCGGGTCCAGGGAGATCGGGAAGATCTCCCGGCCCCGGAGCGAGACCACCTCGCCGAGCCGCCGGCTGAACGCCAGCTGCTGCTCGTCGTCGAGGTGCAGCCCGCGGACCAGCAGGACTCCCCGCCATTTCAGGGCCTCGGCGGCGCGTTCGACGAAGGCGTCGTCGAGGGGATCGGCCACGCCCGTGAACTCCACCCCGAGCGACGGGCTCAAGGCCTTCGAATCGATCATGGAAACACCCCTTCCATTCGTGAGAACCATATTCTCATCATGGTCGGGACCGGAAGTGGAGAGCATCAGATTCTCTTGCCCGGATCCTTGATTCGCGCAAATAGAGAATGTAGTTTCCGGACAACCGGGGTCCGACCATCGGGGGCCTACCGAACAAGGAGGCGGGATGCGGTTCAAGGACAAGGTGGCGATCGTCACCGGAGCCGGCCAGGGCATCGGCGAGGGGTACGCCAAGGCACTGGCCGCCGAGGGCGCCAAGGTGGTCGTCGCCGAACTGAACGAGGAGCAGGGGCAGCGGGTCGCCAAGGAGATCGGCGACGCCCTCTTCGTGCGGGTCGACGTCGCCGACCCGGCCTCGGCGCAGGCCCTCGCCGACACCGTCGTCGCCGAGCTCGGGCGCATCGACTACCTGGTCAACAACGCCGCGATCTTCCACGGCATGCGCCGCGAGGGCATCGTCACCGTCGACTACGACTACCTCGACCGCTTCCTCAAGGTGAACCTGCTGGGCGCGCTGCACGTCACCCGCGCCGTCCTGCCGCACCTGACGGAGGGCGCGGCGATCGTCAACCAGTCGTCCACCGCCGCCTACCAGCCCACCGGGTTCTACGGGCTGGCCAAGGCCGGCCTCAACCATCTCACCGTCTCCCTCGCCGCCGAGCTCGGCGGGCGCGGCATCCGCGTCAACGCGATCGCCCCGGGGCCGACGGACACCGAGGCCACCCGCAGCATCGTCCCCGAGGAATACCGGGGCGCGATGGTGCAGAACCTCGCCCTCAAGCGTCTGGGCACCCCCGCCGACCAGGCGGGCGCGGTGCTCTTCCTGCTCTCCGACGACGCGAGCTGGCTCACCGGGCAGATCATCGCGGTGGACGGCGGACAGGTGGTGCGGCTGTGAGCTCCCTCATCGTCAAGTCGCTGCTGATCGACGGCAAACTGGTCGCGGCGGAGACCACCTTCGCCTCCCACAACCCCGCCACCGGCGAACTGCTCGGCCACGCCCCGGACGCCACCACGGCGGACGCGGAGAGCGCCGTCGCCGCCGCCCGCCGCGCCTTCGACACCACCGGCTGGTCCACCGACCGGGAGCTGCGGCTTCGCTGTCTGCGCCAGTTGGAACGTGCCCTCGACGAACACCGCGAACAGCTCCGCGAGTTGACCATCGCCGAAGTGGGCGCCCCGCGCCAGCTCACCCACGGCCCCCAGCTCGACGAGCCGATCGGCCTGGTGACGTACTACGCCGACCTGCTGGAGACGTACGAGTTCAGCGAGGACCTCGGGGAGATCGAGTCGCGCGGCCGGCGCCACCACCGCTGGGTGGAGAAGGAGGCCGCCGGAGTCGTCGCCGCGATCCTGCCGTACAACTACCCCAACCAACTCGCCCTCGCCAAGCTCGCCCCCGCACTCGCGGCCGGCTGCACGGTCGTCCTCAAGGGCGCCCCGCAGAACCCGCTCATCACCCTCGCCCTCGGCGAACTCATCGCCGAACACACCGACATACCCCCGGGCGTCGTCAACGTGCTCAGCTCCTCGCGCGCCGAGGTCGGCGAACTCCTCACCACCCACCCGGACATCGACGCCGTCACCTTCACCGGGTCGACCCCCGTCGGCCGGAAGATCATGGCCGCCGCCGCGGACACCGTGAAGCGGGTCTTCCTCGAACTCGGCGGCAAGTCCGCGATGATCGTCTTCGAGGACGCGGACTTCCCCAAGGCGGCCATGTTCGCCGCGTTCACCATCTGCTCCCACTCCGGCCAGGGCTGCGCCCTCACCTCCCGGCTCCTCGTCCCGCGCGCCCACCACGACGAGATCGTCCGGCTCGTCGCCGCCGGCCTCGACCGGGTCAAGGTCGGCGACCCCACCGACCCGAAGACCACCATGGGCCCGCTCATCAGCGAGCAGCAGCGCGACAAGGTCGACGGCATGGTGCGGCGGGCGGTCGCGGACGGCGCGACCCTCGTGCGCGGCGGCCACGCCATCGACCCCGGCTGGTTCTACGAGCCCACCCTCCTCGCCCACGTCGACCCCGACAGCGAGATCGCCCAGGAGGAGGTCTTCGGACCGGTCCTCGCGGTGATCCCCTTCGACGACGAGGAGGACGCCGTCCGCATCGCCAACCACTCCCGGTACGGCCTGTCCGGCGCCGTCCACAGCGCCGACGAGGACCGCGCGCTGCGCGTCGCCCGCCGCATCCGCACCGGCACCTTCTCCCTCAACGGCGGCAACTACTTCGCCCCCGACGTGCCCTTCGGCGGCTACAAGCAGTCCGGCGTCGGCCGGGAGAGCGGACGGGCGGGCTTCGAGGAGTTCCTGGAGGAGAAGTCGTTCGCCCGGATCGTCGTACCGCAGGACCCGGCGTGAGGCCCCTCGAAGGGATCCGCGTGCTGGAGGTCGCGATGTACGGCTTCGTGCCCTCCGCCGGGGCCGTGCTCGCCGACTGGGGCGCCGACGTCGTCAAGGTCGAGCACGCCGTCACCGGCGACCCGCAGCGCGGACTGCGCCAGACCGGCACCTTCAAGGTCGAGGGCGACCCCAACCCGAACGTCGCCCACGCCAACCGGGGCAAGCGCTCCCTCGGCCTCGACATGGCCACCGAGGACGGCCGCGAGGTGCTGTACGAGCTGGCCCGGGGCGCCGACGTGTTCCTCACCAGCTTCATGCCCGCCTCCCGCGCCCGCCTCGGCATCGACGTCGACGACATCCGCGCGGTCAACCCCCGGATCGTCTACGCCCGGGGCAGCGCCCTCGGCCCGCGCGGCCCGGAGTCCGACAAGGGCGGCTACGACATGACCGCCTTCTGGTCCCGCGCCGGCACCGCCCGCACCCTCACCCCGCCCGGCACCGAGGGCCTGATCAGCCCGCCCGGACCGGCCTACGGCGACACGGTCTCCGGCACCAACCTCGCGGGCGGCATCGCGGCCGCCCTGCTGCGCCGCGAGCGCACCGGAGAGGCGGCGATCGTCGACGTGTCCCTGCTCGGCAGCGGACTGTGGGCGCTCGGCCACTCCATCGGGCTCTCCCTCCACCTCGACCGGGCCTGGGAGGGCGTCACCCCGAGCGCCCACGGCTCCCCGACGAACCCCCTCTCCGGCCTCTACCGCACCGCCGACGACCGCTGGATCTCCTTCGTGATGCTCCAGCCCGCGAAGTTCTGGGCGAACGTCTGCCGCTGCCTCGGCCGCCCCGACCTCGCCGGCGACCCCCGGTTCGCCACAGCCGAGTCCATCGCCGCGCACACCGACGACGCCGTGAAGATCCTCCGCGAGGTGATCGCCACCCGCACCCTCGCCGAGTGGTCCAGGGACCTCGCCGCGCTGGACGGCCCCTGGGCGCCGGTCCAGGACACCCTCCAGGCCGCCGCCGACGCGCAGGTGCGCGCCAATGGCTACATCGGACAGGCCGGCGAGCTCGAACTCGTCGCCAGCCCGGTCCAGTTCGACGTCGAGGACACCCGCCTCGGCCCCGCTCCCGAGTTCGCCGCGCAGACGGAGGAGATCCTCTCCGAGCTCGGCTACGACTGGGACCGCATCCTCGCGCTCAAGGCGAGCGGCGCGGTCACCTGAATCCCGCTGTTCCTCGCCCGGACGACGGTGTCCGGGCTCCCCGAGGAGGCCCCTTGCGCAGGCTGCTCATCGGCTCGGTCACCGTGCTCGCGGTGCTGCTGGCCGGCTGCTCCACCAGATCCGACGACGACACGAACTCCGACACCGGGCAGAAGGCGACCCCCGCGGCCGGGGCGTCCGCGGCCTCGGCCGACTTCGGCACCCTGAAGAACGTCTGCGGTCCCGGCACCGCCAAGTCCTCGTCGGTCCAGGGCGTCACCGACAAGAGCGTCCAGGTCGGCGTCATGTCCGACGTCGGCTACACCAAGAAATCCGAATTCCCCGACGCCGCCAAGGTGTTCACCTCCTGGTGCAACGACGCCGGCGGCATCGACGGGCGCAAGATCGTCGCCGTCACCCGCGACAGCAGGCTCATGCAGGTCCGCCAAGCCGTCCTGGACGCCTGCAAGTCCGACTTCGCCCTGGTCGGCGGCGGCTCCGCACTGGACGCCCTCGGCGTGCAGGACCGTCTGAAGTGCCTGCTGCCCGCCTTCCCCGCCCAGTCCAGCCAGATCGGCGCCATCGGCTCCGACCTCCAGGTCCTCTCCGGCGGCGCCGCCCCCGACTACTTCCAGTACGCCGGCTACTACACCTGGCTGCTGAAGGACAAGTACCCCGACTCCGCGCAGAAGGTCGGCATCATCTCCGGCGACTCCCCCGTCACCAAGGTGATGTCCGGCCAGTTCAAGGAGGCCGTCGGCGGCCTCGGCGGCAAGGTCTCCTACAACGACCTCTACCCGGCGGCCGGCGTCTCCGACTGGACGCCGTACGCCCAGTCCCTCAAGACCAAGGGAGTCAAGGGCCTCGTCTTCCTCGGGGACTTCGCGAGCCTCGCCAAGCTGGAGC
This sequence comes from Streptomyces sp. NPDC005820, assembly GCF_040630255.1. Taxonomy (NCBI): domain Bacteria; kingdom Bacillati; phylum Actinomycetota; class Actinomycetes; order Kitasatosporales; family Streptomycetaceae; genus Streptomyces; species Streptomyces sp. NPDC005820. The sequence continues at coordinate 171,372 of NZ_JBEXXE010000017.1, forward strand.
AGGCGCTCACCAACATCGGCTACACCCCCGACTGGATCGACGCCAACAGCAACGCCTACGGCCCCGCCTTCCTCCAGCTCGCGGGCACGGCACTGGCGAAGCAGCACAACTACGCCGAACTCTTCGCCACCGCCCCGCTGGAGAGCGCCGCCGAGAACCCGGCCACCCAGCAGGTGATCGACCTGTTCAAGAAGTACGCGCCGGACAAGCAGGTCACCTACCCGGTGCTGCGCGCCTTCTCCGCCTGGCTGCTGTTCGCCACCGCCGCGAGGGACTGCGCCGAACTCACCCGCAAGTGCGTGTACGACAACGCGGTCAAGCAGACCGCCTGGACCGGCGGCGGCCTCCAGGCCCCGGCCGACCTGAGCAAGGCGGACGTCCCCTCGAAGTGCTACTCGATCGTCGAGGCCACCGCGAAGGGCTGGCAGCTCGCCGACTTCCAGCCGACCACCGGCGTCTACCGCTGCGACGCCCCCACCTACAAGTACAAGGCCGACTACGGCAAGCCGGCCACTCTGGCGGACGTCGGCAAGTCCCTGGCCGACCTCACCTGAAAGGGAGGTGAACCACCGTGAAGGTACGCGTCGACCCCGAGCGCTGCCAGGGCCACACCCTGTGCTTCATGCGCGCCCCGGAGGTCTTCGAACTGAGCGAGATCGACGGGCACTCCACACCGGTCACCGACGAGGTGCCCGAGGACCAGGAGGGAGCGGTCGTCGAAGCCGTCCGCTCCTGCCCCGAACGAGCCATCGGCGTGTTCTGAGAGGAGGCACAGCGGATGACCGACGACGAGTCCCGTAAACACCCCCGAGTCCACTTCGACCGGCACGCCCCCGAGTACCGCGACCGGTTCGAGGAGGAGACCCGCTCCTTCCACGAGGGCTGCCCGCTCGCCTGGTCCGACACCTACGGCGGGCACTGGGTGGCCGCGGGCAACCGCGAACTGCTCGCTTTCGCCCGCGCCCAGGAGAAACTCTCCAACGACCACGACGTGCACGGCGAGCGCCGCGGCTACCAGGGCATCAACATCCCCGCCCCGGCCCGCGGGCGCGGCATCCGCGGCGGCTTCCTGGAGATGGACCCGCCCGAGCAGCGCGCCTACCGCGGCGCCCTCAACCCCTATCTGTCCCCGGCGGCGATCGCCCGCTGGATCCCCTTCATCGACGAGGTGGCCCGCGCCTGCCTCGACGAGCGGATCGAGTCCGGCCGGATCGACTTCGTCGACGACCTCGCCAACATCGTCCCCGCCGTCTTCACCCTCGCCATGATGGGCATCCCGCTGAAGAAGTGGGAGCTGTACAACGAGCCCGCCCACGCCGGCGTCTACACCCCGCCGCACTCCCCGGAGATGGCCCGGGTGGTCGAGGCCCACCGGGCCATGCTCAAGGACATCGGCGCCACCCTCCACGAGGTGCGGGCGAACCCGCGCCCCGGTCTCGCCGACGCCCTGGCCCGGATGGAGATCGACGGCGAGCCCCCCTCCGACGGCGATCTCGTCGGCGCGCTCGCCCTCCTCATCGGCGGCGGCTTCGACACCACCACCGCGCTCACCGCCCACGCCCTGGAGTGGCTCTCCCAGCACCCCGCCGAACGGGCTCGGTTGAGCCGTGAACGGGGGCCCCTCCTCGACTCGGCGACCGAGGAGTTCCTCCGTTACTTCACCCCGGCGCCCGGCGACGGCCGGACCGTCGCGGAGGACTGCGAGATCGCCGGCAAGGAGTTCCGGGAGGGCGACCGGCTCTGGCTGTCCTGGGCGATGGCCAACCGCGACCCGGCCGTCTTCCCCGACCCCGACCGCGTCGACCTCGCCCGCCCCGGCAACCGCCACACCGCCTTCGGCCTCGGCATCCACCGCTGCATCGGATCCAACGTGGCCCGTACGGTGTTCAAGCGGATGCTCATCCAAGTCCTCGACCGCGCACCGGACTTCGTGTGCGATCCCGAGGGCGCCGTCCACTACGAGACCATCGGCGTCATCCAGGGCATGCGCCACCTGCCCGCCACCTTCACCCCGGGCCCCCGGCTCGGACCCGGTCTGGCGGAGACCCTGGAGACGCTCCAACGGGTCTGCGACGAACAGGGGTTGGCGGAGCCGGTCACCGTCCGCAAGGCGGAGGCGAAGGTCCGTTGAGCCCGCAGCACGAGCAGAACGCCCGTCAGCGACCGGCCGTGTCCCAGGAGAGCGAGTTCTTCTGGACCTCCGGCCGCGACGGGCGGCTCCGCTTCCAGGCCTGCACTGCCTGCGAGGCCCTCGTCCACCCGCCGCAGCCGGTGTGCCGGTACTGCCGCTCCCACGACCTCGCGATCCGCGAGGTCTCCGGCCGTGCCACCCTCATCGGCTTCACCGTCAACCACCGCTTCCCCTTCCCCGGCCTGCCCACCCCGTTCGTCGTCGCCCAGGTGGCCGTCGAGGAGGACCCCCGGGTCCGTCTGACCACCAACGTCGTCGACTGCGCACCGGAGGACCTGCGGATCGGCCTGCGCATGGAGGCCGTCTTCGAACAGGCCGACGACACCTGGCTCCCGCTGTTCCGCCCGGCCCCCGACCAGCCGCCCCCGGCCGGGCTCCCCCCGGACGACCCACCCCCCGAACGCGTCCGCGCCCACATCCGCCCCCCGGTGAGCTCCCGCAGGTTCGAGGAGCGGGCCGTCATCAGCGGCGCCGGCGCCTCCCGGCTCGGGCGCCGGCTGATGGTGCCGCCGCTCGAACTCACCGTGCAGGCCTGCGAGAAGGCCGTCGCCGACGCCGGACTCACCTTCGACGACATCGACGGCCTCTCCACCTACCCCGGCGGCGGTGCGTACGGCGGCTTCGCCGAAGGCGGGGTCACCGCCCTGGAGTCGGCCCTCGGCATCCGGCCCGTCTGGCACAACGGCGCCGGCGAGACCTTCGGCCCCGGCGGCTCGGTCATCGCCGCGATGCTCGCCGTCGCGGGCGGACTCGCCCGGCATGTGCTGTGCTTCCGTACGGTGTGGGAGGCGACGTACGCCGAACTGATCCGCCAGGGACGCCTCCGCCTGCCCCGACCGGCGGGCCCCGAGGGCTGGTTCAAGCCCTTCGGCGCCGTCTCACCCGCGATCATGCTGGCGATGAACGCCCAGCGCCACATGCACCGCTACGGCAGCACCCGCGAGACGCTCGGCTGGATCGCCCTCAACCAGCGCGCGGGGGCCGCCCTCCACCCGGACGCCATCTACCGCGACCCGCTCACCATGGACGACTACCTGTCCGCTCGCACCATCACCACCCCCTTCGGCCTCTACGACTGCGACGTCCCCTGCGACGGGGCCACCGCCGTCGTGGTCTCCGCCGCCGAGACCGCCCCCGACCGCCCCAGGCCCGCGATCAGGATCGAGGCGGTCGGCACCCAGATCGTCGAACGCCCCGAATGGGACCAGGCCACCCTCACCCACGAACCCCAAGTGCTGGGCCAGGCAGCCCACTTGTGGACCCGTACCGCACTGCGCCCCGCCGACGTCGACGTGGCGCTGCTCTACGACGGCTTCACCTTCAACTGCCTGTCCTGGCTGGAGGCGCTCGGCTTCTGCGGCATCGGCGAGGCCCGGGACTTCCTGGACGGCGGCAAGAACATCGCCCGCGACGGCGTGCTCCCGCTCAACCCGCACGGCGGCCAGCTCTCCCACGGCCGCACCCACGGCATGGGTCTGCTGCACGAGGCCGTCGTCCAGCTGCGCGGCGAGGGCGGCGCGCGGCAGGTGGCCGGCGCGCGGACGGCCGTGGTCTCCAGCGGCGGTCTCACCCCCGGCGGCGTACTCCTGCTCAGGACGGACGGATGACCTCACTCGGACCCGAACTCACCACCGCCGTACGGCGAGAAGTCGTCGACGTGCACGGCGTGCCCGCCTCCGCGCTCGTCGCCGAGGCGCCCCGCCCGCAGGCGGTGATCGTCGCCCTGCACGGCGGCGCCACCACCTCCGCCTACTTCGACCACCCCGGCCACCCCCGGCTCTCCCTCCTGCGCACCGCGGTCGCCGCCGGCTTCACCGTGATCGCCCTCGACCGTCCCGGCTACGGCAGTTCGGCCGGGCACGAGGAGCTGATGCACACCCCCGAGCAGCGCACGGACTTCGCCTTCGCGGCCGTCGAGGCGCTGCTGGAGGGCCGGGAGCGCGGGGTCGGCGTGTTCCTGTGGGCCCACTCGGCGGGCTGCGAGCTCACCGTGCGGATGGCGAGCGACCCGCGCGGCGCGGACCTGCTCGGCGTCGAACTCGCCGGGATGGGCCGGGTGCACCACCCCAACTCCCTGCGGGCGATGGAGGAATGGCGCCGTGACCCGTCCCGCACCCGGCCCAACCTGCGCCGTGTCCTGTGGCATCCGCCGCACGCCTACCCGCCGGACGTGCACGGCGGCCGGGGCATCGGCGCGGCCTCGCCCGCCTACGAGGGCCATCGCGTGAACTGGCAGGCGGAGTTCGAGGAGCTCGCCGGACGCGTGCCGGTGCCCGTGCATCTGACCGTCGCCGAGTACGAGCAGGTCTGGCTGAGCGGCCCCGAGGGCCTCGCCGACCTCGCCTCCCTCTTCACCGGGGCGCCCCGCGTCGTACGGCACGAACAGGCGGGCGCGGGCCACAACACCAGCGTCGGCCGCACCGCCCTCGCCTACCATCTGCACGTCCTCGCCTTCGTGGAGGAGTGTGCGCTGGGCGTCCGGGCGCTGCCGGGCCTGGAGGGCCGCCATGGGTGAGGCCTCGGACGCGGCCCTGCTGCTGGTGCGGGCCGTCCTCGGCGCGGTCATGGCGGCCCACGGCTGGAACCACTGGCGCGGCGGCGGAGGCATCACCGGCACCGCGGGCTGGTTCGCCGGCCTCGGCCTGACCCGGCCCCGCCTCCAGGCCTGGCTGAGCGTCCTCACCGAACTCGGCGCGGGCGCCCTGCTGTTGGCGGGCCTGTTCACCCCGCTGGCCGGTGCGGCGGTCCTCTCCGTGATGCTCGTCGCGGGACTGCTCGCCCACCGCCGCAACGGCTTCTTCGTCTTCAGGGAGGGCTACGAGTACGTCCTCGTCCTCGGCGCCCTCGCACTGGCGCTGGGCGTGTGGGGCCCGGGGAAGTACGCGCTCGACGAGGCGGCCGGCACCGCTGTCACCGGCTGGACGGGTGCGGCGCTGACCGCCGGGACGGCCGTCGTGGCCACCGCCGGACTGCTGGCCGTGTTCTGGCGGCCCCGGACACAGGAGGACTGAAGGATGCGCGTCGGCTTCATCGGCCTGGGCAGCCAGGGCGCCCCCATGGCCCGCAGGATCGTCGAGGCGGGCTTCGAGACCACCCTGTGGGCCAGACGCCCCGAGACCCTCGCCCCCTTCGACGGCACCCCGGCCCGGACGGCCGGCTCGGCCGCCGCGCTCGGTGCCGCCGCCGACCTGGTGTGTCTGTGCGTGGTCGACGACGATGACGTGCGCGGTGTGGGCGAGCAGGTCCTCGCGGGGCTGCGCCCCGGCGGCTGCCTCGTCGTGCACTCCACCGTCCACCCGGACACCTGCCGCCGGCTCGCCGAGCGGGCCGCGGCCCGGCAGGTCGCCGTCCTCGACGCCCCGGTGAGCGGCGGCGGCCGGGCCGCCGAGCGGGGCACCCTGCTCGTCATGGTGGGCGGCGAGGAGACGGCGTACGACACCTGCCGCCCGGTTCTCGCGACCTACGGCGACCCCGTCGTCCACCTCGGGCCCACCGGCTCCGGGCAGATCGCCAAACTCCTCAACAACCTGTTGTTCACAGCGCAGTTGGGCCTGGCCGCGGACACCCTCGCGCTCGGTGACCGGCTCGGCCTGGACCGGGACGGCCTGGGGCGGATGCTCGCGCGCGGCAGCTCCGCGAGTTTCGCGCTGGAGCGGGTCGTCGACGCGGGCGGCACCCTGGACCGGATCGCCGCCCACGCCGGCGGGCTGCTCGCCAAGGACGTACGGCTGCTCACCGAGGTCGCCGGCCCGGACGCCCCGGGAGCCGCCCGGGACGCGGCCCGCGCCGCCCTCTCCGCGATGGGTCTGTGAGGAACATCCCGGAATCGGTAGGGTGAGCGAGCACCCGTCCAACGGCGGAAAGGGGCGGCTCCGTGGTGTGCGCACGGCGTGAGGAGATCCTGGAGGCGGCGCTGGAGGTGCTGGCCGACCGAGGGTTCAAGGGCACCTCGATCGACGCCGTCGCCGAGCGCGCCGGGCTCACCCGGCAGGGCGTCCTGCACTACTTCCCCAGCAAGAAGAAGCTGCTGCTCGAAGTGCTGGAGCTGCGCAACCGGCTCGCCCGGGAGAACCTGGCCGACCGCGAGGTGGGCGAGGACTGGGCCGGCGACTTCGCCGAGGCCGTCGCCTTCGAACAGCACCACCCGTCCCTCGCCCGGATGCACAGCGTGGTCATGGCCGAGGCGGCGACCGGCCAGGAACCGGCCCTCGGCTATGTCCGCGACCGCTGCCGCACCGTCCAGGACCATCTCGCCGAGCATCTCGCCGCCCGGTACGGGGACCGGCTGCCCAGCGGCCTGGACACCCGTACCGGCGCCACCGCGCTGTTCGCCCTGGTCGAGGGTATCCACCAGCTGTGGCTCGCCGACCAGGACGGCGACGGGCGCTACCCGGAGGTCGTGCGCGAGGTGCTGTCCGTGCTGCTGGGCTCCGGCGAAGGGGCGCCGGTCCCGGCGGCCTCCTCCGCCGCCGACGCGGCGATGCCCGCGGTGAAGGGATAGATCCGGGTGAAGTCCGCCCCCGGCTGGGCCGCCGCGAACGCCCCCCACACCGCTTCGGTCACTCCCGCCACCGCCGCCGCCGCGCCGCCCAGCCCGGCGGCCTCGCGCAGATAGAGCCGTACGTCCTTCGCCATCAGCGTGTTGCTGAACCCCGAGGCGTACCGGCCGGTCAGCACCTCGTCCGGGAACTTGTCGGCGGTGGCCCCGCTGCGGCCGCTGGAGGCGTCGAGGACCTCCACCATCACCGCGGGGTCCAGCCCCGCCGCCGTACCGAAGGCGACGGCCTCACTGGTGGCGGCCAGCGCGGTGGCCGACAGGAAGTTGTTGGCGAGCTTCAGCGCCTGCGCCTGCCCGGGCCGGTCGCCCACCCGGCGCCGGCGGTCGCTGAGCCCCGCCAGCACCGGCTCGACCCGCGCGCAGTGGTCGTCCGCGCCGGCGTACATCACCATCAGGGTCCGTCTGCGGGCCCCGGCCGCGCCGCCCGACACCGGCGCGTCCACATAGGCGAGCCCCATCGAGGCCAGCCTGCGCGCCGCCGACACCCCGACCGTGGAGGTGTCCACGACATGGGTGACCCGCCGGTCGCGGACGCCCACGAGATCCCGCACCACCTCCTCGCACACCGTCCCGTCGGGCAGGCTCAGCACGGCGATGTCGGCATCCCGGGCCACGTCCGCCGGCCCCGGCGCCCAGCGGGCCCCGAGCGGGGTGCGGTCCGGTCCCGCGGCGTCGTACGCGACGACCTCGAATCCGGCCCGCACCAGATTGACGGCCAGCGCGCCGCCCATGTTCCCGAGCCCGACGAAACCCACGACCGGCGCCTTCACGCCTCCTCCCGCGCGATACGCACCTCACGGATGACCGAGCGGGCCGCGTTCCCCGCCGGGGCGCCGCAGTACGCGGTGATCTGGTACAGCAGCTCGTTCACCTCGTCGTCCGTCACGCCCGCGTTCGTCGAGGCCCGCAGATGGATCCGGAACTCGTCCATCCGGCCGTTCGCCGCCGTCATCGCCAGCACCAGCAGGCTGCGGTCACGGTTGCTGAGCGGGCCGCCGCGGGCCCACACACCCCAGGCCATCGCGGTGAGGTAGTCCTGGTAGTCGGGCGGCACCGGGTCCCCGGGCGGGGCCGTCCGGCTGCCGTCGTCGCCGATGACCTCCGCGCGCACCGCCCGTGCGGCCCGCTGCCAGTCGCCGTCGTACATCCACTGCCTCCTCGCTAGAGCTGTGCGCTGACGGTCTTGAGCTGGGCGTACTCGTGCAGGGCGGCCAGACCCTTCTCCCGCCCGTAACCGCTGTCCTTGTAGCCGCCGAACGGGGTCTCGATGGTCAACGGGCCGCCGTTGACGGCCACTTGACCGGCGTCGATACGCTCGGCCAGTCGCAGTCCGCGGGCCAGGTCGCCGCTCCAGACGGCGGCCACCAGCCCGTAGTCGGTGTCGTTGGCGAGCCGCAGGGCCTCGGCCTCGTCCCGGAAGGGCAGGGTCACCAGCACCGGCCCGAACACCTCCTCGCGGGCGATCCGGGCGCCCGGATCGACGCGGGCGTACACGGTGGGCCGTACATAGAGCCCGCGCGCCGCCGGACCCTCGGTGTACGGCCCGCCGCCGGTCGCCGCCCCCGGGGTCCCGGCGAGCAGGCCGAGCACCTTCTCGTACTGCGCCTCGGTGATCAACGGACCGAAGTCCACCCCGGGCCGGAGCCTCTCCACGGCCGTGACCACCCGCCGCACCACCTCGTCGTGGACGGACTCCTCCACCAGCAGCCGGGTGGTCGCCGAGCAGACCTGCCCGGAGTTGGCGGCGAGCGCCGTCACGGCCGCCGCCACCGCCCCCTCCAGATCCGCGTCCGCGAACACCAGCAGCGGTGACTTGCCGCCCAGTTCGAGGGTGAGGGGGATCAGCCGCCCGGCGGCGACCCCGGCCAGCCGCCGCCCGGTGGCCACCGACCCGGTGAAGGCGAGCCGCCGTACCCCCGGGTGCGCGGCGAGCGCGGCCCCCGCCTCGGGACCGGTGCCGGTGACCACGTTCAGGACCCCGTCCGGCAGCCCGGCGCGGGACGCGAGCCGGGCCAGGTGCAGGGTGGAGACGGAGGTGAACTCCGAGGGCTTGGCCACCACCGCGTTGCCCGTCGCCAGTGCCGGGGCGAGCGCCCGGCAGGCCTGGTTGAGGGGCAGGTTCCAGGGGGTGATCACCCCGACGACGCCGTACGGCTCGTAGCGGGTGTACGTGTGCACGCCCGCCCCCTGCTCGATCACCCGCCCCTGCCCGGCGGCCCGGACGACGCCGGCGTAGTAGCGGAAGTACTGCGCCGACAGGTCGGCCTCCAGCCGCAGTTGCGCCGGGACCTTGCCGGTGCACTCCCGCTCCAGCCGCATCAGCGTCCCGGCGTCCTCCTCCATGGCGTCGGCGATCCGGTGCAGCACGGCCGAGCGCCGGGCGGGGGAGAGGGCGGCCCAGTCGTGCCGGGCCCGTTCGGCCGCCGCCACCGCCCGGTCCACGTCGGCGGCCGTGCCCGCGGCGATCCCGTCGCCGCGTTCGCGGGTGGCCGGGTCGAGCGTCGCCAGCCAGGTCCCGCCGTCCGGCGGTGCGTCCCGGCCGTCGATCCAGTGCTGGTGGCGCGTGGCAGCGGTCACGTGCGTCCTCCCGGGCCGGGCGTCTTGGGGCGTCTTGAGAACTCTGTCGACGATAAGCGGAAACGGTATTCTCCTCAAGAGAGATCGCTGTTATCTTGGCGGGGTCAACCGACCGGAGGTTCCGTTCCATGGCGCACTTCCCGAAGCCCTCCGAGGGCAGTTGGACCGAGCACTTCGAGATCGACACCGAGCCGGTCTCGTACGCGGACTCGGTCTCACCCGAGTTCTACGAACGCGAACGAGACGCGATCTTCCGCCGGACCTGGCTGAACGTCGGCCGCGTCGAGCAACTCCCCCGCAAGGGGAGCTACTTCACCAAGGAGCTGGACGCGGCCCGGGCCTCCGTCGTCGTCGTGCGCGGCACCGACGGCGAGGTGCGCGCCTTCCACAACGTCTGCCGGCACCGCGGCAACAAGCTCGTCTGGGACGACTACCCGCGCGAGGAGACCAAGGGCACCTGCCGCGCCTTCACCTGCAAGTACCACGCCTGGCGCTACGACCTCGAGGGCAAGCTCACCTTCGTCCAGCAGGAGTCGGAGTTCTTCGACCTCGACAAGTCCCGCTACGGACTGCTGCAGGTGCACACCGAGGTCTGGGAGGGGTTCGTCTTCGTCAACCTCGACCCCGACAACACCCAGTCCCTCAAGGACTACCTCGGCAAGTTCGGCGCCGGCATCGAGGGCTACCCGTTCCACAAGCTCACCCAGGTGCACAAGTACCGCGCCGAGATCGGCAGCAACTGGAAGCTGTTCATCGACGCGTTCGCCGAGTTCTACCACGCGCCGATCCTGCACTCCGGCCAGTACGTCGCCGAAGAGGCCGCCAAGATCAAGAAGTACGGCTACGAGGCGCTGTCGTACGACATCGACGGCCCGCACAGCATGGTCTCCTCCTGGGGCGGCATCGCCCCGCCGAAGGAGCGGGCCATGGTCAAGCCGGTCGAACGGGCCCTGCGCAGCGGGCTGTTCGGCGCCTGGGAGGCCCCCGACATCGGCGTGACCACCGAGGAACTCCCGTCGGCGGTCAACCCGACCCGCAGCAAGGTCTGGGGCATGGACTCCTTCGTGTTCTTCCCCAACTTCATGCTGCTGATCTGGCGGCCCAACTGGGTGCTGACCTACCACTACTGGCCGACCTCGTACAACACGCACATCTTCGAGGGCACCGCCTACTTCGTCCCGCCGGAGAACGCCTTCCAGCGCCTCCAGCAGGAGCTCGCGGTGGTGTCGTTCAAGGAGTACGGCCTGCAGGACGGCAACACGCTGGAGGCCACCCAGACCATGCTGGAGTCGCGCACACTGGACGGCTTCCCGCTGTGCGACCAGGAGGTTCTGCTGCGCCATCTGCACTCCACGGCACGCAGGTTCGTCGACGAGTACGCGAAGTGAGGGAGATCCCGGACATGGCCAACGTCTTTCCCGCCGAGTTCGCCGACCTGGAACCCTTCGCCGACTGGGCGATCCACGGCGAGAAGCTCCGCTACGCCAAGCGGATCGCCTCCACCATGGAGGAGCTCCAGGCGTTCTACGACGTCGCGTTCCCGCTCCTGGAGAAGGGCACCGCCTATCTGGAGAAGGTGCAGCTCGACGGTATCGGCGACGAGGACAAGCACCTGCTGTGGGCGTTTTGTTCACTGATCACCGTGGCCTTCCCGGTGGAGGCCTGGGGCCAGCCGCGCGTCCCCGACAGCGGCCCGTCGAGCATCGACGCCGTCGTCGAACCGGCCGTGTGATGAAACGGCCCCCGGAGCCACCGGTCCTGCTGCGGGCCGCCCGCCTCCTCGACGTCGACAAGGGCGAACTCGTCGAGCCCGGCGAACTGCTGGTGGTCGGCGAGCGGATCGTCGAGGTGGGCCGACCCGCCCGGCTCCCCGAGGGCACGGTGGTGCGCGACCTCGGGGACGTCACGCTGCTGCCGGGCCTGATGGACATGGAGGTCAACCTCTTCCTCGGGGGCCCCGACCACAGGAGTCCCCTCATCCCGGTCCAGGAGGACCCGGCCGTACGGACCCTGCGCGCGGTCGCCAACGCCCGCCGCACCCTCCACCACGGCTGGACGACCGTACGCAACCTCGGTCTGTTCGTGCAGACCGGGGGCGTGCTCCTGGACGTGGCGCTGAAGAAGGCGATCGACCTCGGCTGGGTCGACGGACCGCGGATCGTGCCCGCCGGACACGCGATCGCGCCGACCGGCGGCCATCTCGACCCCACCATGTTCCAGGCGTTCGCGCCGGGCGTGCTGCCGCTGACCGTCGAGGAGGGCATCGCCGACGGCGTCGCCGAGGTCCGCAAGGCGGTCCGGTACCAGCTCAAGTACGGCGCCCGGGTGATCAAGGTGTGCGCCTCCAACGGCGTCATGTCGCACACCGGACCGGCCGGCGCCCAGCAGTACTCCGACGAGGAACTGCGCGCGATCGTCGACGAGGCGCACCGGGCCGGGGTGAAGGTCGCCGCGCACTGCATGGGCGACTCCGCGATCCGGGCCGCCGTCGAGGCCGGCATCGACTGCGTCGAGCACGGCTTCCTCGCGAGCGACGCCACCCTCGACCTGATGGCCGAACGCGGCACCTTCCTGGTCGCCACGACCTATCTCACCGAGGGCATGGACACCGCCCACGCCGACCCCGAACTCCGGGCCAAGGCCGCCGAGGTCTTCCCGCGCGCCCGCGAGTCCACCGCCCGGGCGATCCGGCGCGGCGTCAAGGTCGCCGTCGGCACCGACGCCCCCGCGATCCCGCACGGCCGGGGCGCCAAGGAACTGCTCGCCCTCGCCGACCGGGGCATGCGGCCGCTCGACGCGCTGCGCGCCGCGACCGTCGTGGCGGCCGAGCTCATCGACGCCGACGACCGCGGACGACTGCGCGAGGGACTCCTCGCGGACGTCGTCGCGGTCCCCGGAGACCCGCTCGCCGACCTGTCGGTCACCGAACGGGTGTGCTTCGTCATGAAGGGCGGGCGGGTGTACCGCGACGACCAGTAGAGGAGAGACAGATGTACGACTACGTCGTCGTCGGCGCCGGATCGGCGGGCTGTGTGCTCGCCGACCGGCTCTCGCGCGACCCCGGGACCCGGGTGCTGCTCGTCGAGGCGGGCGGCACCGGCCGGCACCCGTATCTGCGGATCCCCAAAGGCGTCGGGAAGCTCTTCGGCGACCCCGCCTACTCCTGGCACTACCGCACCCGCCCGCTCCGGGAGGGCGGCAACCCGGAGGTGTGGGTGCGCGGCAAGGTGCTGGGCGGCTCCAGCGCCGTCAACGGCATGGTCTACAACCGGGGGACCCGCACCGACTGGGACGGCCTCGCGGAGCTCGGCAACCCCGGCTGGGGCTGGGACGAGATCCTGCCCGTCTTCCGCGCGCTGGAGGACAACGCGTTCGGCGCCACCGCCACCCGGGGCGCGGACGGCCCCCTGCATGTGTCGGGGGTGCGCGACCCGGATCCCCTGTGCGACGAACTCCTCGCCACCGGCGCCCGGTTCGGCCTGCGGACCGTACCGGACGTCAACGAGGAGGACGGCGAGCGCATCGGGTACGCGATGGCCACCATCAAGGCCGGACAGCGCTTCAGCGCCGCCCGCGCCTTCCTCGGTCCGGCCCGCTCCCGCCCCAACCTGACCGTCGCCCACCGCACGACCGCCCTGCGCGTCCTGTTCGACGGCGACAAGGCGGTCGGCGTACGGGTCCGCACCGCCGAGGGGCACGAGGAGGACGTCCGGGCCCGCCGCGAGGTCGTGCTCTCCCTGGGCAGCCTCGGCACGCCCCGGCTGCTCCAGCTCTCGGGCATCGGCCCCGCCGAGACGCTCCGCCGGGCCGGCGTCGAGGTCCGCCTCGACCGGCCGCACGTCGGCGCCCGGCTGCGCGAACACCGCTGTCTGGCCCTGCGGTTCCGGCTGAACGCCCCGCTCGGCGTGAACCGCCTCCTCGCCACGCCGGCCGCCCAGGCCCGCACCGGCGCCGGATACCTGCTCACCCGCAAGGGCCCGCTCGCCCGGCCCGCCTACGACGTGATCGGCTTCCTGAAGACCCGCCCCGAGTCGGCCCGCCCGGACGCCGAGATCCTCCTCGCCCCCTGGTCGCTGGCTGCGCTGGCCCCCGGGAAACCGGCGGCCGTCGAGCGGGAGCCCGGTGTGTCCGCCTGCGCGATGGTGCTCCGCCCCACCTCGGAGGGCTCCCTCGCGATCACCTCCGCGGACCCGGACGCCGGGCTGGACATCGACCCCGGGTACTGGCGGTCGGCGTACGACCGTGAGGTGGGCGCCGATCTGTTCCGGCGGCTGCGGGAGTTCTTCGCCACCGAGCCGATCGCCTCGCGGATCCGGCGGGAGACGTTTCCCGGGCCCGCAGTGGAGAGCGACGAGGAGATCCTCGCCTCGTCGCTGGACGGCGGGTACTGCGGGTTCCACGCGATCGGCACCTGTGCGATGGGCTCCGCCCCGGAGGACGTGACCGACGCGCGGCTGCAGGTGCGGGGCGTCGACAACCTGCGGGTCGTCGACGCGTCCGTACTGCCCGCGATGGTGTCCGGGAATCTCAACGGGCCCGTCATGGCGCTCGCCTGGCGGGCCGCCGAGTTCATCCTGGAGTGACCAGCCGGCTCGCGCACCGCACCCGCAGATACTCCGCCATCGCCCCCGCCTGCCGCAGCCCCAGCGCCGACGCGTCCTCGTACACCCGCAGGTCCACCGCGACCCCCGAGTGCGCCGCCCGGGTCGCGAAGGACAGGGCGTCGTCCAGCAGGACCTCGGTGCCGGCCGCGTGCAGCTGTATCGGGGGCAGGCCGTGCAGATTCCCGTGCAGCGGGCTGAGCAGGGGAGTGGTGCGCGGGGTGTCCCCGGCGTACGCCGCCGCCCGCACCGGGAGCGACTCCGCGTCCACCGTGCGGTCGGCGGCCGCGTTCAGCAGCAGGCTGGGCGCGTCCAGGGTGAGGTCGAGGAGCGGGGAGACGAGCACCGCGCAGGTGGGCGGCGGCGCGCCCTCGTCGCGCAGCCGCAGCAGCAGCCCCGCGGCGAGCGCCCCGCCGAGCCGTTTGCCGGCCACCGCCACCGCGCCGCCCTGGGCCCGGCAGTGCTCCCAGGCGTCGTACACGTCCTGGAGCGCCTGCGGGAACCGGGGCCGGTAGCGGGCGCACAGCACGGCGTACCCGGTGGTGCGGGCCAGTTCACGGGCGGTGGGCAGGGCGTCCTGCGGGGTGCCCGCGAGCCGCGGGTCCCCGTGCAGATACAGCACGGTCTGCTCCACCGGTCCGTCCGGGCGGACCTCCGGCCCGAACGGACCCTCCTCGACGCGGACTTCACTTGCCACGGGACATCACCCTCTCGGCCGCTTCCCAGTGCTCGTCGGCCACCCACAGCCGGGCGAAGGCCGCGGCGGCCTCCTCCGGCGTTCTCGTGCGGGTGGTCAGCTCCTTGATCTCCTTGGCCTGCGCGGTCGCCAGCGCGCGGGCCACCTCCCGCCAGGCGTCGGTGAATCCGGCGCGGGGCAGGACCAGGTCCACCAGACCGAGCCGTTCGGCCTCGGCGGCGTCGAGGATCCGGCCGGTGCCGGCCAGCAGCAGCGCCCGTCCCGGGCCCACCAGCCGGGCCAGCCGCTCGGCTCCGCCCCAGGCCGGCACGATCGCCAGCCGGGACTGGTTGAAGCCGATGCGGACGTCCTCGGCGGCGATCCGGAGGTCGGCGGCGACCGCGACCTCCGCGCCCCCGCCGAACGCGTGCCCGCCGAGGGCGGCGACGACCGGGCCGGGGAAGGCGGCGATGCGGTCGCAGACGGCGCGCATCCGCAGCGCCATCCGCGCGGCCTCCGGCTCGGTGCGCAGCCGGGCGAGTTCCTTCAGGTCCCCGCCGGACACGAACGCCTTGTCGCCGGCCCCGGTCACCGCGAGCGCGAGCGCGCCGTCGGCCGCGTCCAGGGCCTTCTCCAGCTCGGCCATGGTCGTCAGGTCGACGGCGTTGCGGGCGTGCGGCCGGTCGATGGTGACGACGGCGAGGCCGTTCTCGATCTCCAGCTCGACCATGTCAGTCCTCGTACTCCACCGTCAGGTCCGGCGTGGCCGGCTCCGCCTGGCAGGTGAGCACATACCCCTCGGCGACTTCGTCGGCGTCGAGGGCGTTGTTCACCCGCATCTTTGACTCCCCCGCGATGACCTTGGCCATGCAGGTCGCGCAGTCGCCCGACTCACAGGAGAAGGGCGGGGTGAACCCGGCACGGCGGGCGCTCTGGAGCAGGGTCTCGCCGGTCCGCCGTGGCACGGAGCGCCGCTGACCTCGTAGAACGACGGTGACCGTGCCGTCGGCCGGCCGCGCGGGCGGGGCCGCCGTGCCGTTCACCGGGGCGAAGCGTTCGGCGACGATCCGCTCCCGGGGGACCCCCTGCGCGGTGAGCACCTGCTCGACCAGGTCCATGAACGGCTCCGGACCGCAGAGGTAGAAGTCCGCCCACCGCGACGCGCCGTCCGCGAGATCCCGGACCTGCTCGGCCGTGACCAGTCCGTCGCGGTCGTCGAAATGCTGCCGCACGGTGAGCCGCCCGGGACGGCGGTCCGCCAGCGCGTCGAGCTCGGCGCGGAAGATCGCGGACGGTGCGTCGCGGTGGGCGGTCAGCAGCCGTACGGGCCGGGCGGTCGTCGCCAGTGCGCTCTTCACCAGGGAGAACACGGGGGTGATGCCGCTGCCCCCGGCGAACGCGACCAGCGGTCGGTCGCCGACGTCCGGGCGCAGACAGAACGATCCGCTGGGCCGGGTGGCCTCCAGGACGTCCCCGGGGCGCAGCTCGTCGTGCATCCAGCCGGACACCAGCCCGCCCGGCACCCGTTTGACGGTGACGCACAGCTCGCCGTCGGTGTCGGGGGAACTCGACATCGAGTAGCTGCGCAGGGTGCCGCGCAGCCGGAACGTCAGGAACTGCCCCGCCCGGTAGGGAAAGCCGGCGTCGAGGGCGAACGTGCGCACATCCGGCGTCTCGTCGACGATCCGGGTGATCCGCACCGGATGGAAGCCGTGGTCGCGTGCCATGTATGGAAGTTACCTTCTCGTTGTGCGAGAGTGCAATTCTCATGCAGTAGAGGAGGCGATTCCCTTCATGCCGACCTTCCCTTCCGGCGCCCTGCGGCCGGTGCCGCCCGAACTGGCCGCGCGCTACGAGGCCGAGGGGTGGTGGACCCGCGAGACCCTCGGCGACCTGCTGACGAGGGGGCTGGCCGCGGCGGCGGACACCGAGTTCCGGGTCCACTCCGAGGTACGGCCCTGGGCGGGCACGTTCGCGCAGGTGGAGCGGGTGGCCCGGCGGCTGGCCGGCGGACTGGCCGCGCGCGGCGTGGGTCCCGGCGACGTGATCGTCATGCAGCTGCCCAACTGGATGGAGGCGGCCGCCGTCTTCTGGGCCTCCGCCTTCCTCGGCGCGGTCGTCGTCCCGGTGGTCCACTTCTACGGCCTCAAAGAGGTCCGGTACATCGTCGAGGCCACCCGCCCCAGGGCCTTCTTCACCGCCGAACGCTTCGGACGCCTCGTCTTCGACCCCGGGCTGTGCGCCTCGGTGCCGGTGGTGGGGATCGTCGGCCGGGACTTCGACGACCTGCTCGCCGACGAGCCGCTGTCCGGCGCCCTCCCCGTCGACCCGGACGCCCCCGCCCTGATCGCCTTCACCTCCGGCACCACCCGTGACCCCAAGGGCGTGATCCACAGCCACCGCACCCTCGGCTTCGAGACCCGCCAGCTCGCCGCGAGCTACCCGCCCGACCGGGGCCGACAGTTCACCGTCGCGCCCGTCGGCCACTTCATCGGCATGGTCAACGCCTTCCTCATCCCCGTGCTCGACGGCACCCCGGTCCACCTCGGCGACACCTGGAACCCCGCGCAGGCGCTCGCCCTGATGAAGGACGAGGGGCTGACCGTCGGCGGCGGTGCGACGTACTACATGACGAGCCTGCTCGACCACCCCGACTGCACGCCCGAGCACCTCGCCCGGCTGCGGTACGCCGGCCTCGGCGGCGCGTCCGTCGCCTCCGCCGTGACGACCCGGCTGGAGGATCTGGGCATCACGGTGTTCCGGGCCTACGGCTCCACCGAGCATCCCTCGGTGACCTGCACCCCGTACGACGGGCCGGCCGCCAAGCGGCTGTACACCGACGGACTCCCGCTGCCCGGCGTGGAGGTGGGGCTCGACGACGACGGCGAGATCCTCACCCGCGGCCCCGATCTCTGCCTCGGCTACACCGACCCGGCCCTGACCGCCGCCGCCTTCGACCGGGACGGCTGGTACCGGACGGGGGACATCGGGGTCGTCGACGACGAGGGCTGGCTGTCGATCACCGACCGCAAGGCGGACGTCATCATCCGGGGCGGCGAGAACATCAGCGCCCTGGAGGTCGAGGAGGTCCTGCTGGGCCTGGCGGGCGTGGCGGAGGCGGCGGTGGTCGCCGCGCCCGACCCGCGGCTCGGCGAGCGGGCCGCGGCCGTGCTGCGGATGCTGCCCGGCTGGTCGGCGCCGGGCCTCGCCGAGCTGCGGCTGCACTTCCGGCGCTCCGGCATGGCCCGGCAGAAGTGGCCCGAACAGGTGCACACGGTCGACGACTTCCCGCGCACCCCGAGCGGCAAGATCAAGAAGTTCGTGCTCCGGCACAGCATTGCCACTCCACTCAAGTGAGAATACGATTCTCGCCATAGGTGAAGGAGGATCTCTCATGCCCTCTCGTGATCTCGCGTATCCGCTGTTCGACGCGGACAACCACCTCTACGAGACGCAGGAAGCGCTCACCCGGTACCTCCCGAAGGAGTACGACGGGGCGATCGAGTACGTGAACGTCCGCGGCCGCACGAAGATCGCGATCCGCGGGCAGATCAGCGAGTACATCCCGAACCCCACCTTCGACGTGGTCGCCCGCCCGGGCGCCATGGAGGAGTACTTCAAGGTCGGCAACCCGAACGGCAAGACCCGCCGGGAGATCTTCGGCGAGCCCATGCGCTCGGTCCCCGCCTTCCGTGAACCGGCCCCGCGGCTCGCCCTCATGGACGATCTCGGCATCCGGCGCAGCCTGATGTTCCCGACCCTCGCGAGCCTCATCGAGGAGCGGATGAAGGACGACCCGGAGCTGATCCACGCGGTCATCCACGCCCTCAACCAGTGGCTGCACGAGACCTGGGGCTTCGCCTACAAGGACCGTATCTTCACGGTTCCCGTCATCACGCTCCCGATCGTCGAGAAGGCGATCGACGAGCTGAACTGGGTCGTGGAGCGCGGGGCGCGGGCGATCCTGATCCGGCCCGCCCCGGTGCCCGGCTTCGGCGGCACCCGGTCCTTCGCGCTGGAGGAGTTCGACCCGTTCTGGAAGCGGGTGGTGGAGACCGGCGTCCTGGTCGCCTTCCACTCCTCCGACTCGGGCTACGCGAACTACGCCAACGACTGGGAGGGCAACAAGCGCGAGTTCCTGCCCTTCAAGCCCAACGCGTTCCGCCAGGTCAACGAATGGCGGCCGATCGAGGACGCGGTGTCCTCGCTGATCTGCCACGGCGCGCTCTCCCGCTTCCCCGAGCTGAAGGTCGCCGTCATCGAGAACGGCGCCTCCTGGGTGCTGCCGGTCCTGGACCGGCTGGCCGACGTCCACAAGAAGATGCCGCACGAGTTCCGGGAGGACCCGGTCCAGGTCTTCAGGCGGAACATCCACATCAGCCCGTTCTGGGAGGAGGACATGGCCGCCCTCGGCGATCTCATCGGCATCGAGCGCGTCCTGTTCGGCTCCGACTACCCGCACCCCGAGGGCCTGGCCGACCCGGTCACCTACGTCGACCACCTGGTGAAGCTCACCGAGGAGGACAAGGCGAAGGTCATGGGCGGCAATCTGGCCCGGCTGATCGACGGATGAGCCGGGCCGTGCGCTGGCAGAGCATTCCGGAGCTGGTGCGCGACGCCGCCGAGCGGTTCGGCGACGCCGAGGCCGTGGTCGACGGCGACCGGCGGCTGACCTTCGCCGAACTCGCCGACCAGGTCCGCCGCACCGCCGGGGCGTTCGCCTCGGCGGGCGTCGGCCCCGGCGACCGGGTCGCGCTGTGGGCGCCCAACTCGGCCGAGTGGATCGTCGCCGCGTTCGGCCTGCTCACGGCCGGCGGCGTCCTCGTCCCCGTCAACACCCGGTTCCGTGACGAGGAGACGCACGACATCGTCGTCCGCAGCGGCGCCAAGCTGCTGCTGGTGCAGAGCGGCTTCCTGGACCGGGAGTTCACCGGTCCGCCCGGGGTCCCCGTGATCGACCTGGGCGAGGGCGGGTTCCTCGGCTCGGGCGAGCCCCTGGAACACCCGGTCGGCCCCGACGACTTGGCGGACATCATCTTCACCTCCGGTACGACGGGCCGCCCCAAGGGGGTGATGACCACCCACGGCCAGACCCTGCGGCTCTACGAGGAGTGGTGCGACCTCGCACAACTGCGCACCGGCGACCGCTACTTGATCGTCAACCCGTTCTTCCACATCTTCGGCTACAAGGCCGGTCTGGTGGCCTCGATGATCCGGGGCGCGACTGTGCTGCCGCTGGCCGTGTTCGACGTCGACCGGGTGCTGGAGCTGGTGGAGAAGGAGCGGGTGACGGTCCTCCCGGGCCCGCCCACGCTGTACCACTCCCTCCTCCGGGCGGACGGTGGCCGCGACCTGTCCTCCCTGCGCGTCGCGGTCACCGGCTCCGCCGACATCCCGGTCGAGCTGGTCCGCAGGATCACCGCCGAGCTGCCGTTCCGCCACCTGATGACCGGCTACGGCCTCACCGAGGCCGGCACCGTCACCGCCTCCCGCCCCGGCGACCCCTACGAGGCCGTCGCCACCACCGTCGGCCGCCCCTGCGAGGGCTTCGAGATCCGCGTCGCCGACGACGGCGAGGTCCTCGTGCGGGGGTACGGCGTGATGCGGGGCTATCTCGACGACCCCGCCGCCACCGCCGAGGCGATCGACGCCGACGGCTGGCTGCACACCGGCGACCTGGGAGAACTCGACGAGGAGGGCCGCCTGAAGATCGTCGGCCGCAAGAAGGACATGTTCGTCGTCGGCGGCTTCAACGCCTACCCGGCCGAGATCGAGGGCTTCCTCATGCGCCATCCCGCGGTCGCCCAGGCCGCCGTGATCGGCGTGCCCGACGAGCGGCTGGGCCAGGTCGGCAAGGCGTTCGTCGTGGCGCGCGGCGCGGTCACCGAGGCCGAGCTGATCGCCTGGGCGAAGGAGCGCATGGCCGGCTTCAAGGTGCCCCGGCAGGTCGAGTTCCGCACCGGGCTGCCGCTCAACGCCACCGGCAAGGTGATGAAGGACCAGCTGACATGACGTACGACGACACCACGGCCTCCGGGATCCCCCTGAAGCCGGTCTACGGCCCGGACGACCGGCGCGCCGAGCCGCCCGCCCCGGGCGGATTCCCCTTCACCCGGGGCAACTACCCGACCGGCTACCGGGGCCGCACCTGGACCCTGCGCCAGTACTCCGGCTTCGGCACCCCGGAGGAGTCCAACCGCCGCTACCGCTACCTCCTCGACCAGGGCGGCACCGGACTCTCCGTCGCCCTCGACCTGCCCACGCAGTGCGGCTACGACTCCGACGACCCCGAGTACACCGACGAGGTCGGCCGGGTCGGGGTCGCCGTCGACACCCTCGCCGACGCCGAGACCCTCTTCGACGCCATCCCGCTGGACCGCATCAGCACCAGCTTCACCATCAACGGCACGGCGGCGATCCTGCTCGCCCTGTACGTGGCCGCCGCCGAGAAACGCGGCATCCCGCGCGCGAAGCTCACCGGCACCATCCAGAACGACATCCTCAAGGAGTACGCCTCGCGCGGCACCTGGATCTGGCCGCCCGAGCCGTCGCTGCGGCTGATCGCCGACACCATCGAGTTCTGCGCCGCCGAGGTGCCCCGCTTCAACGCGATCTCCGTCGCCGGCGCCCACTTCCGCGACGCGGGCGCCACCGCCGTCCAGGAGATGGCGTTCACGCTCGCCGACGGGGTGACGTACGTCGAGACCGTGCTGGCCCGGGGCCGGATGACCGTCGACGAGTTCGCCCCGCAGATCTCCTTCTTCTTCTACACCCACGGCGAGTTCTTCGAGGAGATCGCCAAGTACCGGGCGGGCAGACGGCGTTGGGCGACCCTCATGCGCGAGCGGTTCGGCGCCAAGACCGACAAGGCGTGCATGTTCCGCTTCGGGTGCGTCGCGGGCGGCGCCTCGCTGTACGCGCCCCAGGCCCGCAACAACACCGTCCGCGTCGCCTACGAGGCGCTCGCCTCCGTCCTCGGCGGGGTGCAGTCGATGTTCACCGCCGCCTGGGACGAGCCGTTCGCGCTGCCCAGCGAGGAGTCCGCCACGCTCGCCCTGCGCACCCAGCAGATCCTCGCCCACGAGACGGGCGTCACCAAGGTCGCCGACCCGCTGGGCGGTTCGTACTTCGTGGAGGCGCTGACGGACGCCACCGAGGAACGCGTCGAGCGGGTCATGGCCGATCTGGAGGCGCACGGCGGGATGGTCCGGTGCATCGAGGACGGCTATCTGCAGGGGCTGATCGCCGACGAGGCGTGGCGGCTGCACCGGGCGGTCGACTCGGGGGAGCGCCCCGTGGTGGGCGTCAACCGGTTCACGGTCGACGAGCCGCCGCCCGACCTCGCCACCTACGAACTGGACGCCGAGGGCCGCGACCGGCAGCTGAAGCGGCTGGCAAGGGTGAAGGCGGAGCGGGACCCGGCCGACGTCCGGGCCCGGCTCACGGAGCTGAGACGCGCCGCCGAAGGAGACACCAACCTGATGCAGCCCCTGATCGACTGCGCCACCTCCTACTGCACGGTGGGGGAGATGGCGGGAGCCCTGCGCGAGGTGTGGGGCGAGTTCCGGCAGCCGGTGGTGTTCTGATGCCCGGCACTCCCGTCAGGGTCCTGGTCGCCAAGCCCGGTCTGGACGGCCACGACCGCGGCGCCAAACTCGTCGCCCGGGGCCTGCGCGACGCCGGTTTCGAGGTCGTCTTCACCGGCATCCGGCGCCGCGTCGACGACATCGCCGCCACCGCCGTACAGGAGGACGTGGCCCTCGTCGGGCTGTCGATCCTGTCCGGTGCGCATCTGGCGCTGACCCGGCGCACCGTCGAGGCGCTGCGGGCGGCCGGCGGGGACGACATCCCCGTCGTCGTCGGCGGGACCATCCCGGCGGGGGACGTCGCGAGGCTGCGCGAGGCCGGAGCGGCCGCCGTGTACCCGACCGGCACCCCGCTCGACGTCATCGTCGCGGACATCCGCGCCCTTACCGACAGGACGGAACCGACATGCGAGTCGGAGTGATGAGCGGCCCCGAGCGGGGCGACGCCGCGCACAAGGCGGCGCGGATGGTCGACGACGCCCGCTGGGCGGAGGAGGCCGGCTTCGACACGGTGTGGGTGCCGCAGGTGCCCACCGACTTCGACGCGCTGACCGCCGTCGCCCTGATGGGACAGGCCACCTCCCGCATCGAACTGGGCACCGCGGTCGTCCCGGTGCACGCCCAGCACCCCGTCGCCCTGGCCCGCCAGGCCCTGTCGGCGCACGCGGCGGCGGGCGGCCGGCTCGCGCTGGGCGTCGGCGCCTCCCACCACTGGATCGTGCGGGACATGCTCGGCGTCCCGTACGAGAAGCCCGCCGCCTACACCCGTGACTACCTCGACGTGCTGGGCGAGGCGGTGAACGGGACGGCCTCGGTGGACGTCGAGAACGAACGCTTCCGGGTCCACAACCCGCTCACGATCGCCCCCGTCGCCGAACTCCCCGTGCTGATGGCCGCGTTGGGACCGGTGATGCTGAGGATCGCGGGGGAGCGCACCCACGGCACGATCCTCTGGATGGCGGACGAGCGGGCGGTCGCCGGCCATGTGGTCCCGACGATCACCAAGGCGGCGGAGTCGGCCGGGCGGCCCGCCCCGCGGATCGTCGCGGGCATCCCGGTCTGCCTGTGCGCGCCCCACGAGGTGGACGCGGCGCGAGAGCGGGCCAACCGCATCCTCGGCGAGGCCGAGATCTCGCCCAACTACCGGCGGCTGCTGGAGTACGGCGACGCCCGGGACGTCGGCGACCTGTGCGCGGCGGGCGACGAGGCGGCCATCGAGGCCCGCTTCCGGCGGTTCGCGGACGCGGGGGTGACGGACCTGTCGGTGCGCCTGCTGCCGATCGGGAACGGCCGGGAGGAACTGGTCGCCTCGAAACTGCGCACCCGGGACGCGGTGGCGGCCCTCGCGGGGGCCTTCCGATGACCGGACCCCTCGCGGGCCTCAGGATCCTGGAGGTCGGCCACATCCTCGCGGGCCCCTACGCCACCATGCTCCTGGCCGACCTGGGCGCGACGGTCACCAAGGTCGAACCGCCCGGCGGGGACCTCTCCCGGCAGGTCTCGGACGCCTACTTCGCGAGCCTCAACCGGGGCAAGCGCTCGGTGCGCGTGGATCTGGCGACGGCGCGGGGCCAGGAGCGGCTGCACGAGCTGGTCCGGGACACCGACGCCCTGCTGGTCAACCTCAAGCCCTCCGCCGTCCGCCGCTTCGGCCTCACCTACGAGGCGCTCGCGCCCTGGAACGAACGGCTGGTGTGCGTGATCCTCACCGGCTGGGGCATGGACGCGGGCGACGAACCCGCCTTCGACTACGTCGTCCAGGCCGCCACCGGCATCGCGGCCCTGACCGGCGCCCCGGACGGCCCGCCGCAGCTCCCCGGCTACTCCTCGGCGGACAACTCCGCCGGTCTCGCCGCGGCCCTCGGCCTGCTGGCGCAGGTGCACTCCGGCCGGGGCGGCCAGCTCGAGGTCTCGCTGCGGGACGTGATGCTGTCCCAGCTCAACTACCATGCCGCCGCCTGGCTGAACGAGGGCCGCGCGCCCCGCCGGCTCGGCGGCGCCCACGCCTACTACGTCCCGGCCCAGCTCTTCCCCACCGCCGACGGCCACCTGGCCCTCTTCATCACCCACGACGGCTTCTGGCGCTCCTTCGCGGCCGAGGCCGGCCTCGACGGCTACCCGACGATGGCCGAGCGCGCGGCGCGCCGCGAGGAGGTCGTCGCCGCCGTCACGAAGGCCCTCGCCGCCGACACGGCGACCGGCTGGGAGGCCCGGCTACGGCCCCTGCGGGTACCCGCGGCGGCCGTGCGCACCCTCCCCGAGGCCCTGGCCGCCGCCCCCGGAGCGGTCGTCGAGGCGGGCGGCCACCGCCTGGTCGCCAGCCCGTTCCGCGTCCCCGGACACGAGCCGTCGTACGGCCCGCCGCCGCGCCTCGGCGAACACGGCGACCTCCTCTCGCCCTAGAAGACTGATGAAGATCTTGGTGAGGGCTGTCCGGCCGTCAGGCTGGACAGCCCTCCACTCATGCACTGGCTGGTGCGATGTGCCAGGTAC
>NZ_JBEXXE010000018.1:0-175368 GCF_040630255.1 Streptomyces sp. NPDC005820
CACGACCTGTTCGCGGTGCCGTTCGACGAGATCGGCCAGATCCTCGGCAAGTCCACCGCCGCCGCCAAGATGCTCGCCAGCCGCGCCCGCAGGAACCCCGGTCGACCGACCGGGGCCCCCGCGCATGTCCTGCCTGGGGTCACGCCTTGACGCGGACCTCGTCACGCAGCTTCGTGGTGATGTCGGCCGCCACGTCCTTGGTGATGCCCTGTGTGACGTCACCCGGCGAGACCATGGCGATGGTGCTGTAGTCGGCCCAGGCGCAGAACCAGTCGGTCTTCTCCTGCTTGGTCACCGTGTTCGTGCCGGTGGCCGCCTGGCACTTCATGACCGCGCCGTCGAGGTCGACCTCCTCGGGCTCGCCGACCAGCTTGGTGTCCGAGCCGCTGCTGCTGGAGGAGGAGCTCTCCTGCGAGGACTTCTTGAAGTTGGCGAAGAACGTGTCCAGCGCCTTCTCGGGGTCGGCGATCGTGCCGTAGGCGCCGGCGAAGGTGATGCCCTTGGCCGTGGCGAGCTCCGCCGCGTCGGGCGCGGTGCTCGGGTCGGAGGGGTCGTACCCGCTCAGGTCGGCCGTCGAGTAGACGCCGAGCACGGTCTTGCCGCCCTTGACGCCGCTCTTCTCCAGCTCGGCCGCCGAGTCGTCACCGGCGCTCGCGCCGTCGTCGGAGGCCCGCTTGTAGTCCGAGAGCACGGTGGCCGGGGTCTCCAGCTTGTGCGCGCCGTCGTCCTCCAGGCCGCCCGCCCCGCTGCCCGTGCCGAGGACGAAGAACGCGCCCACGCCGATCGCCACGACCACCGCGACCGAGCCGAGGATGATGCCGACCTTCTTGCCGCCGCCTCCGCTCGGCGCCGGGGGCTGCGGGACGCCGTAGGGGGCCTGCCCGTACGGGGGCTGCTGGCCGTAGGCGGCGACGGTCGGCGGCTGCTGGCCGTACGCCGGCTGCTGGCCGTAGGGCCCGGCCTGCGGGGGCTGGGTCGGGTAGCCGTAACCGGGCTGCGGGGCCGGGGGCTGCTGGGGGTAGCCGTAGCCGGGCTGGGGCGCCTGCGGCGGCTGGCCGTACGGGCCGGGCTGGCCGTACGGTCCGGGCTGCTGGGGCTGCCCGCCGTACGGGCCCGGCTGCTGGTGACTCATTCTGGGTTCCCCTCCAGATGCTTATGTGATTTTCACATCCTGGCTTAAACCCAGTACCTGCTAGGCGGCGGGGGCCCGACCGTTACAAGGCAAACACGTTTCGGGACGGCCCCGTGACACCCCTAAACTGGCCCCGTGACCGAGAACGCTCATCAGCAGCCATCAGCGCCCCACACCGAACTGCCGACCCAGTACGCGCCGGCCGATGTAGAGGGGCCGCTGTACGAGCGCTGGGTGGAGCGGGGTTACTTCGAGGCGGACGAGAAGAGCGACAAGCCGCCGTACACCATCGTCATTCCGCCGCCGAACGTCACGGGCAGCCTGCACCTGGGCCACGCCTTCGAGCACACCCTCATCGACGCCCTCACCCGCAGGAAGCGCATGCAGGGCTTCGAGACGCTGTGGCAGCCCGGCATGGACCACGCCGGCATCGCCACCCAGAACGTCGTCGAGCGTGAGCTGGGCAAGGAGGGCAAGTCCCGCCACGACCTCGGCCGTGAGGCGTTCGTCGAGCGCGTCTGGCAGTGGAAGGGCGAGTCCGGCGGCCAGATCAGCGGCCAGATGCGCCGCCTCGGCGACGGCGTCGCGTGGTCGCGCGAGCGGTTCACCATGGACGAGGGGCTGTCCCAGGCCGTCCAGACCATCTTCAAGCGGCTCTACGACGACGAGCTCATCTACCGCGCCGAGCGCATCATCAACTGGTGCCCGCGCTGTCTGACCGCCATCTCGGACATCGAGGTCGAGTACCAGGACGACGACGGCGAGCTCGTCTCCATGAAGTACGGCGAGGGGGACGACACCATCGTCGTCGCCACCACCCGCGCCGAGACGATGCTCGGTGACACGGCCGTCGCCGTCCACCCCGACGACGAGCGCTACAAGCACCTGATCGGCAAGCTGATCCGGCTGCCGCTGACGGACCGTTCCATCCCGGTCGTCGCGGACACCCACGTCGACCCGGAGTTCGGCACCGGCGCCGTCAAGGTGACCCCGGCGCACGACCCGAACGACTTCGAGATCGGCCAGCGCCACAACCTGCCGTCCCTCACCGTCATGGACGAGCACGCGGTCATCACCGCCCACGGCCCCTTCCAGGGACTGGACCGGCTCGAGGCCCGCTCCGCCATCGTCGCCGCCCTGCGAGCCGAGGGCCGGATCGTCGCCGAGAAGCGCCCGTACGTCCACAGCGTCGGCCACTGCTCCCGCTGCAAGACGACGATCGAGCCGCGCCTTTCCATGCAGTGGTGGGTCAAGGTCGGCCCGCTCGCGAAGGCCGCCGGTGACGCGGTCCGCGACGGCCGCGTCAAGATCCACCCGCAGGAGATGGAGAAGCGCTACTTCGACTGGGTCGACAACCTCCACGACTGGTGCATCTCACGGCAGTTGTGGTGGGGCCACCGCATCCCCGTCTGGTACGGGCCCGAGGGCGAGGTCGTCTGTGTCGGACCGGACGACGAGCCCCCGAGCGGCGAGGGCTGGCGTCAGGACACCGACGTCCTCGACACCTGGTTCTCCTCCGGCCTGTGGCCCTTCTCGACCCTCGGCTGGCCCGAACAGACCGAGTCGCTCGCGAAGTTCTACCCGAACTCCGTCCTGGTCACCGGCTACGACATCCTCTTCTTCTGGGTCGCCCGGATGATGATGTTCGGCCTGTACGCGATGGACGGCACCCCGCCGTTCCACACCATCGCCCTGCACGGCATGGTCCGCGACCAGTTCGGCAAGAAGATGTCGAAGTCCTTCGGCAACGCGGTCAACCCGCTGGACTGGATGGACAAGTACGGCTCCGACGCCCTGCGCTTCACCCTCGCCCGCGGCGCCAACCCGGGCGTCGACGTCCCGATCGGCGAGGACTGGGTCCAGGGCTCCCGCAACTTCGCCAACAAGATCTGGAACGCGACCCGCTTCGCCCTGATGAACGGCGCGACGGTGGACGGCCCCCTGCCGGACGCCTCCGCCATGTCGGCGACCGACCGCTGGATCCTCTCCCGCCTCAACTCGGTCATCGCCGAAGTCGACGCGTTCTACGAGGACTTCCAGTTCGCCAAGCTCTCCGACGCGCTGTTCCACTTCGCGTGGGACGAGGTCTTCGACTGGTACGTCGAGCTCTCCAAGACGACGTTCCAGGCGGGCGGCGAGCCGGCGGAGGTCAGCAAGCGGGTCCTGGGCGAGGTCCTCGACGTCACCCTGAAGCTGCTCCACCCGGTGGTCCCGTTCGTCACCGAGACCCTCTGGACCACCCTGACCGGCGGCGAGTCGATCGTCATCGCCGACTGGCCCACCGACTCCGGCTTCCGGGACCTGGCCGCCGAACAGGAGATCGAGAGCCTGCAGTCGGTCGTCACCGAGGTCCGCCGCTTCCGCGCCGACCAGGGCCTCCAGCCCGGCCAGCGCGTCCCGGCCCGGCTGGAGCTGGACGGCACGCCGTTTGCGGCGCACGAGGCGGCCGTCCGCCAGCTGCTCCGCCTCCAGCCGGAGGGCGAGACCTTCTCGGCGACGGCCACCCTCCCGGTCGCCGGCGCCACGGTCGCCCTCGACCTCTCCGGCACGATCGACGTGGCGGCCGAGCGCAAGCGCCTCGCGAAGGACCTCGCCGCGGCCGAGAAGGAGAAGGCCCAGGCCGACGCCAAGCTCGGCAACGAGGCCTTCCTGGCGAAGGCCCCGGACAACGTGGTGGACAAGATCCGAGGCCGCCTGGCGAAGGCGGAGGAGGACATCACGAGGATCCAGGCCCAGCTGGAAAGGCTGCCCCAGCAGTAGCCAACCCAGGGGCGCGGGGAACTGCGCGACAAGCCACACACTCCCCGCGCCCGCCCTACGGGACCAGCCGTCCCCCTCCACGGGCGCAGTCATAGACTGACCCCGTGACTGAAAGCGACCCGTTCGACGAGATCATCGAGGCCGAGACCGACCGCGACCCGGATCTCGCGGTCATCGAGGCCGGCAGCCGCACCCTCCGCACCCAGGGCGGAGCCCCGAGCGCCGACGTCCCGACCCGCCCCGAGGACCCCGAGGTCGACAAGGCCCTCCGCGCGGTCGAGGCCGACCTGGCCACCCGCTGGGGCGAGACCAAGCTGGAGCCCTCGGTCAGCCGGATCTCCGCGCTGATGGACGTCCTCGGCGAGCCGCAGCGCTCGTACCCCTCGATCCACATCACGGGCACCAACGGCAAGACCTCCACCGCCCGCATGATCGAGGCCCTCCTCGGCGCCTTCGAACTGCGCACCGGCCGCTACACCTCCCCCCACGTGCAGTCCGTCACCGAGCGCATCAGCCTCGACGGCGCCCCGATCACCGCCGAGCGGTTCATCGAGACGTACCAGGACATCAAGCCGTACATCGAGATGGTCGACGCCCAGCAGGAGTACCGGCTCTCCTTCTTCGAGGTGCTGACCGGCATGGCGTACGCCGCCTTCGCGGACGCCCCGGTCGACGTCGCCGTCGTCGAGGTCGGCATGGGCGGCTCCTGGGACGCCACCAACGTCATCGACGGCGATGTCGCCGTGGTCACGCCCATCGACCTCGACCACACCGACCGGCTGGGCGAGACCCCCGCCGAGATCGCGGGGGAGAAGGGCGGGATCATCAAGCAGGACGCCACGGTCATCCTGGCCCAGCAGCCGGTCGACGCGGCCCAGGTGCTGCTGAAGAAGGCCGTCGAGGTCGACGCCACGGTGGCCCGCGAGGGGCTGGAGTTCGGTGTCGTCGGCCGGCAGGTGGCCGTCGGCGGACAGCTGGTCACCCTGCGCGGGCTGGGCGGCGAGTACCCCGAGGTGTACCTCCCGCTGCACGGCGAGCACCAGGCGCACAACGCGGCCGTCGCGCTCGCCGCCGTGGAGGCGTTCTTCGGCGTCGGCTCCCAGCGGCCCGAGCCGCTCGACGCCGACGCGGTCCGCAAGGCCTTCGCGGCCGTGACCTCGCCGGGCCGGCTGGAGGTCGTACGGCGCTCCCCGACCGTCGTCCTGGACGCCGCCCACAACCCGGCCGGCGCACGGGTGACCGCCGACGCCATCGGCGAGGCCTTCGACTTCAGCCGGCTGATCGGCGTGGTCGGGGCCAGCGGCGACAAGAACGTCCGCGGGGTCCTGGAGGCCTTCGAACCGATCTTCGCGGAGGTCGTCGTCACCCAGAACTCCAGCCACCGCGCCATGGACGCCGACGAGCTGGCCGCGATCGCCGTGGAGGTGTTCGGCGACGAGCGCGTCCAGGTCGAGCCGCGGCTGCCGGACGCCCTGGAGGCGGCGATCACGCTCGCCGAGGAGGAGGGCGAGTTCGCCGGCGGCGGTGTGCTGGTCACCGGTTCCGTCATCACGGTCGGCGAGGCCCGGCTGCTCCTCGGGAAGGGCTGAACACACCCGCCATGCGTACGCTCTGTTCCTCGACCCTGATCGGCGAGTTCTTCATCATCGGATTCGCCGGTCTGGTCGCCATGAAGGATCCCGACCTGTCCATGACCACGGTGTGGACGGTGTGCGGGATCGCGATGTTCCTCAGTCTGCTGCTGTGCGGCATGGTCACCCGGCCCGGGGGCGTCGCCCTCGGCTGGGCGCTGCAGATCGCGCTGGTCGCGTCCGGTTTCTTCGTCCCGATGATGTTCGTCGTGGGGGTGCTGTTCGCCGGCCTGTGGTGGGCCTCCGTGCACTATGGCCGCAAGATCGACGAGGCGAGGGCCCGCTTCGCCGCGCAGGCCGGGACCTGACCGCCGATCCTGCTGACGCTGTGTGACAGGTTCACGGACACGCCCTGTAATCTCGTCCCACCGCACCCCGGCAGTAGTGCACCTCAGCAGTCCATAAGGAGTCTCCCGTGAGCCAGCGCACCCTCGTCCTCCTCAAGCCCGACGCGGTCCGTCGCGGCCTGACCGGCGAGATCATCAGCCGTATCGAGCGCAAGGCCGGCTGGCGGATCACCGCGCTGGAGCTGCGCACCCTGGACCAGGACACGCTGGAGCAGCACTACGGCGAGCACAAGGGCAAGCCCTTCTACGAGCCGCTGGTGGAGTTCATGGCGTCCGGTCCGGTCGTCGCGCTGATCGTCGAGGGCGAGCGGGTCATCGAGGGCCTGCGCGCGCTGGCCGGCCCGACCGACCCGATCGCGGCCGCGCCCGGCTCGATCCGCGGCGACTACGGCGTCATCGTCCGCGAGAACCTGATCCACGCCTCCGACTCCGAGGAGTCCGCCGAGCGCGAGGTCAAGATCTTCTTCCCGGGTCGCGCGTAACCGCCGAGAGACGACTGAGACGGGCGATCGAGGGAACGTGATTCCCCGAACGCCCGTCTCCAGAAGCGAACCCACACAGCATCTGCTGACAATGGCCAGGACCCTTCCGCAGTGTCCGTGAAGGCGCGTCTACGATGGAAGCCTTCACGTCACAGCACCCACTTCGCCCTACCTGAAAAGCCCTCAAAAGCTCATGGGAAGGCCAGTCGAATCCTGATGGGGAACTCAATGTCGTTCATCGGCCGTGACATGGCTGTCGACCTCGGGACCGCCAACACGCTGGTGTACGTCAGGGGTCGCGGGATCGTACTCAACGAGCCGTCCGTCGTCGCGATCAACACCAACACCGGTGGCATCCTCGCGGTCGGCGCCGAAGCGAAGAAGATGATCGGGCGCACGCCGGGCAACATCGTCGCCGTGCGGCCGCTGAAGGACGGCGTGATCGCCGACTTCGAGATCACCGAGCGGATGCTCCGCTACTTCATTCTGAAGATCCACAAGCGGCGGTATCTGGCTCGTCCGCGGGTCGTCGTCTGTGTGCCCTCGGGCATCACGGGCGTCGAGCGCCGTGCCGTCATCGAGGCGTCGACCCAGGCCGGCGCCCGTCAGGTGCACATCATCGAGGAGCCCATGGCCGCGGCCATCGGTTCCGGCCTGCCGGTCCACGAGGCCACGGGCAACATGGTGGTGGACATCGGCGGCGGCACGACGGAGGTCGCGGTCATCTCGCTCGGCGGCATCGTCACCGCCCAGTCCATCCGCGTCGCGGGCGACGAGCTGGACAACGCGATCATCCAGCACATCAAGAAGGAGTACAGCCTCCTGCTGGGTGAGCGCACGGCCGAGCAGATCAAGATCACCATCGGCTCGGCGTACGACCTCGACTCCGACGAGCACACCGAAATCCGCGGCCGGGACCTCGTCTCCGGGCTGCCCAAGACCGTCGTCATCTCGGCCGCCGAAGTACGCAAGGCGATCGAGGAGCCCGTCAACGCGATCGTCGACGCCGTCAAGACCACGCTCGACAAGTGTCCGCCGGAGCTGTCCGGCGACATCATGGACCGCGGAATCGTTCTGACCGGCGGCGGAGCACTGCTGCGCGGACTGGACGAGCGGCTGCGCCGGGAGACCGGTATGCCGATCCACATCGCCGAGGACCCGCTGGACAGCGTGGCGCTCGGTTCCGGCAAGTGCGTCGAGGAGTTCGAGGCGCTCCAGCAGGTTCTGGACGCCGCGCCCCGCAGATGACATAACGCTTCGGTTCCGCCGTACGGGATGATCGCCTCTCGTGCGGCGGATCGTTGATATTCCGGCATAAGCTCCCACAAAGCGCCCTTGGTCATCCTGACCCGGGGCTACCCGAATTCCTGTGTAGTGATTTCTCTATCGAGGAAGGGCACGGCCGCCGCACGTGAGGGACACACGAGAGAGCCGGCTGCTCCTGGTGCTGCTGATCGCCATCGCGTTCGCACTGATCACGGTGGACATCCGCGGTGGTGAGGACTCCCCGGTCGACGGTGCCCGGCAGGCCGCGGCCGCGGTCTTCGGCCCGATCGAGGAGGGGGTGTCCTCGGCGGTGGACCCGGTCGGCAACGCCGTCTCGGCGGTCCGCGACTCCGGTGAGCGCCACGACCGGATGGCGCAGCTGGAGAAGGAGAACGCGGCTCTCAAGGCGAAGCTCGGCAGCGACGACCGCAACCGCAGCCGGCTGGCCCAGCTCGACAAGATGCTGAAGATCGCGGGCGAGGGCCAGTACGGCATCAAGGGCGCCGAGGTCATCGCGATCGGAGCGGCCCAGGGCTTCTCCTGGACGATCACCATCGACGTCGGCGCGAGCGACGGCATCAAGCGCGACATGACCGTCCTCAACGGCGACGGGCTCGTCGGCCGGGTCACCACCGTCGGACCGAACACCGCGACCGTGCTCCTCGCCAACGACCCCGACTTCACCGTCGGCACCCGGATGGAGGGCAACGACGAACTCGGCTTCGCCTCCGGGCAGGGCGACAGCCCGCTGCGCGTCGAACTCCTCAACGGCAAGGCGGACGTGAAGAAGGGCGACCGCCTGGTCACCTTCGGCTCCCAGGCCGACAAGCCGTTCGTGCCCGGCGTCCCGGTCGGTGTGGTCTCCCGCGTCGACCCCTCCGGCGGCGACCTCACGCGCACCCTCTACGTCACGCCGTACGTCGGCTTCACCAAGCTCGACGTCGTCGGCGTGGTCGTCGAGACCCCGAAGAAGGACCCGCGCGACACGGTGCTCCCGGCCAAGCCCAAACCGGTACCCACCCCGACGGTCACCGTCACCGTGACCCCGAACGCCGACGGCCAGCAGCAAGAGCAGCAGTAGGAGCTGACAATCCCCATGCGCGTCAACCGGATCCTGCTCTCCGTCCCGCTGATCGTCGTCGCCCTGGTGATCCAGGTGAGCGTCCTCGCCCGCCTCCATCTGCCGGGCGCGGTACCCGACCTGCTGCTCCTCACCGTCCTGGGCCTCGCCATGGTGTACGGCCATGTCGGCGGCGCCCTCATCGGCTTCGGCGCGGGCCTCCTCGCCGACCTCGCGCCGCCCGCCGACCACGCGGCCGGGCGGTACGCCCTCGTGCTCTGCGTGATCGGCTATCTCGCCGGGCTGGTCAAGCCGGAGAACGGGCAGATCAAGTCGGCCACCGGCCCGATGCTCGTGGTGGTCGCCGCGGCGGCCGGCTCCACCCTCCTCTACGCGGGCGTGGGCGCCCTCGTCGGCGACACGGCGGCCCGTCATGTCGGCCTGACCGGGCTGCTGTTCTCGGCCGCCCTGTACGACCTGCTGCTCGCCCCCTTCGTGGTGCCGGGGGTGATGTTCCTGGCCCGGCGGGCCGAGAACGACCCGCTCGCGGAGACCAACTCCGCGGCGAAGGCCTCGGACATCTCCTCGGGCTGGCTGTCCTCCGGGACGGGCCTGAAGATCGGCGGCCAGCGTGGCGGCCTGAAGCTGAGGGCGGCGAAGTCGCGGGCGACCCGGGCCGGGCGCATCAAGGGGGTCAAGCGGCTGTGAGCAGGGGCAAGTTCGGCAAGTTCACCCGAACGGGTCACTTTCGGCGGAACGCGGCCTCACAGGCTGATCGTTCATCATTCGTACGCACGCACAGCCGCGCACAGTCGTTCGTGGACTGAGAGGGGGAGGCAGCCGCAGTGACCAACATTCCCGAGACCGGTCGGACCCCACGCGTCCAGATCCGGCTCGTCGTGATCCAGATCCTCGTCCTCTCCCTCCTCGGCACCCTCGGCGGCCGGCTGTGGTACCTCCAGATCCGCGAGGGCGCGGCGTACGCCAAGGAGGCCTCCGGCAACCACGTCCAGCAGGTCGTCGAGCCCGCCGTGCGCGGCTCCGTCCTGGACGCGCGCGGGGTGCCCCTCGCGGACAACGAGACACGGCTGGTGGTCTCCGCCTCCCGTACCGATCTGCTGAAGCAGCCGGACGACGGCAAGGCCGTCCTGGCCAAACTCGCGGGCGTCCTCGGCATGGACCCCACGGAGGTCATGCTGAAGGTCCGGCTGTGCGACGCGAAGACCCCCCAGCCCTGTTGGAACGGCTCGCCGTACCAGCCGATCCCCATCACCGACGAGGCCACCGCCAAGCAGGCCCTGCAGATCCGTGAGCGCGCCGAGGACTTCCCCGGCATCACCGCCGAGCCGGAGGCCGTACGCCGCTACCCCGCGCCCGGCAAGTCCAACACCGCCCAGGTCCTCGGCTACCTCTCGCCGGTCACCGACGACGAGATCACCAAGGCGCAGGACACCGACTCGCCCTATCTGCGCTCCGACCAGGTCGGCCGCTCCGGCCTGGAGCGCCAGTACGACAAGGAGCTGCGCGGCAAGGCCGGCGTCACCCGCTACGAGGTCGACAACCTCGGCCGGGTCATCGGCCAGGCCGAGGCCACCCCGGCGGAGCCCGGCTCCAACCTGGTCACCAGCATCGACTCCCGCGTGCAGCGCGTCGCCGAGTACGAGCTGACCGAGGCGATGAAGACGGCCCGTCAGCAGTTCGACAAGATCACCGGCACCAACTACAAGGCCGACTCCGGCGCCGTCGTCGTGATGGAGGCCAAGACCGGCCGGATCGTCGCGATGGCCTCCGCCCCCACCTACGACCCGAACGTCTGGGTGGGCGGCATCTCCGCCAAGGACTACAAGAAGCTCACCGGGAAGAACTCCGACTACCCGCTGCTGAACAGGGCCATACAGGGTCAGGCCGCACCCGGCTCGACCTTCAAGGTGGTCTCCACGGCCGCCGCGGTCGAGGCCGGCTACGTCTGGGACGGCGGCTACCCGTGCACCAGCTCGTACTCGGTGGGCGGCCAGGTCTTCAACAACTTCGAGGGCGAGAACTTCGGCCCGATCTCGCTCGGCCGCGCCTTGGAGGTCTCCTGCGACACCGTCTTCTACGCCCTCGCGGACCGGGAGTGGAAGAGGGACGGCGGCATCAACCCGAAGAAGGGCGAGCCCAAGGACTACTTCTACAAGGCGGCCCACCAGTTCGGCCTCGGCAAGGAGACCGGCGTCGACCTGCCGAACGAGGTCACCGGCCGCGTCCCGGACCGCCAGTGGAAGGAGTCGTACTGGAAGGCCAACAAGAGCGCCTGGTGCAAGTCCGGTAAGAAGAACGGCACCTACGTCGAGAAGATCGCCTACGAGAACTGCCTCGAGGGCAACAAGATGCGCGAGGGCGACTCGATCAACTACTCCATCGGCCAGGGCGACACTCTCGTCACGCCGATCCAGGAGGCCGTGATCTACGGCGCCCTCGCCAACGGCGGCACCATGTACCAGCCGTCCATCGGCAAGGCCATCGTCAGCGCCGACGGCAAGACCGTCACCGAGATCAAGCCCAGGAAGGCCGGCAAGCTGCCCATCAGCAAGGCGACCCTCGCGGGCATGGACGACGCGCTCGCGGGCGTGGTCACCCGGGGTACGGCGGCCTGGAAGTTCGGCGGCTGGCCGCAGGACGAGATCGAGCTGCACGCCAAGACCGGAACCGCCGAGGTCTACGGCAAGCAGACCACGTCCTGGCTGGCCACCTACAGCAAGGACTACACGGTCATCATGACCATCGCCCAGGCCGGTACGGGTTCGGGCGCCTCCGGTGAGGCCGTGCGCCACATCTACAACGCCCTCTACGGCGTCTCCGCGGACGGCTCGATCGACAAGAAGAACGCCCTGCTGCCCACCCCGCAGAAGGGCCTGCCGACCGTGCAGACGGACGGCACGATCAAGGCCCCGAAGATCGCCAAGGACCCGGCCAAGGACCAGCGCGCCAGCCAGCAGGGCACCCCCGAGCCGGACGCCTCGCAGCCGGCCGGGACCGCCCAGCAGAACACCACCAACCAGGACACCCGCCGACGGCGACGACGGCGGGGGCGGGCCGGATGCGGGGGCGCCGCAGGCCGGCGGTCGGTCGGCAGGAGGTCGCTCGCATGACCGGCGTGAACAGCTTCTCCGTCTCCGGATACGGGCCCGCGCGGGCCGGCTGGACCAGGGTCCTCGCCCGGGACTCGCTGGCCCGCCGGCTGGACTGGCCGATACTGCTGGCGGCGATCGCCCTCTCCCTGATCGGCTCGGTGCTGGTCTTCTCCGCGACCCGCAACCGCACCGAGATCAACCAGGGCGACCAGTACTACTTCCTGATCCGCCATCTGATGAACACCGGCATCGGGATCACCCTGATGATCGGCACCGTCTGGCTCGGCCACCGCACCCTGCGCAACGCGGTACCCGTCCTCTACGGCCTGTCGCTGCTCGGCATCCTGCTGGTGCTGACCCCGCTGGGCTCCACGGTCAACGGCGCCCACTCCTGGATCGTGCTCGGCGGCGGCTTCTCGCTCCAGCCCTCCGAGTTCGTGAAGATCACGATCATCCTGGGCATGGCGATGCTGCTCGCGGCCAGGGTCGACGCGGGCGACAAGCCCTACCCCGACCACCGCACGGTCGTCCAGGCGCTCGGCCTCGCCGCCGTCCCCATGCTGATCGTGATGCTCATGCCCGACCTCGGCTCGGTCATGGTGATGGTGATGATCGTGCTGGGAGTGCTGCTGGCCTCCGGCGCCTCCAACCGCTGGGTCTTCGGCCTGCTCGGCGCGGGCGCGGCCGGCGCGGTCGCCGTCTGGCAGCTGCACATCCTCGACGAGTACCAGATCGCCCGCTTCGCCGCGTTCGCCAACCCCAGCCTCGACCCGGCCGGTGTCGGCTACAACACCAACCAGGCGCGCATCGCGATCGGATCCGGCGGACTGACCGGCGCGGGCCTGTTCCACGGCTCGCAGACCACCGGCCAGTTCGTCCCCGAACAGCAGACCGACTTCGTCTTCACCGTCGCCGGCGAGGAGTTGGGCTTCGTCGGCGCGGGCCTGATCATCGTGCTGCTCGGCGTGGTCCTGTGGCGCGCCTGCCGCATCGCGCGCGAGACGACCGAGCTGTACGGCACGATCGTCGCCGCCGGGATCGTGGCGTGGTTCGCGTTCCAGTCGTTCGAGAACATCGGGATGACGCTCGGGATCATGCCGGTGACCGGCCTGCCCCTGCCGTTCGTGTCGTACGGCGGCTCGTCGATGTTCGCGGTGTGGGTGGCGGTGGGCCTGTTGCAGTCGATCCGGGTGCAGCGGCCGATGTCCGCGTAGCCCTGCCGTCGCCCGGCGTTTCCATGGCGTCAACGAGCCATTCGGGCCTGGTTGGCCCTGCCCTCCAGGTCCGAATACGACTAGATTCGTTGCATGGCGGAGACGAAGCGGGAGATCGAGCGCAAGTACGAATCCGACGACAGTGGGCTTCCCGACCTGACCGGAGTCGCCGGAGTGGCGAACGTCCTCGACAAGGGCACCGACCGACTCGACGCGACCTACTACGACACCTCTGACCTGCGCCTCGCCGCGGCCTCCAGCACACTGCGCCGCCGCACCGGCGGCCCGGACGCCGGCTGGCACCTCAAACTCCCGGTCGGCCCCGGCATCCGGGACGAGATCCGGGCGCCCCTCTCCGACGACGTCCCCGACGAACTGGCCGCCCTGGTGCGCGCCCGGGTCAGGGAGGGCCAGCTGGTGCCTGTCGTCCGGCTGCGCACCGCGCGGGACGTCCGCGACCTGGTCGACGCCGACGGCAAGCTGCTCGCCGAGGCCAGTCTGGACGCCGTTCGGGCGGACCGGCTGTTCGGCGGCAAGGGCAAGGCCGAATGGACCGAGATCGAGGTCGAACTGGCCGACGGCGGTGACCCGGGCCTCCTCGACAAGGTCGAGAAACGGCTCCGCAAGGCAGGCGTACGGCCGTCGGCGTCCCCCTCCAAGCTGGCGCGGGCGCTGGCCGAGACCAAGGGCGGCCATCCGCGGCCGATGAAGGCGCCCGCCGAGCCCGTCACCGCGGGCGACCACGTTCTCGCGTACATCAGGGCCCAGCGGGACGCGATCGTCGACCTCGACCCGGCCGTACGCCGGGACGCCGAGGAGTCCGTGCACGACATGCGGGTCGCCACCCGGCGGCTGCGCAGCACCTTCCGCTCCTTCCGCAAGGTCCTGGACCGCGAGGTCACCGATCCGATCGCCGAGGAGCTGAAGTGGCTCGCCGGCGAGCTGGGCCTCGGCCGCGACCAGGAGGTGCTCGCCGAACGCCTCACGGCGGCCTTCGACGACCTGCCCGCCACGCTCGTGCACGGTCCCGTCCACGAGCGGCTGGAGCGCTGGGCGGGGGCCGGCCGCGGCGGCGCCCGCAGCCACCTCATCGGCGTCCTCGACTCCCGGCGCTACCTCGTCCTCCTCGACACCCTGGACGCCGTGGTCGCCGATCCGCCGCTGCTGAAGGCCGCGGCGAAGAAACCGAAGAAGGTGCTCGCCAAGGCCGTACGCAAGGACTTCGGGAAGGTGTCCGCGCTGATGGAGGAGGCCATGGAGCAGCCGCCCGGCGCCGACCGCGACCTCGCGCTGCACGAGGCCCGCAAGAAGGCCAAGCGGACGCGGTACGCGGCGGAGACGGCCCGCCCCGTCCTCGGCGGTCCCGCGAAGGACCTGGTCAAGTCGATGAAATCGCTCCAGAGCCTGCTCGGCGACCACCAGGACAGCGTGATGGCCCGCACGACCATCGGCGAGCTGTCCGCCGTGGCGCACGCGGCGGGGGAGAGCGCCTTCACGTACGGGGTGCTGTACGCCCGTGAGGAGCGGCGCGCGGAGAAGGTCGAGGAGGCCGTGCCGGGGGAGTGGAGGAAGACCAGCGGCTCGATGGAGGTTTAGATCGCGGTGCTCGCGGGCGGGGGAGTGCTCCGGGGGCGTTAGGCTTGATGGTCACCCTCCCCGGCCTCCGGCCGGGGGTGCCCCCAGTCAGCTCACGAAGGTAACGCCGCGATGTCTGTCGAGTCGGTCTTCCCGCAGCTCGAAGCCTTGCTCCCGCACGTGCAGAAGCCGATCCAGTACGTCGGGGGCGAGCTCAACTCCACGGTCAAGCCGTGGGAGTCCTCTGACGTCCGCTGGGCGCTCATGTACCCGGACGCGTACGAGGTCGGTCTGCCCAACCAGGGCGTCATGATCCTCTACGAGGTGCTGAACGAGCAGGAGGGCGTCCTCGCCGAGCGCACGTACAGCGTGTGGCCGGACCTGGAGGCGCTGATGCGGGAGCACGGCGTCCCGCAGTTCACGGTGGACAGCCACCGCCCGGTGAAGGCGTTCGACGTGTTCGGCCTGTCCTTCTCCACCGAGCTCGGCTACACCAACATGCTCACGGCCCTGGACCTGGCGGGCATCCCCCTGGAGTCCAAGGACCGTACGCTCGACGACCCGATCGTCCTGGCCGGCGGGCACGCGGCCTTCAACCCCGAGCCGATCGCCGCCTTCATCGACGCGGCGGTCATCGGCGACGGCGAGCAGGCCGTGCTCGACATGACGCGGATCATCAAGGAGTGGAAGGCCGAGGGCCGCCCCGGCGGCCGCGAGGAAGTCCTCTTCCGCCTCGCCAGGACCGGGAACGTCTACATCCCGGCGTTCTACGACGTCGAGTACCTCCCCGACGGCCGCATCGCCCGTGTGGTCCCCAACAAGTCGGGCGTCCCGTGGCGAGTGTCCAAGCACACGGTCATGGACCTCGACGAGTGGCCCTACCCCAAGCAGCCCCTGGTCCCCCTCGCCGAAACCGTCCACGAGCGCATGTCCGTCGAGATCTTCCGCGGCTGCACGCGCGGCTGCCGCTTCTGCCAGGCGGGCATGATCACCCGCCCGGTGCGTGAGCGCTCGATCACGGGCATCGGCGAGATGGTGGAGAAGGGCCTCAAGGCGACGGGCTTCGAAGAGGTCGGTCTGCTGTCGTTGTCGAGTGCGGACCACTCGGAGATCGGCGACATCGCCAAGGGCCTGGCCGACCGCTACGAAGAGGACAAGATCGGCCTCTCGCTCCCCTCCACCCGCGTCGACGCCTTCAACGTCGACCTGGCGAACGAGCTGACGCGCAACGGCCGTCGCTCCGGCCTCACCTTCGCGCCCGAGGGCGGCTCTGAGCGCATGCGCAAGGTCATCAACAAGATGGTGTCGGAGGAGGACCTGATCCGCACCGTCTCGACGGCCTACGGCAACGGCTGGCGCCAGGTGAAGCTCTACTTCATGTGCGGCCTCCCCACGGAGACCGACGAGGACGTCCTCCAGATCGCCGACATGGCCGCGAACGTCATCGCCAAGGGCCGCGAGGTCTCCCGCGCCAACGACATCCGCTGCACGGTCTCCATCGGCGGCTTCGTCCCCAAGCCCCACACCCCGTTCCAGTGGGCCCCGCAGCTCTCGGCGGAGGAGACGGACGCGCGCCTGGAGAAGTTGAGGGACAAGATCCGCGGCGACAAGAAGTACGGCCGTTCGATCGGCTTCCGCTACCACGACGGCAAGCCCGGCATCGTCGAGGGCCTGCTCTCGCGTGGCGACCGCCGCATCGGCGCCGTCATCCGCGCGGTCTACGAGGACGGCGGCCGCTTCGACGGCTGGCGCGAGCACTTCTCGTACGACCGCTGGATGGCCTGCGCCGACAAGTCCCTCGCCCCCTTCGGCGTGGACGTCGACTGGTACACCACCCGCGAACGCACCTACGAGGAAGTCCTTCCCTGGGACCACCTGGACTCGGGCCTCGACAAGGACTGGCTCTGGGAGGACTGGCAGGACTCCCTCGACGAGACCGAGGTCGAGGACTGCCGCTGGACTCCGTGCTTCGACTGCGGAGTCTGCCCCCAGTACGACACATGGCCACAACTGAGCAACAGCGGCAAGAAGCTGCTGCCGCTCACGGTCAAGAAGGACGCCGCGACCAGCGGACACGAGCACTGAGGTGAGCGAGGCGCTGCGGCGGATGGCTGAGGCTGTGACGGAGGTCACGGAGGATGAGGTGGCCGCAGCGCTGGGCACACTCGGAGTGCTGCCGGAGCGGCAGACTCAGGCGCGGGACGCCTCCAGAACGCCGCTGCCGCCGCCTGGGGGTTCGCCGGGGATCGTGTCCGAGGTGGAATGGGTCTGACCGCCGGACACCCCCAGGCGGGGCCCTGTGAACTTCTGAGCCCCCTCCATGATTGGGAGGGGGCTCAGTCGTGTCTGATCAGCTCTGGCAACCGCAGCCCGACGCTGTCTTGGCCGCACTGACGCTGAAGGACGGATCAGCCGGCGTCTCGGCCTCGGTGCAGCCTGCGTTCACTCAGAGCGGGTGTCGGCCGACGTGGCCGCGCGTATGCCGGGCTGCGAAGTCGTCGGCTTGGAGGCGCGGGCGATCGCGGAATCGACTGTGTGCTTCGGAATGATCTCGACGTCTACGAAACCCGTCGCTTCCAGTCCTGCGTGATACTCCGCGAAGGAGAGGGTACGCGCGATGCATCCCGCAAACTCGCCGATTGTATTTGCCGTGTTTTTGACCACCTCGCCGTTTCATATGATGCGCCCAAAGAGTCAGCGCCGTAGAATAGAAATGAGGCATACCTACCAGGTGGTGACTATGGCTGACGAGTGGGCTCCGACTCTGGCGGACGCAATCGCTCAAGTGCGCGCCGAGTTGGAGGCGGCGGTGCAAGCGGGGGAGGGTCACGCTGTGCGTTTCG
The DNA here is from genome assembly GCF_040630255.1 of Streptomyces sp. NPDC005820. Taxonomy (NCBI): domain Bacteria; kingdom Bacillati; phylum Actinomycetota; class Actinomycetes; order Kitasatosporales; family Streptomycetaceae; genus Streptomyces; species Streptomyces sp. NPDC005820. Next base: position 17,424 of record NZ_JBEXXE010000018.1, read on the forward strand.
GTGTGGGCGAGGTGGAGCTGGAATTCCTGGTTGAGACGCGCCACAAATATGGCGGGGACGCGGGAGTACGATTCTACGTTGTCTCGTTGGGAAGTAAGGCGGAAAGAGGGCGCGGTGAGACAAGCCGGGTCCGGGTTTCCCTCAAACCGGTTTCTACAAATGGGCAGCCGTTGAAGATCGCTGCGACCGGCATCCCTAGACCACATGGCAAGTAGCAAAGGGAGTCACAATCCGCCACCGAAAGAAAAGTCCAGACCCTTAGACAGCGGGTAGGCGGGGTGAGGGCGGATGGAGCGCGTACCGGAGCGGCTCGTCGAAGTGTGGGCCGGTGATGATCGGCACGGCGGGCACTTGGCGTCTGGCTGGGTAGTGGGTGTTCGAGGGGTGCTCACTGTTTGGCATGTGGTGGAGCCGTACGACGGGCCAGGCAGAGCACTCCTGGCCCGGATGGGTAGGTCACAGACGGATGGGTGGTGCGATTGTGAGCTCCGGTGGCACGCTCCGGAACTGGATGTGGCTCTCCTTGAGATAGTGGATGGACGCTGGAGGGTCCCTGTCCGTGCTGGCGCGCTGGCGCGCATCGGTGATCAGCCGTTGAGTTGCAATGTGGTGGGGTTCCCGGATGCGGAACGCCAGCAGGAAGCCGCGCGGAACACTGAGCAGGCGCAGGGCGTGCTGCTGCCAGCTGGCGGAGCCCGGGGCGGAGGTGTGAGGTTCGATATCGACACCAGCACGCCGGAGGATTCTGCGGCGTGGTCGGGTATGTCTGGCGCGCCCGTGCGCGACAGCGAGGGGCGTCTAGTCGCGATCATTACCGAGGCACACCCTGAGCGCCAGCAGCGTAGGTTGCATGCCGCAGCTGTCCTCGACATTGTCACGGAGCCCGGGTTTCGTGAAGCAGCGCGCAAGCTGGGCCAGGACTCAAGCCTTGAGGACGCCAGCATGGCGGTGGGCTGGCCTGGCCGGACACGCAAGCAACTTGGTCCGATCGGACGCTCGATCGGCGAGCTGACCGGTCCCTTCGCCTTGGAAGTGCTCCGGTGGATCAACAAAGACAGGCAAGACTCGCGCATACCTGAGCCAGAGGCCCCAGAGGACCGACACAAGGCCATGCAGTCCCGCGAAGACGTCAAGCCTGCCGCGCAGACGGACAGGCATGCGGAACGCGATTTGCGAGGGCAGCAGGAGCCTCAAATCGCTACACCTCCCGCGCCCTCACCTCCAAAACGAAAACGTTTTACCAGAGGGGGCAGTAGTGGGGAATGGGAAGTCGCGCAGCGTGGAAGCTTCTATTCTTTGGATGTTTTGCATAGAAGCTACGTCCGTACTTTTTCGGACCCGGGATATTTCGCCCCCAACCTGACTGGGCGGGTTGACTTGTCTCTTGGTCAACCAAGACTTCCCGAGATGGTGACCGCCGGGTACTACGTTCGTCAGACCGGAACTTCGCGGTGCAGCGTCTTTCCATTGACGAAGCGCGGCTGGATGGAGGCTTGGAATTTGTTTTGGTTGCTTGAAGAGGAAGCGCAGCGCCCCTAGCAATTTGACCCGGCCGGAGCACGTGAGTGGAGCACGTCGGTCAGTGCACTGACTGTCCGTCAGAGGTTAACCATCGACATCTCCGAAGTCCGGATCCAGGACGGCGTATGCCCCCCGTACGCCACATGGCCACAACTGAGCAACAGCGGCAAGAAGCTGCTGCCGCTCACGGTCAAGAACACTGCTCCGACCAGCTGAAACGGGGGAGCGGGGGTGAGTGAGGCGCTGCGGCGGATCGCTGAGGCTGTGGCGGAGGTCGCGGAGGATGAGGTGGCAGCAGCGCTGGGTTCTCTCGGGGCTCTGAACGCGCGGGCGGGTTACCCCAGAGCTTCCGAGAACGCCACTGCCGGCGCCAGAAGCTCCTGAGCGGCCGTTGCCGTGGCCCCTGGCCTCGCGCTGGGAAGAGGGCGTTCCTCATGATGCGGCCTGGAGGGACGTGTGCTTGATGGGCCGAGAACGCCCCTGCTGCCGTGTAGGGCTGCTTGGGGATCCAGTCCGAGGTGGAGCGGTCTGGAAGGTTGTCGGGCGTCAGGAGTGCGGATGACTACCCTTGGTTTTTTGGTGCCGGCAGTTGTCTCAGAGCCTTAATGAAAAACCGGAGAGCCTCGCCATGGTCTGAAGCGTCATTCAGGTCTAGAACGTCGCGAAGTGTTTGCCAGGTCGCCGCGTAGCGATCACAGATCGTCTGTACCATAACGCGGTCCATTACCAGCCCTCCCGCCGCATCAGCCGCTTTGGCGAAGCGGATCCAGTCGCTGCTGCGTCTAACAGGTGATGGAAGATGGTTTTTCCCTGCAGCAAGTTCTCCAATCCGTGTGAGCTGCCCGTCTAGCAAGTTGATGAGATCCCTTGCTTTCGTGGGATCGCACCATCCCTCCTCCTTGTCCACGATGTCATTGAATTCCGGTACCCTGGGGGGCACGTCAATCATGAGCTCCGGATCGGCGATATTCCGCACCGTCTGAATTAGGCGCTCGCGATCTGGCCAATTACGTGCCTGACTGCTTGCGATGTTAAGGAGCTGCTCCCAGGCAGTTTTTTCGTATTCGAACCATGTGATCGCCTCGTGGACATCTACGATAACGTGTGAACGCCTCTTATGCCATGTGCGCTCCATGGCCAGAGCAAGATTCCTTAGTAGCTGACTGTTGCTCATACACATTTCGATGTGTATAGGACGTGGTTCCCCGAAACGCCTTCGGTCGGGTGTGGGGCGGGGGTACGCCTCACGTTCAAAGCGTGCCAGGCGGGCGTACTGATCTTTTTCCCTCAGTTGGGCAAGGTCGGGATCCTCGGCGAGCAGCCAGGAGCGCCTCAGTGTTATAGAACCCCCTGCAGCCGCGCAGCGTACGGCGTCCTCTAGCTCCCTGAAGGCAAGCCGAGCGAACTCTGTCCGGCGATGGTCATGCTGCGCTTCCATTGATACGGCATACACGCAGGCGGCGTTATAGTGTTCCTGCCATCCGGCGTGACGTTCGAAGATGTGTCGTGTTCTGGCCTGCTTTACCCGTTTGAACAGATCTTCTGGGACCCAACTATCCTTGCTGCGAGGCCATTTTCGCCCTCCCCTAACCCAGTAACGCAGAGGCCTTGTCTCAGGCGTGAGCGACCTGCCGGGAAGAGCGGGAAGTCCCTTGTCATTTTTTCTGGATAGCTGATCTGCCACCCAGGCCAGCCTCAATGGGGCCCATACGCTCCAGGTAATCTGGAGCGCAGGGCGGGTGAATAGTTTCCTTTCCCTCCGCATTCCGGGATAGAAAGTAGCCAATGAATAATCGCGGAGGAGGCGGTCCACTTCCTGGAGGCAGGCCAGTTGGAAAATTAGCTGAACGTATGGCTTTTCTTTTCTTCCTGCGACTTCAAGCTTATTTATCATCCATCGCCGGGCGCCTTTCACGTTGGTGATTGGCGTGCCGTACTCGTTTTCGATTTCCTTTGGCTCGGTATCAACTGCTTCAATGAATCCCGAAACCTCGGCTATAGTGCGCTTATAGCGCTCCGCCAATGGAGTCGTTAGTGCTTGGCGAATCTCATTGCGGGCGTTGGCGCGGCGGGGATGGGTTTTATCGTCGGGAGTATGGCACCATTGATCGGCCGTCTTTTCGGACGTGCCCAATATCGCGGTGTATCGGTAGCGTGTCAGCAAGGTTCCGGGGCGCCCCGTCCAGTGCCTTAGGTAGATTGCTCGCAACACCCGTGACCGCCACCAGAGCCGCTCGTCCTCTTGATCCGTGCTCAGGTTACCTAGCGTGAGTGCTCCGTGGTAGGTCTCGAGAGCGTCTATGTACAGACCGAGTTTTTCTTGAACGGCGCCTATCTGGGTGCGCAGATAGAGGTTCGTCGGATCCTGGCGGACAGCTTTGTAAAATTCATCCAACGCTTCATCGAATTTTCGTTCACGGCTTAGTTTCTGCCCCTTTTGGTAAGCCGCGAACAATTCAGGCTCGATCCTTCTGCCTGCCCAGGACTGCCAGGGAGGCATCTTGCACGCCCGTGTGACCGGCAAAATGGCGGCCATTATCCAGTTGCCTGCCTCATGCACGGCCTCTTCCCAGGTGGCCTCCCATGTTGTGTGGGCGCAGCTGCCACGTGTCGCGTATGCGGTGATGGTCACAGTTACGCCGCAGCAACGCTCCTTGTCGTTTGCGGAGTGCTGCAAGACGCCGGTAACCCGATAAGCGATCTTCGGCTGCAACCTGCTGAACAGCCTCAGTAGGCTTGTACCCATCTTCCCTGATTCCAAGTTAATATCACCTAGGAGATCCAGGAAACTACTGGCGGCTGGTTCAGCTGGAAGTGCTGTTGGCGGATACAAATCCGTTTCGGATATGTGTTTTCGAAGCTTGACTGTCAAGTCCTCTATGAGTGGCTTAGGGATATTGTCCGGTGTTGCATCGACCAAACGCTGCACATCAACTGGACCCGGCTGGGCGGCAAAATGTGCAAGAAAAGTCCGCCTTAGCAAAAATATAAGGAAGATTAGGAGCGCCAAGCACCAAAGCCTGACACTCATTGGAGCCCCTGTGTCCTTGAGTGTAATGACCTGGGAGAGGCCATCGAATACCCTTACCATCGCATTTCGGATGTGTTGAAATCCTCCAAATGTGTGATCGTCGACGTTCCATTTTGATTGCTTGTCATTGGGTGGGTAATCGACCCCGACGCGACCAAGGGTCCAGAGGAGGAGGAAGGTGGTGGCGATCAACCCTGCGAGCCAGCGCCGAGGTCTGCATAGAGGTAGGAGCGAACGCTCAGCCGTTGTTGGATGTCCACGACGGAAAGGCATATGAGCCTCCGGGTGTGTACGTCCGTACTGCCGACTCTGGCGTGCCTCGGTTGCATATCCCGAGGCGGCTCAGTCCATCATCATATGGCTGCGCGAAGAGCGCAAACCAAGAGCGAAGACGTTGATTCGTCAATAGATCAGTATCGAGATTTCATGAATCGGCGTAATTGAAAATTGGTTGACTGGTGAACTCTGTGAATTCAGCGCGGCTTGCGCTTGGAGACAGTCGCTGCAGGGTGGGTAAGAGATCTTGACCAGTCCTGCACTCCCCCACAAGCATCCTCTGTGTACGGTCATCGTCGTGTCCGGCGCGCGTCGGGTTGGTCACCCGTGGGCGTGCGCTGGTTGATCGCGCGCGACTAGGGGAGCTGGTACGGGCATGGTGGTTGACGCTGCTCGCACGGATGATGGGTTCACGTCGGCTGGGGCTGCGCGGGTGTTACGTGCCGCGTGCCGGACGGCGGGGCTTGATGACAGGGGCGCGGAGCTGATCCGCTTCGGGGAGAACGCGTTGTTCCGTCTGGCCTCGGTGCCGGTGGTCGTGCGTATCGCGCGGGGCGAGGAGTGGGTGTCCACGGCTCGTAAAGAGGTGGCCGTTGCGCGGTGGCTCGCGGCTGAGGGGTTCTCGGCTGCTCGCATCGTTGAGGATGTGGAACAGCCTCTTTTGATCGACGGGCACCCCGTGACGTTCTGGCATCTGATCGGGGAGGGGGATCGCAAAGCGACGTATGGGGAGCTGGGTGGCATCCTGCGGGATCTGCACTCGCTGACCGTTCCTGCCGGCCTCGCTCTGCCGTCGTTCGATCCCTTCGGGAAGCAGGAACTGCGGATCGACAAGGCTGCGATCCCGGAGGATGACCGGGCCTTCCTGCGGAAGCGGTGGCGGGAGCTGCGGGACAAGTACTCGGAGCTGCGGTTTGAGTCGCCCAAGGGGCCGGTGCACGGGGATGCGCACGTGCAGAACCTCATGGTGGACGACCGGGGGCGGGTGGTCCTGATCGACTTCGAGGCGTTCTGTTTCGATCATCCTGAGTGGGATCTGATGGTGACGGCTGTGGAGCATCACAGTCTCGGCTGGCAGACCGACGTGCAGTACGGCGATTTCGTCGCGGCGTACGGACGGGATCTGTACGACGGGCACGGGTACGAGACCCTGCGTGGGCTGCAAGAGTTCGGGATGACGACGTGGCTCATGCAGAACGTTCGGGAGAACGAGGAAACAGCGGCTGAGTACCGGCGGCGTATCGCCGGCCTCCGGGATGATCAGGGGCCTCGGGACTGGCGGCCCTGGTAGTCGTTACTCATCGTCGTCCAGGCGGGCGAACGCGTCGCGCACCTTCTCGTTGAAGGTGGCCACGGCCGGGCTCGTGGCGTGCGCGCCGATTTCGTGTTGGAAGTCGGTGACGTAGCGCTGGAAGCGGGAGGACTGGAGGGAGTCGCCGCCCTCGACTGCGAGGCTCGCGGTGGTGACGGCGGCTTCCAACTCGCCGTTGAGTAGCTGGCTCTGGGCGAGCACCATGCGGCAGAAGCCGAGGGTGCGGGCGTACTTCGGATCGGTGCTGTCCACGGCTCGCTGGGCCTGGTCGACGGCTTCGCGTCGCATCTTGAGGTCGCGGAAGCAGTGGCAGAGTTCGCCCATGAGTTCGGCTTCGTCGAAGTAGGCGAGCCATGCCGGGTCTTCGGCGGTGTCGGCGGCCTCGAAGTGTCGTGCGGCCTCGTTCATCGCGCGGGTGGCTGCGATGCGGTCGCCGGCGTTGGACAGGGCGCGGGCCTCCATGGCCGAGTAGTTGGCCATGGCGCGTGGGGTGGCTCGTCCCTTGGCGCCCTCGACTGCGGCGCGGGCGAGCTGGATGGCCTGGGTGTGGTTGCCCAGGTAGTTCGCCTGGTGGCTGAGGTTGCCGAGGATGCGGGCGCCGAACATGCGGTCGTCGATGACCTGGGACAGGCGCAGAGTGGATGTGAGGTAGCGGTGGGCGAGTCGGTGGTTGCCGGTGTCGTACGCGGTCCACGCCAGTAACTGGGAGACCTCGGCTGCGGCGCCGAACAGGGCCGTTCCCACCTTCGCGCTGTAGCTCACGCTCAGCAGGGGCAGGACCTCGTAGCGGAAGTAGTGGCGTAGTGCCCGGTGGCCGTGGCCTCCGCCGTATTTGAAGTCGAGCTGCATGAAGGTGGCGGCGGCGTCTCTGATCGCGCGCACGTCGCGCATGCCGACGCGCTGTTGTGCCGGCCGGTCAGCCTCGATGCCGTCGGGGCGGGCGATCATCCATGACAGGACTGCTGAGCTGAGGTCGGCGTCCGCGACGATCAGCCGGTCTGTGGTGGTCGCGTCGGCTCGCTCCTGGGCGAGTCCGTCAAGGACGGAGAGGGCTTCGGGAAGCGTGCTGGGATAGCCGGTCGGCTCTGGCGTGCTGGCCTTGGTGTGGTCGAAGAAGCCGAGATCGCCGGGGGAGATTCGGCGTCCGAGCTTGGCGGAGAGAACGTCGGCCATGATCGCCGCTGTCTCTGGCTTGATGCCTGAGCCGTCGCGCCATCGCTGCACTGCGATGTGTGTCGTGCCGAGACTGATGCCGCGTTGGGCGGCGGCGTCCTGCATGCGCTTGGCCAGTCCCTTGTTCGAGACCTGGGCTTCGGCCATGGCTGCGATTAAGTGCGCGTTCGGCTCCCGGTTCATGCTCCCCTGCCCACCCGAGAATGACGGCGAGTGTTCATCCTGTCACAGGAGTTTCACTCAAGGGGGTTCATTGGTGAACCCCCTTTGCCTTTGCCGGTGTTCATGTGAACCCCCTGGTGAACGCTCCCGGTCCCGCTCGTGTGCCCGTGTACTGGCTTGCGTGATGCAAGCGGTGCCATGAGGGGTCGTACCGGGCCCGGAGAGGGACGTGATGGAGGCAAGAAGAGCTGAACGCCTTGCACGTGAGCTGGACGCGTTCGACCACTGGTTCGCGGCGCCGAATCCGTCGGACGGCGGGCACTTCCTCACGGCCACGCTGTTCGCCGAGTCGCCCAATACGGGGCGGGTCGCCCGTGACATGACGGCCGTGTTCCTGAACGATGCCGGCGCGGTCGAGATCGTTGAAGACGCCCGGCTGGTCGTCTCCGAACTCGTCGGCAATGTGGTGAACCACGTGGTGCCGGAACGCGGCCTCGCTCGTCCTGGAGGCGCTCGGCGCATCGACATGACGTTCAAGGTCTGGCCCAAGTGGGTGTTCATCGGCGTCGCGGATGAGGACTCCTCGCCCCCGCTCCTACCGCTGGGAGACGCGTTCTCGCCCGGTCTGGCGGGTGAGCTGTCGGAAGCGGTCCTGCCCGACAACGGCCGTGGACTGTTCATCGTCCAGCGGCTGGCCTCGTCGGTCTGGTGGCGGCCCGGTGATCAGGGCGGCAAGACCATCTGGTGCCGCTTCGACCGTGACGGCGGTGCCACCGAACGAAAAGCCTGCTGATCTCCGGGCCGTCAACCTTGCCCTCCCATGCGATCGGGAGCGGACGACGGCCCGGCCTCCGGCTGGAGATGACCACTCCGGCCAAGAGGCGCGGCCCCTCGCCGGGGCTCTCCCAATCCCCCTGAGCCGAGGGGCCGCGCTTCACAACCTCATACCGAGACCGGGCCACCCCATCAGCCCTGGAAAGCGAAGGGTGGCCCGGCTGGGAACACGGCGGTTCCCGGTGCCTGATGGTACCGGGGCCGTCGTGCTGCATTTCTGCCCCGGTCAAAGGAAGTTGACGATCCGTTATCTAGATCGGGGTCTGTGGTGAGCGAGGCAATCGGTACTGGTGAGAACGGGCCGGATGACGGCCTGAACGTGATAGGGGAGGACTTCGGCCTGTGGGTGCCCGGCGTCGACTACCTGGCGGGCTGGCGGGCAGCACGTGATGTTGCGGACCGGCTGAACCGGGCCTTACTCGGCGTCGGGGTGGAGCTGTCGGAGGCGCGAGCCATCGCGTCGACGAATGACGACGGTTGCGGTGTAGTGCGGTTGGTCGGACCGCCCGGCGCCATGGACCGACTCGCCGGGCTCCTCGAGGCGCACACTGACGGCGACGGCGGTGCGTGGTGAGGAGTGTTTCCGCTGGTGAGTCGCGCGCGTTCGCACGTCGCCGGCCGGAGAGACTTTGGGCGGGAGCTGCCATGGGGCGAGTGAACAGGGGGCCTTACGCTCGCCAGGCGAATCGGGCAGGTGGTGCACCTGCCCGCGGTTGTGCCCGATTGGCCCCCTGTTCTTCGAGGCTCGCCCCATGGTGGCTGCCTAAAGTCTCGGAGGTCGGCGACCCCCAGCCCCGTGGGCTCCGGCCCTCGGCTGCGGGTCGTCGCCTCGACTTCTCGGGCGTGCTGCGGTGTGGGGCGTCCGGCGCTCGGCCGGGACCGGCGGTCACGCCGCACGCCCGGCCGGGGCGGCCGGGCGACCCGGCGCGCCGCAGGCGCGCCCTTGAGGAAGTGAAGGCTGTTTCGACCGATCCGGCTCGCCGTTCAGGCTCGGGTGCGTCGGTTGGGCTGTTTGCTGGCGGTGATCCGGTAGGCGACTTCGGCGCGGTCGGCGCTGAGGCGCAGCTCTTCGAGGATCAGCGGGTGGTCGTCGTTGCCGTGCGTGATGCGGGTCAGGTGGAGAACCGGTGTCGCGTCGGGTGCTTGGAGGGTGGCGCGCTCGTCGGGGAGCGGCATCCTGGCGCGTACGGTCTCGAACCACGACAGCGTGTGTCCGGCCTTGGTGAGCAGGGCGTAGATGCGGTCCGGCTCGGTGTCGGGGTGCTCGGCGAGTTCGGGTACCTGCTCGGCGACGGCGAACGGGATCAGTACCCGGTGCAGTGCTCGGGCACCGGTGGAGGCGTCGGCCAGCAGCCGGTCACACGCGAAGAGCGCTTCCTCTTCCTCCAGGTACAGCAAGGGCCCGGTGATGGCCGTGGTGCGGGCGCGGGAGACGCTCGGGTCCTCGACCTGGTCCCATGCCGCGCCGGTGTGCGTGGTGAACTCGCCGGTGCTGGTGTAGGTGACCTGGCGTCCGAGGATGACTCCGGGGCGGCTTGTGGAGCGTACGAAGCTGCCTTTGCCGTGCCGGACGTCGATGAGTCCTTCCGCGCGGAGGGCGGCGACCGCGTTGCGGACGGTGGGGCGCGATACGCCGTAGCGGGCCATGAGCTGGGCTTCGGACGGCAGCAGGGTGTCAGGTTCGTACTCGCCCTTGAGGATCGCTTCGCGGATGGCGGCGGCCACCTGCTGATAGAGGGCTCCGGGGCGCTGGATCTCCGACATCTGGGCATCTCCGACGGGTCGGGGTCGTAGGCACGTCGCACGCGCGGCGTCACTCGTCAGCATAAGTAGTTGCGCACTTGCCGTACAGCACTCCACACTCATCACTCGTAAGGACAAGTGACGTCAGGAGAAGTCTGGCGTCGTGACTGGCCAGGGAGGCCAACGAAATGCAGTCCATTCCCGTGGACACGGCGCGACTCGGCGTACTGCGGTGCGCCATCGCTCCGGAAGTGAAGCTCAGCAACTCCGAGACACAGGAGGTGAAGAAGGACCGGGAGGGCAACCCCGTCTACACGGTCGCGGTGACCGTGCGGCAGGACCGGCGGCGGATCTCCGTCATCGAGATCGCCGTCAGCGGTGAGCCGACCGGGATCGAGGAAGGACAGATCGTCAAGGTCACCGGACTGGTGGCGTTCATGTGGTCGATGGGCGACCGGCACGGCGTCAGCTTCCGCGCGGATGCCATCACGCCCGTGCACGGAACGCCGGCGGCGGCGCGCAAGGGCGGTGAGGCGTGATGGAGCCGTACATCATCGCCCTCGCCCTGGCCGTGCTCGCCTGGATGCTCGTCGCCGGTGACCTCGTGCGCCGGCACCGCCCGCTCTGGCACTGGTACCTCGTCGGCTACCCGCTCACCGCCTGGCGGGTGGTCTCCACCTGGCGGCGCGTCGCTGTCCTCAACGACCTGGCCGTGTCTCGGCTCCCGGCGCGCACGCTCGTCGGTCACCTGCTGGTCAAGGGTGACCCGGTGCGGCCGGTGGCGCCGCGCTGCTCCTTCCCGCACGTCACCCCCATGGGGCTGTCCGTGCTGGTGCGGCTGCACGCGGGCCAGACCCCGGCTACCTACCTGAAGGCGGCGGACGCGTTCGTGCACGCGTGGAAGGTGCACGCGGTGCGGGTCACCTCTCCTGAACGCGGCCTCGTGCTGCTGACCGCCATGGCAAGTGATCCGTTGGAGCGGCCGGGGTTAGCCACGGCTCCGGCCGAACTCCTCTCCGCGCTGATCGGTGCGCTGGAGACGGGCGGGGCGTGGGTGATGAACCTGCGGCTGGTCCCGCACTGGCTGATCACCGGGGCCACCCGCTCGGGCAAGTCCACGCTGCTGGCCCGGCTCATCACCCAACTCGCCACACAGCGCGTCGCCCTGGTCGGCATCGACTGCAAGGGCGGCATGGAACTCGGCCTGTTCACCGCACGCCTCACCGCGCTGGCCACCTGTCGCCGTGAGGCCGTGGCTGTGCTTTCCGCGCTGGTGGTCGACATGCAGGACCGGATGAGCGCATGCCGGTCGGCCGGGGTCCGCTCGATCTGGGAGCTCCCGGACAAGCTCCGCCCCGTGCCGGTCGTGGTCCTGGTCGACGAGATCGCGGAACTGTACCTGTCCGACGGCACCCGCGAGAGCAAGGCGGAAGCCGAACAGTGCTCCACGCTGCTGCTGCGGCTGGCCCAGCTCGGTGCCGCCCTCGGCATCCATCTCGTGGTGGCCGGCCAACGTGTCGGTTCCGACCTCGGGACCGGCGTCACGGCCCTGCGGGCCCAGCTTGGCGGCCGTATCTGCCACCGGGTCAACGACCCCGGCACGGCGGAAATGACCCTCGGCGACCTCAACAAGGACGCCGTGGCCGTTGCCCAGGCCATCACGGCAGAGGAACGCGGTGTGGCCGTGTGCACCGGTCCCGATGGCGGCTGGAGCCGTGCGCGCTCTCACCTCACCCCCACTGATGAGGCTGTGGCCACGGCCCGCAAGTACGGCGTGATGACCCCGGAACTACCCCTCGTCACCCGCGCACTGGTGGTGCTGGAAGGAGAGTCGAAGTGATCAGCGAAGGTACGGCGTTCACATTCGCGGTGATCTTCGGGATCATCACCGTCCTCCTCGTCCGCTCCCGCGACGTCCGCGCCTGGGAAGCGGTCTGCGTCGGCCTCTTCGGCGTCTACCTCGGCCAGACCCCTGTGATCTTCACCATCCACGGGCTCGTGACCTGGTTCATCAGCGGCTTCTCCCACACCTGAGCAGAAAGGACACCCCAGTCATGCCCATGCCTCGCGTGAGGTGCCCCCACTGCAAGGGCGACGGAGCCCGCCGCACCTGGACCGGACGGATCCGGCGCTGCCGCGTCTGCCGGGGAACCGGCACCATCCGCTGACCCCCGCCACACCCGACCCACCTGCAAGGGAGCGATCCCCATGACCGACGACGCGTCACCAACCCACATCCGTGCCGCTTCGGCGGCCCACCCCGGAAGGTCACCACCATCACCCCGGAGTACACCCCGGCTGACCGGCGCGCCGCCCTCGACCGCGCTGCGCGCCTCCGTCAGCTTCCCGAAACCGACCGCGACGCCCTACGCCTCGCCCAAGACCCCAAGTTCCCCCGCTGGCTGGAGCAGATCACCGCCACCGGCGGCTGCGCTCACCCCGTCCACCTCTCCGGCTCCACCACCACCTTCGACGGCACGACCGGCGAGATCCTCCGCCACTACGACACTCGCGACGAACCCGGCGAACGCCTCCTCGTCCGCTGCCGCAACCGCCGCGCAACCGTCTGCCCGGCCTGCTCCCGCCTCCATGCCGGGGACACCTTCCATCTCGTCCGCGCGGGTCTCCTCGGCGGCAAGAACGTTCCCCCGTCGGTCCGCCACCGGCCGCGGCTCTTCGTCACTCTGACTGCCCCGTCCTTCGGAGTCGTCCACCGGGCTGGGGAAGTCTGCCGACCTCGCCGCGGCGGCGGCACCTGCGAGCACGGCCGTCCGCTCGGCTGCGGAGCCGTCCATGCCCCGGACGTGTCGATCGCCGGCCAACCGTTGTGTCCCGAGTGCTACGACTACACCGGCCACGTCCTCTGGCACGCGCACGCATCCAAGCTGTGGGACCGATTCGTCATCGACGTCCGGCGGCGCCTCGCCTCCTCGGCTGGCCTCGTACAGTCGCGCTTCGCCCAACATGCCCGGCTCTCCTTCGCCCGCGTCGCCGAGTACCAGAAGCGGGCGGCCGTCCACGTCCATGCCGTCGTACGCCTCGACGGTCCGGCCGGACCCGACGACGAGCCTCCAGCCTGGGCCACCACAGACCTCCTCACCGACGCCGTACGCGCCTCCGCCCGACGCGTCCACGTCCACACACCCCACACCCCCGCCGTGGGTGGGCTGGTCCTGAGCTGGGGTGACCAGGTCGACGCCCGGCCACTGCACGCAGATGGCGACGGCCCGGATGACGACGCCGTAGCCGCGTACGTCGCCAAGTACGTCACCAAAGGAGCCAGTGAAACCGGCACCGGCCTCGATTACACGCTCACCACCTGGGCCGACATCGCCAGGGCGCCCGTCAGCACACACGTCCGCACCCTCATGCGCGCCTGCTGGCGCCTCGGCGGCCTCCCGGAATACGAACCCCTGCGCCTCCGGGCCTGGACTCACACGCTCGGCTATCGGGGCCACATCCTCACCAAATCCCGTGCCTACTCCACCACCTACGCGGCGCTGCGTGCCGAACGCGCTGACTTCAGGGGCCACGACAACATCCCCGACGCGGTCACGGAGCGATATTGGCGCTACGTCGGCTCCGGCCACACCCCTGGCGCGGCCCCCATCGCGGCCGGAGTCGCCGAAGACCTTGCTGAGTCTCGGCGGCTTGCTGTGGAGGCAGGACGAGAGGGGGGATGGCTCTGACGACGGTTCTTCCCAAGCGCGGTACTCAGCACGTCAGCCCCTTGCCCTCGCCGGGGAACGGTACAGCCGCCATGATCGAAAGTGAGATCGTGATCGTGGATGAGGACGGGACGGAAGAACCGTTTGATCCGGCATCGTGGTTCCAACCCACTTGATGCTGGACTGAGCGGCGCTATGGTCACGACATGCCCGAAGTGAATGAGGAGAACATCGAAGAGGGGCCTGACTCGCTTGATACCGATCCGCTCCCCCTCTGGGGACGTGTGACGGCGGGTTTTGTTGGGATCCCCATGGTGGGTGCTGGGTCAGTCGCCGTCTTCCTCTCGGACAACCAGGCGGGCAGCGCCGTTCTGATCCTTGCCGGCGTCATTCTGGTGTTCATGCTGATCAGCGGAAATCCTCTGAACAGCCTCGGGCATGGTGAGACACAGGTGCAGTTTGCCCGTGCCCGAAGACGACAGGTGCTCGTCGATGCCCGGGACGCCCCGCCGGAAGAGGCGCAACGCGTAGTCGAAACGCTCACGACGGTCGATCCCGCCGCTGAGCGAGATCCAGCTGTGCGTGAGTTCTCGCGTGAGCTGTACGAGCGACGCGTCCATGAGGCGATGCTGCGTTGTGTAGACACAGGCGTCGCCATCACGCAGACGTCGTATGACTACGGCAACGACTACCTCATCCACATGCCAATAGACCGCGTGATTGCGGTCGCTGTGCTGGCGCACCAGCGACAGGACGCTGCGATATCCCTCACGAGGGTCCGAGAACTCGTTGGTAGAGCAGCCTCCTCCTCGGCACCTCTGTTGGTCGTATCGAACGCCCGCCTCGGTCCGCATGGGGCTCGTGCAGCGGCCGAGGCTCGCGACAACGGCGTCTTGATTTCTGTCGTGCGGTGGCGTGATGAGGAGGATGACGACCGGCTTCGCACTGCGATTGCCTCGCTGGCGTCCAGGGGTTCGCCAGATTAGAACGCCTCCGCGAAGTCGTCTTCCTTGATTATCAGGCGGTCCCGCACGTCCTTCGGGATCATGAGCTTCATGTGGATGTGCGGGGCGCGTACCCCCTTCACCTTGGTGCGCTTGATCCTGCACTTCACGCCCACGCGGAGAAGATCGGCGCCCATGGCCTCCATGCCGCCCTCCTCCCACCGTTCCCGGAACGACTTGCCGTTGTGTACGGCCACCCACCGGTCCTGCGTCGACTCAGGGTCGATGGCCTCCAACTGCCTGATCAGGTCGTCCATGGTCTTCTCGGCCTGCTCCCTCGTGAAGCGGGTCTTCGTGAAGCGCCCCTCGGGTTCGAGACCGGTCATGTAGTAGCTGATGGACTCTTCAAGGCGCTTCTGTTCCTTGCGGGCTTCGGCGCCCTGGCGGTACTCGCGCACCATGACGGGGTCGTCCCCGAGAACCTTCAGGACGTCTTCGACGAACTTGCTGTAGATGTGGTGGGGGTTCGGTGCGCCGTGGCCCCCGCTCTTGCACATGCCGCATCGCAGGTACTCGTAGTGCCTGCCCTTGTGTGTGGTCTTCTGTACGGTCATGTTGCTGCCGCAGTCGTCGCAGAGCAGGACGCCCAGGAACCTCGTCGCACCGCCGGGGGCACGGGTGGGCTGGTTCTTCCCTCGCCGGTCCAGGGCCGCTTGCAGGCTCTCGAACTCCTCCTCCGTGAAGATCGGATCCGCCACGCGGATGGGCTTCCCGTCGTTGCCCAGCACGATCTTCGAGCGGCGTACGCCTCCGACCTTGTTCTCCTCCACGCGGTACCCCATCAGCCCGGGGTTCCTGAGCCGGCGGAGCATCGTCGACGTGGTCAGGCCTGGTCCGCAGATTCCGGCACGGATGAGCACCCTGGACATGCGCCGCGCGGATGCTGGCTTCGGCCTCAGGGCGGCGCGGCGACACCAGTGCAGTGCCCTGTACGCCTCTTCATTGATGGCGAGGACGACCCTGCCGTCCTCGTTCTCCGTCGTCTCGTAGCCGTACGTCGGCTTGCCCACGACCCAATCCGTCTGAGTCCTGGCGTAGTCCCACAGGCTGGTGACGCGTGTGCTGGTGTTGGCCGCCTCGATCTCGGCGATTCCACCGATGATCGTGACCATTATTTTTCCGGTCGTCGTGGTCAGGTCGATCGAGTCGTGCTTGGACAGGAGGTTCTTCCCGTACTTCAGGCACCAGTCGATCATGGTGCTGAGGTCCGTGAGGCGCCGTACGAACCGGTCCAGCTTCCAGAACAGGATCTCGTCGAACTCCGGCGCGCGGTTGTTCAGCCAGTCGCCCAGCTCCTTGCGCTTCCATGGCGGGACCTTCGTCGCCGACACGTTCAGGTCGCTGGCGACTCCGACGACTCGGCGGCCTCGCTCCAGGGCGAGTTTTCGCAGATCGAGTTCCTGCCGGATGGGGGAGGTCGTCTCGTCGGTGAGGACCGACAGGCGGATGGAGAGCAACGCCCTGGGGGCGTCGTCCGGCAACAGGGCCTCGGCCTTCTTCAGGTCCTCCAGGACCGCCAAGTCTGCTGCGGTCCACTCGGTCTCGACGTCGTACGTCTGTAAGTGAGTTGGGGTGCGCTTCCTGGATCGGGTAGCCATGGCGGCACCGTACTGGATTTAGGGCTGTTGGTGTATGCCCCGCCATGGACACGACAATCCAAATCGGCCCGACAGGCAAGAAGCTGCTCCCCCTGACGGTCAAGCAGGACGCCACGACCAGCGGGCACAGCCACTGAGGTGAGTGAAGCGCTGCGGCGGATCGCTGAGGCTGTGGCGGAGGCCACGGAGGATGAGGTGGCCGCAGCGCTCGGGGGCGGTATGGGCGTGGTGTGGGCGACGACGTCGCCGGAATCGGGACGGTTCGTCGCGGGCGAGAGACGTTCGGACGTGAGCGATCTGACGGACCGCTTCGGCGAACTGCGTTCCCGTGGGCAGGGCTACCTCGAGGTTCGGTTGCCGGACAGGGAGTTTCCTCGGGTGAGCCTCGGCTTCCGAGGTGATCACGCGGTGATCCATCTGATCGATGAGGCTGAGGTGCTGTCTCTTCTCGTGGGGGATGGCACCGTCCCCGTGGGTGCCGTGGTCGATGTCCCGATCATGGATGACCCGGCAGAGTTCACCGGCGACTTCGTCCTGGGCGTCGACCGCGCATGGTCTCTCATCAGCAGCTTCATCCGGCCGGGGGCGGCCGGCGATCTGGGCGTGTGGTGTGTGGTGTAGCCCGAGGTTCACCGGTCGCCTCCCTCGTTCCGAAGACTCGCTGCGTACGCTCCTTCCATCCTTGGCCGAGAGGAGTTGCCGAGTGGCCCGGTTGGATGGACCCGTTCTGCGCACCCAGCGGCTTGTGATGGAGCCGATCCGCCACGAGGACAGCGACGATCTCTTCGAGGCTGTGGTCAGTCAGGACAGCGTCATGCGATGGCTGGCGACCGGGCGGGCGGACAGCCGGTCTGCGGCTGAGGCCATGTGCGACGATCACGTCGCCCACTGGACCAGACACGGCTATGGCGACTTTGCGGTCAGAGATGCTGCAACGCACGAGTTTCTGGGCCGTGTGGGACTGCGTAATCGCGCCCGGTACGGCGTTGACCTCGGTTTCGCCCTGCACCCACGGGCCCAAGGGCGTGGGATCGCCGGCGAGGCGGGCCGTGCGTGCCTGGGCCTGGCGTTTCGCAGCCTCTCGCTCCCTGCCGTTTTCGCGTTCGTCCTGCCCGGCAACGCGGCCTCCATCGCGGTACTGCGCCGCTTGGGCGCCCAGCCGGACGGGGCTGTCGAGTCCAGTGGTCTGCAGTGTCTGCGCTATCGGTTCGACCCCGCCGCCGGAGGCGCTGCGGAGCATGTGGTGGACGACGGTCGTGCGGACCTCCGGCTGGTCCATGCGCTGCGCCCTGGTTCTCCAGACCCTGGTTCTCCAGACCCTGGTTCTCCAGATGGTGAATACGCACTCCGCGCCGGCCTGCCTGACCCCTTCGGCGTAGACGGGATCGGTCCGGTGTGGGCCGACAAGGCGCACACCCTCGTGGCCGTGTCCGAAGGCAGGCCGGTTGCTTCCGTGGGATGGCTGCTGCGGGACGTGTCCTTCGATGGTCTGCCGCGCCGCGCCGCGCTGCCGGGCTGGGTGGTGTGCTGGTGCACCCCGACCATCGGGGCCAGGGCATCGCCCGGACGGTGATCAGCGTTGCGGTCGAACACGCACGAGTGGGCGGCGCCGAGACGGTGCTGCTGCTCTGCCGTCCGGACCTGGTCCCGCTCTGCACCCGGCTGGGATGGAGTCGGCTCTCGGTGCCCGTCACCTTCCGGCAGCCCGACGGCGCTCGGACCTCGCCACTGGCCACCATGATCTACGACCTGGTCGGTCTGCCTCATCCAACCGTCAGCGTGGACCTGCGGGGCCTGCCCCTCTGATGGAAGGCCCCACGTGATCGAAGCGTCCGTCTCCGCCGTACCGGGGCTCATCGTCTCCTTCTTGGTCCTTGCTGTACTCGTCGCGGGGCCTACGGCGCTGGTGGCGAAGGCGAGGGGGAAGCCGTGGCCTCTGAGGACGGCCCTGGCGGCCTACTTGGTCGGCATGGTGGCTGTGACTCTGTTGCCGGGTGATGCCGGTATGGGGCCCTGGCAGTGCGACACCGGGACGCCCACCCACCTGTTCACGTCGGCGAGTTCTCTGCTGAACATCGCGCTCTTCGCGCCCGGCGCGTTTCTGGCCGTCCTGCTCTTCAGCAGACCGGTGACGGTCGCGGCTGCCTTCGGCGCTCTCAGCGGCGTGGTGGAACTCGCCCAGTCGGCGGGGCATCTGGGGCGCTCGTGCAGTGTGACGGACCTCGCGGCCAATGCGAGTGGTGCGGTGCTGGGGGGCGTGGCAGGAGCTGTATGGCTGTATCGGCGGCGGCAAGCGCCGGCCAAGCCCGTACGGGATCTCGTGTGGGGTGGGTCTCTGGCGGTGGTGGGCGTGCTGGCGGTCGGGGGCGTCTTCCAGTTGCGGATCGATTCGGTCGACGTGGTCGCGATGGATGATCAGCGGCGCGATCTCGCCGAATCCGCCGTGCAGGCCGACGAGTGGATCGCCACGGCGGCCGAGGGCGTGTTCGGGAGCGACACCGAGGTGCGGGGGACCGCGACCGAGAAGGACGGAAGCCGCCTGAAGATCACCGCCGAGACGAACCGCGGCACCATTTCCGGCACGTGGCCGGAGAAGACCCTGGAAACCGCCTGGTCTTCGAACACCCGCGGAGACGAGGGCAGCCTCAGCGAGAGGGAAGTCGCGGCGGCCGCCGAACGGTTCGCTCGCAGGTGGTTCCCGCAGATCGTCGCGGGGAGTGATCAGCGCATCCGCTCCGTCGGCGACGGTCCGACCATGGTGTACACGGTCGTGTACCGGCGCTACGCGGACAGGGCCATGACGCCCATGCGCCTCGACCTCACCGTCACCACCACCGGACGGATCATCGGATTCACCCGACAGGCCGGACCGGTCGGACCGGCCGCCATCTCCCCTTGACCTGCTGAGCGAGGCGGAGGCGCTCACGCGTGGTCGGCAATGGCCGAGCTGGTCAGAACGCCTCGGGAACCACCCGTGGAGGGTGAGGTCGGTCGGGGGTGGTGAAGGGATGCTGCTGGGGGACCGGGGACACGGCGGTGAAGGGACGGGCGGGCGATGGGCGACGAGAGGGCCGGGCGGATCGCTGAGTTCGTCAGTCCGTTGCGGGTCGAGCCCGGCAGCAAGGTGCGGCTGTGGAAGGACTTCGATCCGCGGTACAAGGCGGGGATCCGGAAGAAGAGGGATGGCGTCGAGCTGCTGCAGAGCGGGGTCGAGCTGCTCGCCGACTATCAGCAGCGGCTGGCCGCGCAGGACACCCACGGTGTGCTCGTGTGTCTGCAGGCGCTGGACGCCGGCGGCAAGGACGGCACGATCCGGCATGTGATGAGCGGCGTCAACCCGCAGGGCGTACGGGTGGCCGGCTTCAAGGTGCCCTCGGACGAGGAGCTCGACCACGACTTCCTCTGGCGCTACCAGCGTGAACTGCCCCGGCGCGGGGAGATCGGCATCTTCAACCGGTCCCACTACGAAGAGGTCCTGGTGGTGCGGGTGCACCCGGAGAACCTCCAACGCCAGAAGCTGCCCGACGCGGCCCGTGGCCCGGACGTGTGGGAGCGCCGCTACCGGGAGATCAACGACTGGGAGCGTTATCTGACCGACAACGGCTTCACCGTGGTCAAACTCTTTCTGAACCTGTCGAAGGAAGAACAGCGCGTCCGCTTCCTCAAGCGCATCGACGTCCCCGAGCGGAACTGGAAGTTCTCACCCGCCGACGTCCGCGAGCGCGCCCGCTGGGACGACTACCAGAAGGCGTTCTCCCAGATGCTGTCGGCGACCAGCACCCCGTGGGCGCCCTGGTACGTCATTCCCGCCGACCGGAAGTGGTTCGCGCGGGTGTGTGTGAGCGCGGTGCTGGCGCACACCCTGATCGGCATCGACCCCCGCTATCCGGAGGTCGGTGAGGAGACCCGGCGGGAGCTGGCCGAGGTCAAGCGCGAGCTGGAGCGGCAGGCCCCCGAGGGCGAGCCGGCCGACCCCTACGCCGCCAAGGGCAAGGCAAAGGGGAAGGGCAAGGGCAAGGGAAAGGGCAAGGGCAACAAGAGGAGTGAGACGCATGGGGGGGCCGGATGAGCGCGCCCGCCCGTGACCCGCAGCCGCAGGCGCGGGCGCGGGCGGCCGGCGGTCGGGCCTGGTACGCGCTGTCCCCGGACGAGGTCGCCGTCGCCCTCGGGGCGGAGCCGGGCCGTGGGCTGTCCGTCGGCCGGGCGGCCGAGCTGCTCCGCGCGAACGGGCCGAACGCGCTGCCGGAAGAGAAGCCCGTGCCGGGCTGGCGCCGCTATCTCGCCCAGTACCGCAGCTATATGCAGCTGGTCCTGGTGGCCGCCGCTGTGGTCTCCCTGGTGATCAAGGAGTGGAGCACCGGGGTGCTGCTGCTGGTCCTCACGGTCCTCAACGCGGTCGTCGGGATGCGGCAGGAGGGCAAGGCGGAGAGCGCCATGAACGCCCTCAAGTCAATGATGAAGGCGTCCGCGCGGGTGCGCCGGGACGGGGTGGAGTCCGAGGTCCCGGCCGAGGAGGTCGTCGTAGGGGATGTGGTGCTGCTCGCGGCGGGGGACGAGGTGCCGGCCGACGGGCGGATCGTCACGGCGAGCGCGCTGCAGATCGACGAGTCCGCGCTGACCGGCGAGAGCGTGCCCGCCGTCAAGGATCCCGGGACGCTGACCGGGGCGGATCTGCCGCCCGGGGACCGCACGAACATGGCGTTCATGAACACCCCCGTCACCCACGGCAGCGCGACGGTGATCGTCACGGCCACCGGGGCCGACACCGAACTCGGCCGTATCTCGGGGATGTTGTCGAGCACCAGCCGGGAGGCCTCCCCGCTGACCCGGGAACTGGACCGGCTCACCCTGTGGATCACGGGGACGGCCGGGCTGACGATGATCGTGATGTTCGTGCTGGGGCGCAGCCGCGGTACGGCGTGGGACGCGCTGTTCGTGAGCGCGGTCTCGCTGGCGATCGCCGCCATCCCGGAGGCCCTGCCGACGGTGACGCAGACGATCCTGTCGATCGGCGCGGTCGACCTGGCCAAGCGCGAGGCCATCGTGAAGGACCTGCCGTCGGTGGAGTCGCTGGGGTTCACCTCGGCGATCAACTCCGACAAGACCGGCACGCTCACCATGAACCAGATGACCGTGGTGGAAGTGCTCGATCCGGGCGACCGCTACACCGTCTCCGGCACCGGCTACAGCCTGGAGGGCAGGATCCGGCACCCCGTGGGCTCCGCGCCCGACATGGAGGACGCGATCCTGCCGTACCTGGTGGCCAACGACGCCACGCTCGTCGGCGGCGAGGTGGTCGGCGACCCCACCGAGGGCGCGCTGCTGGTGCTCGGGCACAAGGCGGGGCTGGACATCGACGCCACCCGGGAGCGGCTGCCCCGGCTGGCCACGCTGCCCTTCGACCCGTCGTACAAGCTGATGGCCACCTTCAACCGGGCGACGGACGAGACGGGCCGCCCCGTCGTGCGCTGCTTCGTGAAGGGCGCCGCGCCCGCCGTGCTCGCCCGGGCCGCGACGGCGCTCGCGAGCGGGAAGGCGGTGCCCTGGAACGAGGACGCCGACGCTCGGGCGCAGACCCATGTCGAGCGCATGGGCGGCGAGGGCCTGCGGGTGATGGCCGCCGCGCGGCGTGACCTCGACCCGGCGGACTTCGACGCCGACGGCGACCTCCTCTCGTATGTCACCGAGCTGCAGATGACGAGCCTGGTCGGCATGGTGGACCCGCCCCGGGAGGAGTCGCGGGCCGCGGTGGCCGACGCTCAGGCGGCCCACATCCGGGTGCGGATGGTCACCGGCGACGACGTCGTCACGGGTGCCGCGATCGCGCGGCAGCTCGGTATCGAGGGCGAGGCGGTGCTCGGCGCCGACTTCGCCGCGCTGCCGGAGCGGGAGCGGCTCGCGCGGATCGAGGACATCGGCGTGGTCGGGCGGGTCGCCCCCGAGCACAAGGTGCTGCTGGCCGACACGCTGAAGGCGAAGGGGCATGTGGTGGCGATGACCGGGGACGGCGTCAACGACGCCCCCGCCATCAAGGCCGCCGACGTCGGGATCTCCATGGGATCCGGCACCGAGGTGGCCAAGAACGCCGGACGGATGGTGCTGGCCGACGACAACTTCGCGACGATCGTCTTCGCCGTCGAGCAGGGCCGCAAGATCTACGACAACCTCACCAAGTACATCCGGTTCGTGCTGGTGCTGCTGGTCGTGTTCGTGCTGACCTTCCTCGGCGCGACGCTGTTCGACATCGCGGCGGGGGAGCCGTTCACCCCGGCGCAGGTCCTGTGGATCCACTTCTTCGTCAACGCCGCCTTCGGCTTCGCGCTCGGCTTCGACCGCCAGAGCCCGGGACTCATGGCGCGCCGGCCCCGCCCGCGCGGCGAACCGGTGCTGACCACGGGGGTGATGGTCACGGTCGGGCTGTCCGGTCTGGCGATCACGATCGGCCTGCTCTGTCTGATCCAGCTGGGCACCTCGCGCTTCGACAGCGTGGAGACCGGCCAGTCCATGGCGTTCACGTCCTTCGCGCTCTGTCTGATCGTGGCCGCGCTGGAGTGCCGCAGCCAGACGGACACCGTGCTGACCACCGCCAGCTTCGACAGCAAGCAGATGAACATCGCGATGCTCGTGGAGTTCGTGCTCGCCGTGCTGGTGACGCAGATGGACGGCTTCCAGCGCCTCCTCGGCACGACCGAGCTCGATCTGGAGCAGTTCGGCTGGGCGCTGGTGCCGGCGGTGGCCCTGCTGGCGCTGTGGGAGCTGGGCAAGGTCCTGGTCCGTAAGAACTTCCCGAAAACCATCGGGTGAGAAGGAAGACAGACAGGTGAGAACAGAGAAAGGTGATTCCGACATGGCAACCGCATCCGAGACCCCCGTTCTGGACACCATCGCCGCCATGACCATCGACTCCGTCGAGCGCTGTCACATGGACGATCGGACGCTGATCCTCACCCGTATCGCCGCGCTCGTGGCCGTCGATGCGCCGGCCATCTCCTACCTGGCGCACATCGACCCGGCGGTCAAGGCCGAACTGACCGTCGAGGAGCTCCAGGACGTGCTCGTCGCCATCGCGCCCGTCGTGGGCAGCGCCCGCGTCATGTCGGCGGCCGGCCACATCGCGCAGGCCTTCGGTGTCGCCATCGCGCTGGCGGAGGCGGAGGCGGAAGCCATCGCGAACGCCGAGGCGCAGAGCCGCGGCACCACCTGAACCACCCACGCCGGGCACACTTTTGTCATCCGTCCGGCTGATTCCGTGCATCCAGTGAGCGGTCCGCGGCGTCTACACCGGTATGGACCTGCAGAAACCGCCCGCCGAGCCGCATCAGCCGGAGGGATGTCTCGTCGTCGCGATCCGGCTGCCCGTGCGGATCGTGGTGCTCGTGCTGGTCGTGCCCGTGCGGATGGCCTGGGACGCGCTGGTCGTCACCGGCCGCTTCCTGCGGGACGCCCTGCTCCGGCCGCTGGGCCGCGCCCTGTTGTGGCTGGGGCGGGTGGCGTTCGTGTGGCCGCTGGTGGGGCTGTGGCGGTACGTCCTCGTCCCGGCCGACCAGGCACTGGCCTGGCTCGGGAAGGTGCTCCTGGTCGTCCCCGCCGTCGCCCTGTACCGGTACGTCCTGACTCCGGTCGGGCAGGCCGCCGTATGGCTGGCGCGGGGCGTCGGCGCGGGGTGCGCGTGGCTGTACGCGCGCGTGCTGACCCCCGCCGGGCGCGCCGTGCTGTGCCTGGTGCGGTACGCGGTCGTCGTCCCCGTGCTGTGGCTGGTCCGGTACCTGGTCGTCGTCCCCGCCCGCGGGGTGTACGAGTGGATCCTCGCGCCGGTCGGACGGGCGGCCGCCTGGTGCGCGCTGGGGCTGTGGAGGCTGCTCGGGCTGCTGATGACGGGGCTCGGGGTGGCCGCGTACTGGATCGCCCGGGTGCTGCTGGTGCTGCCCGCGCTCGCGCTGTGGCGCTGGGTGCTCGTCCCCGTCGGGCGCTTCCTCGGCGTCCTCGCCCGCGAGGTCGGGGACGCGCTCGGGCACGCCTGGCGGATCGCGGGGCATCTCTCGCGCGCCGTCGGACGGTTCCTCGCCACAGTGTTCCGGTGGCTGTTCGTGGAGCCGGTGCGCTGGGTGTACCGGACCGTCCTCACCCCGGTGGGACACGTCGTCCGCGACCTCATCCTCAAGCCCGCCGCGCAGGCCGCGCGCGCCGTGGGCCGGGCGACCCGGCAGGCCCTCGCCTCCGCGCGCGAGACCGCCCGGCAGGCACGGGCCGACGTACGGCGGATGCTGTTCGGCGAACCCGGTGAACGTCTGGTACCGCCCCGGGAGAGGGAAGCGGTGCTCCGGCGGGAACCGACGCCGCTCGGCGCACGTACTCTTGATAGCAGTACGACCGCTCTCACGAACCTCACGAAGGACTGAACGACACTGGGCAAGCGACAGCCCGAAGGCCCGCCGCCCGCACCCGCGGTGCAGCGCATCCGACTGCGCTACACCAAGCGCGGCCGCCTCCGGTTCACCAGCCACCGTGACTTCCAGCGCGCCTTCGAGCGCGCGTTGCGCCGTGCCGAGGTGCCGATGGCGTACTCGGCGGGGTTCACGCCGCACCCGAAGGTGTCGTACGCCAATGCCGCACCCACCGGCACGGGCAGTGAGGCGGAGTACCTGGAGATCGCGCTCACCGCGGCGCGCGAACCGGAGACGCTGCGTGCGCTCCTCGACGAGTCGCTGCCCGCCGGGCTCGACATCGTCGACGCGGTCGAGGCCCGCACCTCGGGTCTCGCCGACCGGCTCACGGCCTCCGTGTGGGAGCTGCGGCTCGACGGAGTCGACCCGGTCGACGCCGAACGCGCCGTCCAGGCCTTCCAGGCCGCCGAGTCCGTCGAGGTCCAGCGCATGACCAAGAACGGCATGCGCACCTTCGACGCCCGCCCGGCGGTCGTCCACCTCGCCACACTTCGAGAAACGCAACAGAGTGAAGCGGCTGATAGGCCGACCGACCGGCCCTGTGCGATACTGCGGCTGGTTGTTCGGCACGTGACGCCTGCCGTACGACCCGACGACGTCCTGTCCGGTCTCCGCGCCGTGGCCGACCTGGCGCCGCCGGTCCCCGCAGCGGTGACCAGGCTGGCGCAGGGGCTGCTCGATGAAGAGACCGGCGCCGTGACCGACCCGCTCGCGCCCGACCGCGAGGCAGCCGAGGCCCTCACAACGGCCTAGCGACTGCCGCCGCGAAGGCGTCGACGCACGGAAGGTTCCGCATCGGGACGAGCGTCGTAGCGCCGCCCTCGTACTCGGGAGCCACCTGGGTCGGGCAGCGCGCCCACCAGAAGACTTTCGCCAGGCCGTACGCAACAGGGCTACGGAACCGGCGAGACAGGACACAGAGAGCTCCCGTGCGGCGGCCGCGCCCCGGACGGCGGCAACGCGCAGGTGCGCGAGCCGCGGACGTCAACGGCGACCGATCCCTCGTGATCGGCGCCGGGCCCGGTGCGGCGCCCGGGAGCCTGACGGGAGATACACCCGCATGCTCGAACCGACCGAACCCACCCAGGGTTCCGAAGAACAGAACAACACCCCCAGCGACACCCTGCCGCCGCGTCGTCGGCGCCGTGCCGCTTCCCGCCCGGCCGGGCCGCCGAGCGGCGCCGCCGAGGCCCCGGCCGAGATCACCGCGCCGGCCATACCGGCCGTGGAGACCGCCGAGCAGTTGGCGGACGAGGTCGTCGAGACCGAAGAGATCGCCGTGACCGAAGAGATCGAAGAGATCGAAGAGACCGAAGAGAGCAAGGCTGTGGCGGAGAAGGCCGAGGAGGCCGCTGCCGCGCCGCGTACGCGTCGTCGGGCCACTCGTCGGGCGTCCGCGCCCGCTGGTGCGCCGGTTGAGGCGGAGGTTGTTGCGGAGACGGTGGTGCCGGTTGCGGCTGCTGCCGCTGAGGCCGAGGTCGAGGCTGTGGCGGAGAAGGCCGAGGAGGCCGCTGCCGCGCCGCGTACGCGTCGTCGGGCCACTCGTCGGGCGTCCGCGCCCGCTGGTGCGCCGGTTGAGGCGGAGGTTGTTGCGGAGACGGTGGTGCCGGTTGCGGCTGCTGCCGCTGAGGCCGAGGTCGAGGCTGTGGCGGAGAAGGCCGAGGAGGCCGCTGCCGCGCCGCGTACCCGTCGTCGGGCCACCCGTCGGGCGTCCGCGCCCGCCGGTGCTCCCGCCGAGACCGCGGTGAGCGCGGAGGCGTCCGGTGAGGCCGAGGCGCCTGCCGTGGTCGCCGAGACGCCCGCCGAGGCCCCGGCAGCCGCTGCGGAGGCCGCCGAGGAGGCCGCGCCCGCGCCGCGCACCCGGCGTCGCGCCACCCGCCGGGTGACCGCGCCCGCCGGTGCCGCCGCCGAGAGCGAGACCCAGGGCGCGACCGAGTCCGCCGCTGCCGAGGCGAAGGCCCCCGAGGCCGTCGAGGCCGCCGAGGCCGTCGTGGAGCAGCCCGCGCAGGCTCCGGCTTCCACCGCTCGTACCGCCGCCGCCCAGGCCCCGGCCGTCGAGGCCACCCCCCGGACCCCGGCCGTCGCCGAGGCCCCCGCCGACGAGGAGGCCGGTACGCGGCGCGCCCGTCGGCGGGTCGTGCGCCGGGCCGCCGGTGGGTTCTCCGAGCCCGCGGCCGTGCAGAACGGCGAGGGCGACGCACCGCGCCGGCCCGCGCGGCCCGCGGTCGCCGTGTTCCAGGCGCCCGTGTTCGCCGAGCCCCAGTTCCAGACGCCGCAGCGCGCCGCCGCCGAGGCCGCCGCCGCCTCCGTCGAGGAGCCGGTGGAGGCCGAGGAGACCGAGGCGATCGAGGCGATCGAGCAGGCCGAGGGCCTTCCCTCCGACGAGCTTCCCACCGAGGAGCAGACCGGCTCGCGCCGTCGCCGTCGCCGCCGGGGCACCGCCTTCGCGGAGGAGACCGAGGCCGCCGAGCGGACCGGCACCGCGCCCGCCGCCGAGGACGAGACCGAGCCGGAGGAGGCCGACGAGGCCGCCGAGGACGGTGTCGAGGGCGACGAGGAGAACGAGGAGACCGGTTCGCGCCGTCGCCGTCGCCGTGGCGGGCGTCGTCGCCGCCGGGGCGAGGCCGCCGACGAGACCGAGGGTCCGGACGCCGAGTCCGACGAACTCGCCGCCGAGCAGGCCGCGCAGGACGCCGAGGACACCGCCGAGCAGACCGAAGAGGACGCCGAGGACGCCGAGGACGAGGCCGGTGGCTCCACCGCCGGTAGCCGTCGCCGTCGTCGCCGCCGTCGGCGCGCCGGGGACGGCGCCGCGGACAGCGAGCCGGGCGAGGGCGACCCCGAGCGGACCGTCGTCAAGGTCCGTGAGCCCCGCAAGCCCTCCGAGCCGTCCGACGAGGTGCAGTCCATCAAGGGCTCCACGCGTCTGGAGGCCAAGAAGCAGCGCCGCCGCGAAGGCCGTGAGCAGGGCCGCCGACGCGTCCCGATCATCACCGAGGCCGAGTTCCTGGCCCGCCGCGAGGCCGTCGAGCGCGTGATGGTCGTCCGCCAGAGCGGCGAGCGCACGCAGATCGGCGTCCTGGAGGACGGCGTGCTCGTCGAGCACTACGTCAACAAGGAGCAGTCGACCTCGTACGTCGGCAACGTCTACCTGGGCAAGGTCCAGAACGTGCTGCCGTCGATGGAGGCCGCGTTCATCGACATCGGCAAGGGGCGCAACGCCGTCCTGTACGCCGGTGAGGTCAACTTCGAGGCGCTCGGCATGGCCAACGGGCCGCGCCGTATCGAGTCCGCCCTGAAGTCCGGTCAGTCCGTGCTCGTCCAGGTGACGAAGGACCCGATCGGGCACAAGGGCGCCCGTCTGACCAGCCAGGTCTCCCTCCCGGGCCGCTACCTCGTGTACGTCCCCGAGGGCTCGATGACCGGCATCAGCCGCAAGCTGCCCGACACCGAGCGGGCCCGGCTGAAGACGATCCTCAAGAAGATCGTCCCCGAGGACGCGGGCGTCATCGTGCGCACCGCCGCCGAGGGCGCGAGCGAGGACGAGCTGCGCCGCGACGTCGAGCGTCTGCAGTCGCAGTGGGAGGACATCCAGAAGAAGTCGAAGAACGGCAACGCGCCGACGCTGCTGTACGGCGAGCCGGACATGACCGTCCGGGTCGTCCGCGACATCTTCAACGAGGACTTCTCCAAGGTCGTCGTCAGCGGCGACGACGCCTGGTCGACCATCCACGGCTACGTCTCGCACGTCGCGCCCGACCTCGCCGAGCGGCTGTCGAAGTGGACCTCCGAGGTCGACGTCTTCGCCACGTACCGGATCGACGAGCAGCTCGCCAAGGCGCTGGACCGCAAGGTCTGGCTGCCCAGCGGCGGTTCGCTGGTGATCGACCGGACCGAGGCGATGGTCGTCGTCGACGTCAACACCGGCAAGTTCACCGGCCAGGGCGGCAACCTCGAGGAGACGGTCACCAGGAACAACCTGGAGGCGGCCGAGGAGATCGTGCGCCAGCTGCGGCTGCGCGACCTCGGCGGCATCATCGTGATCGACTTCATCGACATGGTGCTGGAGTCCAACCGGGACCTGGTGCTGCGGCGCCTGCTGGAGTGCCTGGGCCGCGACCGTACGAAGCACCAGGTCGCCGAGGTGACCTCGCTGGGCCTCGTGCAGATGACCCGCAAGCGGGTGGGCCAGGGTCTGCTGGAGTCCTTCTCCGAGACCTGCGTCCACTGCAACGGGCGCGGTGTCATCGTCCACATGGAGCAGCCGACGGCCGTCGGTGGCGGCGGCAAGCGCAAGAAGCGCGGCCGGGGCGGCGACGTCCACGAGCACGAGGCCGTGGCCGTCGAGACCGCCGAGCCGCTGGTGGGCGTCGAGGAGGAGGCCGAGAGCGAGGCCGAGGTCGCCGCCGAGGTGGCCGAGCCGGTCGCGCTGTCCGCTCCCGACTTCGCGCTCGACGAGGAGCTGTACAGCAGCGTCGCCGAGGCGGAGGCCGCGGCCACGCGGGGGCGCAGCCGTCGTAGGGCGAGCCGTCGGGCGTCCGCTCCGGCCGGTGCGCCGAAGGGCGCCGGGCGCCGGGGAGGCCGTGGCGAGGTGTTCGTCGCGGAGGAGCCGGCCGAGGAGCTCGCGGAGGCGTCCGTCGAGGCGTCCGTCGAGGCGTCCGTCGACACGCTCGCGCAGGTGCCCACCGCGCAGTCCGTGACCGCCGAGGCGGCAGCCGAGCGTCCGGTGCAGCCGGCCGAGGCCCCGGCCGCGCAGGTCGAGCCGGTCGCGGTGGAGGACCCGGTCGTCGAGGCCCCCGCTCCCGTCGAGGCCCCCGTCGAGGAGGACGCCGCGCCCAAGGGCCGTACCCGTCGTCGCGCCACCCGCAAGGTGTCCGCGCCGGCCGGTTCGCCCGCCGGTGCGGAGGCCGCCGTGGTGACGGTCGTCGAGCCCGCCGCCGTGGAGGCCCCGGCCGCTCCGGCGGAGCCCGCCGAGGCCGAGCCGGTCGCCGAGGCTGCCGCCGAGAGCGCGGCCCCGGCCCGCCCGCGGCGCCGTGCCGTGCGCAAGGCCACCGCGCCGACCGCGTCCGAGGAGACGGCCGTCGTGGTCGTCCCGTCGGCCGCGGAGGCCGAGTCCGTCGAGGCCGAGCCCGTCGAGGCGGAAGCCGTCGCGACGGAGGCCGCCGAAGCCGAGGGCGTCGTCGAGGAGGAGGCCGCTCCCGCCAAGAAGACGGCCGCCCGCAAGACGGCGAAGAAGGCCACGGCGAAGAAGGCCGCCACCAAGAAGACGGTGACGGCCAAGAAGACGGCCGCGAAGAAGACCGTCGCCAAGAAGACGACGGCCAAGAAGGCCGCCAAGGCGACGGTGGCGAAGAAGACGGCTGCGGCGCAGGCGACCGAGGACTGACCCCCTCGCCGACCGCCTCACCTGCGGTGAGACCACGGCGCGGGCGTCCGGTGCGAACCGGGTGCCCGCGCCGTCGCCCTGCCGTCGCCCTGCCGTCGTCCGTGCGCCCCGTCGGGCGTCCTCACCCCGCGTCGCACTGTGTTTACCGCAGGGTTACGCTGTGTCTTGCTTGTGATGGATGGCACCCAGGGTGGTGGTTTCTCTGTGGTAACGCTCGGGAAAATCGCCGTCCCCGTGCTGGTAACGTGCAGTCTGGTCCCGGTGGCCAAAGACATGCACACCGTGACCGCAGCCGATGAGCACATCCGGTCCCGTACCGGGTACGGCTGACTTCCCGCAAGGAACCCTCGGGGGGCGGGGTCCTGTGTACAAGCCGTCCATCCGCCTACAGGCGGCCATGGACAACCAGGGATGCGGCCGTGCTGAGCATCGACATGGCCCTTCCCGACCGCATGACGTGGTGCGCCTTCGAGGTCGCCGTAGAGGAGGGGATGTCGATGACCGACGCCCATGAGTTCATACCGGCCGCCAGACCTGTGATCGACGAGGACGAGATCGAGGCCGCGGTGCGCGTTCTGCGCAGTGGCCGGGTCGTCCAGGGTCCCGAGGTGGCCGCCTTCGAGGAGGAGTTCTCGGAGCTGGTCGACGGGCGGCACTGCGTCGCGGTCAACTCCGGCACCTCCGCCCTTCACCTGTCGCTGATGGCCCTCGGCCTCGGCCCGGGGGACGAGGTGATCGTGCCGTCGTTCTCGTTCGCCGCTTCCGCGAACGCTGTTCGACTGGTCGGCGCAGACGTGGTCTTCGCCGACATCGACGCCGACACCTTCTGTCTGGACCCCGCCGCGGTCGAGGCGGCCATCACCCCGCGCACCGCCGCGATCATGCCGGTCCACCTGTACGGCCACCCCGCGGCCATGGATCGGATCATGGCGATCGCCGAGCAGCACGGCCTCGCCGTCGTCGAGGACGCCTGCCAGGCCCACGCCGCCGCCCTGAACGGCACCCCGGTCGGCGCCTTCGGCGCCGCGGGCACCTTCAGCTTCTACCCGACGAAGAACATGCACAGCCTCGAGGGCGGCATGATCTCCACCGGTGACGCCGAGGTCGCCCGCACCCTGCGCCTGCTGCGCAACCAGGGCATGGAGCAGCGCTACGCCAACGAGATCGTCGGCGCCAACGTCCGTATGACGGACGTCTCCGCCGCGATCGGCCGCGTCCAGCGCGGCAAGCTCCCCGCCTGGACCGAGCAGCGCATCGCCAACGCCGCGTACCTCACCGAGCACATCAGCGCGCCGAACGTGGTCACGCCGAAGGTCGCCGAGGGCGCCCGGCACATCTACCACCAGTACACCGTGCGCATCCAGGGCGACCGCGAGGCCGCCATGGCGAAGCTCACCGAGGCCGGCATCGGCAACGCCACCTACTACCCGACCCCCATCCACCGGCTGAAGCCGTACTGGGAGCCGGACCAGAAGGCGGGCCGCACCTGGGACCTGCCCGAGACGGAGCGCGCCGCCGCCGAGGTCGTGTCGCTGCCCGTCCACCCCTCGCTGTCCGCGGGTGACCTCGAGCGGATCGTCGCCGCCGTGAACACGCTGGGGGAGCAGCTGTGAGCAACGGGAAGCCGCTGCGCGCGGGACTCGTCGGCCTCGGTTCCATGGGCCGCCACCACGCCCGCGTCCTGTCCGGTCTGGAGGGCGTCGACCTGGTCGGCGTCGTCGACCCGATGGGCGACAAGTTCGGCGCCGCCCAGGGCGCGCCGATCCTGGACACCGTCGAGGAGCTCATCGCCCTCGGCGTCGACTACGCGGTCGTGGCCTGCCCCACCCACCTGCACGAGCAGGTCGGTCTGGCGCTCGCCGAGGCCGGTGTGTGCGCGCTCATCGAGAAGCCCGTCGCGGAGACCGTGGACGGCGCCCGCCGCCTCGTCGAGGCGTTCGAGTCGCGCGGTCTGGTCGCCGGCGTCGGCCACATCGAGCGCTGCAACCCGGCGCTGCGCTCGCTGCGCGCCCGCCTGGAGGCCGGCGAACTCGGTGACGTCTACCAGGTCGTGACGCGCCGTCAGGGCCCCTTCCCGCACCGCATCGCGGACGTCGGCGTGGTCAAGGACCTCGCCACCCACGACATCGACCTCACCGGCTGGGTGACCGGACGCGAGTACGTGTCCATCGCCGCGCACACCGTCTCCAAGAGCGGCCGCGTCCACGAGGACATGGTGTCCGCGGTGGGCCGTCTGGACGACGGCACCATGGTGAACCACCTGGTGAACTGGCTGAGCCCGCTCAAGGAGCGCTTCACCTCGGTGACCGGCGAGCGCGGTTGCTTCATCGCCGACACCCTCACCGCCGACCTGACCTTCCACTCCAACGCCGCGGTCACCACCGAGTGGGAGGCCCTGCAGGCCTTCCGCGGGGTCTCCGAGGGCGACATGATCCGGTACGCCATCCCCAAGCGCGAGCCGCTCCTCGTCGAGCACGAGCTGTTCCGGGACGCGGTGCTCGGCAAGGACGCCGACATCTGCACCCTGCGCCAGGGAATGCGTACGGTTCAGGTGGCGGCGGCTCTGCTGGAGTCGGCCACGGAGAACCGCAGCATCTCCCTTCAGGCGGAGGACCTGGCGACTCATGGCAGCTGAGCATCACACCACGGGGGAACTGGAGCCGGAGAATGAGTGCTGCGCCTGACGTCAGCGTGGTCGTCGCGGTGTACAACACGATGCCCTATCTGACGGAGTGCCTGAACTCCCTGATCGGGCAGAGCATCGGCCGTAAGCGTCTGGAGATCGTCGCCGTCGACGACGGTTCCACGGACGACAGCGGCCGCGAACTCGACCGGTTCGCGGCGCTGTACCCGGACACCGTCAAGGTGATCCACCAGCCGAACTCCGGCGGCCCGGCCGCGCCCAGCAATCGTGCGCTGGACGTGGCCTCGGGCCGTTACGTCTACTTCATCGGCTCCGACGACTACCTCGGCGAGGAGGCGTTGGAGCGCATGGTGAAGTGCGCCGACGCCAACGATTCGGACGTCGTCGTCGGCAAGATGGTCGGCACCAACGGCCGGTACGTGCACCAGGCGCTGTACAAGGAGAGCGTCGCGGACGTCAGCCTGTACGACTCGGCGCTGCCGTTCACGCTGGCCAACACCAAGCTGTTCCGGCGGGACATGGTGGAGAAGTACCACCTGCGGTTCCCCGAGCACCTGCCCGTGGGCAGCGACCAGCCGTTCACCATCGAGGCGTGCGTGCGCGCCCGGAAGATCTCGGTGGTGGCCGACTACACCTGCTACTACGCGGTCAAGCGCGGCGACGCCAGCAACATCACCTACCGCGCGGACCATCTGGCGCGGCTGCGGGCGACGGCCGAGATCATGGACTTCACGGCCGGGCTGATCGAGGCGGGCCCGGACCGTGACGCCGTGCTGCGCCGGCACTTCACCTGGGAGCTGGCCAAGCTGGTCCAGGACGACTTCCCGTCCCTGGACCGGGATCTGCAGCGGCAGCTCTGCTCGGGCATCGGCCGGCTGGCCGACGTCTACTTCACCGACGGTCTGCGCGACGCCATGGACGTCAAGCGGCGGGTGCGGATCGCGCTGGCGCAGGCCCTCGCCATCGACGAGCTGGCCGAGGCGATCTCCGCGGAGAAGGAGCACGGGGCGCCCCCGTTCCTCGCCGAGGACGGGCGCGCCTACGCCCGCTACCCGGGCTTCCGCGACCCGCGCATCGGCCTCGCCGACCGGGTCTACGAGCTGGTCGGCGAGTCCGTCCCGGGCCGGCTCGCCCAGGGCACCGCGCTGCTGGCCTCCGGCTGGGAGCAGCAGGGCGAGGCGCTCACCTACACGGCGTCGGTGCGCGTACCGGTGCTGGGGGACGTCGGCGGGTCCGCGCTGCGGCTGGTCAAGGGCGCGATGCCCAAGTCGGCGGACAAGGCGGGTGCGCGCCGGCTGAAGGAGGGCCACGACCTCCCGCCCCTCGTCGGCACGGTGCAGGCCGAGCCGGCCGAGGACGGTGGAGCGAGCGTGCTGCACGCCCGTGTCCCGTTGGACCTCGTCACCGCCAAGCTGGGGGTGCGGGCGTATGTCGAGCTGGCCGGGTCGACGTACGAGATCCCGGTGCGCGGCGCCGGGCTGCCGATGCCGCTGGCCCGGCTGTGGGGTCCCGAGAAGGACCTGTACCGGGCGTCTGCCCTGGTCAACCCCAAGGAGCGGATCGTGGTCCACACGGCCCAGCTCCACCCTCCGAAGAGGACTGTGATCCGGCGGGCGCTCGGGTCCCTCGTGCGGAGACTGAAGTCCCGTTCCCAAAGGAAGAAGTAGCGACCCTCCATGAACATCTGTGTAGTAGCGCTCGGCAAGATCGGGCTCCCGCTGGCGGTGCAGTTCGCCTCCAAGGGCCACCGGGTCATCGGCGCGGACGTCAACGAGAAGGTCGTCGAGCTGGTCAACGCCGGTGTCGAGCCGTTCCCCGGTGAGTACGACCTGGACGTCAAGCTGAAGCAGGCCGTCGACGCCGGTCTGCTGAGCGCGACCACGGACACCGCGTCCGCGGTCGCCGAGTCCGAGGCCGTCGTCGTGGTCGTCCCGCTGTTCGTGGACGCCGAGGGCACCCCGGACTTCGGCTGGATGGACGCGGCGACCAAGGCGATCGCCCAGGGCCTGCGGCCGGGCACCCTCGTGTCGTACGAGACGACTCTCCCGGTCGGCACCACCCGCACCCGCTGGGCGCCGATGCTCGCCGAGGGCTCGGGTCTGACCGCGGGCGAGGACTTCCACCTGGTCTTCTCCCCGGAGCGCGTCCTCACCGGCCGGGTCTTCGCCGACCTGCGCCGCTACCCCAAGCTGGTCGGCGGCGTCGACGAGGCGTCGACGGCCCGTGGTGTGGAGTTCTACGAGCAGGTCCTCGACTTCGACGAGCGCGCCGACCTGCCGCAGGCCAACGGGGTGTGGGACCTGGGCTCCGCCGAGGCCTCCGAGCTGGCGAAGCTGGCCGAGACGACCTACCGGGACGTCAACATCGGTCTGGCGAACCAGTTCGCGCGGTTCGCCGACCAGAACGGCATCGACGTCAAGAAGGTCATCGAGGCCTGCAACTCGCAGCCGTACAGCCACATCCACCAGCCGGGCATCGCGGTCGGCGGCCACTGCATCCCGATCTACCCGCGGATGTACCTGTGGAACGACCCGTCCGCGACGGTCGTGCGCTCCGCCCGTGAGGCGAACGCGGCGATGCCGGAGTACGCGGTGGACCTGCTGGCGGCCGCCTACGGCGACCTGACCGGTGTGAACGTCCTCGTCCTGGGCGCCGCCTACCGCGGCGGTGTGAAGGAGACGGCGTTCTCGGGCGTCTTCCCGACCGTCGAGGCCCTCAAGGCGCGCGGCGCGGTCCCGTTCGTCTCGGACCCGATGTACACGGACGAGGAGCTCACCGCGCACGGCCTGACCCCGCACACGGGCGAGAAGGTCACCGCGGCGATCCTCCAGGCCGACCACGCCGAGTACCGCACCCTGACCCCGGCCGACCTGCCGGACGTCACGGTCCTGGTCGACGGGCGCCGCACCACCGACCCGGAGGCCTGGAAGGGTGTCCGACGGGTCGTCATCGGCGGCTGAGCGATCGCGTCACGCACGACTTTGGCCCCTGTCTCGTACGGAACGAGGCAGGGGCCGGACGCTTTTCGAGGGAGCGGCTACCGCGCGCTGACGGCCGAGGGCGAGCCGGGCTGCCGGGGCCGGCGGACGGAGGGGCCCAGCCGACGCAGCCAACGCTCGGCGGGATGTTCCACCCAGTGATAGGCGAGGGCCGCGGCGGCCTGGCTGACGACCAGCACACCGGCCCAGAACAACAGCGTCCCGCCGCCCGGCGCGGGCTTGCCCCAGTGGAAGAGGGCCGCCCGGATCACGATCTCGTGGAGCAGGTACCAGGCGAAGGACCAGTGGCCCAGCCGGATCATCCACGCCCCGCCCAGCCCGGTGCGCCGGCCGTCCAGGTCGGCGCGGGCCGCCGCGCAGATCAGGGCCGCGAAGATCGGCGCCGACAGCCACTGCGAGGCGGAGTAGGGGCTGTACCAGAGGGCGTCCGGCACCGCGTCCGACCAGGGGATCAGCACCAGGTGCCAGCCGATGACGAGCCCGGCGGCCACCGGCAGGGACACGGGAGGCCGCCAGCCGCGCTTGAGCGCGAGGCCGGCCACCACCCCCAGCAGGAACTGGAGGGAACGGGTCAGCGGAAGGTAGTCGAGCGCCCAGGTGCGTGTGGTCTGCGGCAGACCGGCCGTGGCGGGCCACAGGACGAGGGCGGCGCAGATGACGGCGACCGCCGTCCACGCCCAGGTCCTGGCGCGCCGGCCCGCGAGCAGCGCCAGCAGGGCGGGGAACATCACATAGAAGAAGGCCTCGTCGCTCAGTGACCAGGCCGCCGGGTTGCCCCCGGTGAACATGACCGGCTCGGGGAACCATGCGTGCACCACCAGCAGGGTCGCGGCCACCGCCGCGACGGATATGTCATGATTCATGACAGTCCACACCGCGACCGAGAGCGCCACGCTCACGGCGAGCAGCGGCCAGATACGGGCGAAGCGGCGCCACAGGAACACAGGGGTGGGGACCCGCGCGCCGTCGTACGTCCAGGCGAGCACGACACCCGACAGGACGAAGAAGAACGTCACCCCACTGCGGCCGTACCAGACGGTCTCACTGACGCCCGGGACGGTCCCGACCTGGCGGGAGAGGTGGTACAG
Organism: Streptomyces sp. NPDC005820; assembly: GCF_040630255.1. Taxonomy (NCBI): domain Bacteria; kingdom Bacillati; phylum Actinomycetota; class Actinomycetes; order Kitasatosporales; family Streptomycetaceae; genus Streptomyces; species Streptomyces sp. NPDC005820. The sequence continues at coordinate 54,307 of NZ_JBEXXE010000018.1, forward strand.
GACGACCAAGAGGGCCGCCCAGAAGCGGAGCCCGGTCAGCGAGGGCAGCCGATCGCGACCGGGCGCCGGTATGGAGGTCAAGAAAGGGTCCTTCAGTGGTCGGGGAGCAGGAGGCGGTCGAACTCCTCGCGTACGACGGGCCAGTCCCAGGCCGCCAGCGCGTGCGCGGACGCCGCCCGGCCGGCCTTCGACCAGCCCTCCCGCGTCGCGGTGACCGCGAGGATCCGCGCCGCGGCCTCCTGCGGGGAAGCGACGACCCAGCCGGCGGGGAAGAGGGTGCGGGCGCCGTTGGTCCGGCCCGCGAAGAACGGCCAGTCGCGGCCCACCGGTACGGCCCCGCTGGCGGCGCCCTCGACGAACCCGCAGTGGAAGCTCTCCCGCACGGAGGAGCTGAGGATGACGCCGACCTCGGTCAGCGCGGCGGGGACGTCGTCCAGCTGCCCCAGCCTGCGCAGCGCCCCGGACGGTTCGAGCTCGGCCACGTCACGGCGGTACTGCCGGGCGTAGGCGCGGGACGCGGCGCTGAGCGTGGCGTCCACGTCCGCACCGAGCAGGAGGAGCCGGTACCGGGGGTCCTCGGCGCGCAGGATCCGCAGTACCTCGATCGCCCACCGGGGGTCCTTGGCCACCGACGAGATGCCGGTCAGGCCCAGGGTGAACCTGGCGTCCTCCGTCTTGGGGCGCACCTGACCCGCCAGGTCCATCGCGTTGGCGATGACATGCAGCCGCGGAGCGCGCGCGGACGACAGCTGCGGCACCACCGAGACCGTCAGGTCCCGCAGGTGAGCGCCGACGAACACCAGGTCGTCGACCCGGGAGAAGTCGACCAGGAACGGCCAGGGGCTGAAGGTCTCGGCGCTGTGCAGCCGTACGACGATCCGGGTGGTCCCGGGGTCGACCGAGGTGAGCACCGCGGCGGGGCCGACGCACCAGTCGACGAAGACGGTGTCCGCCCAGTCGAGGTGGGGGCGCAGGAGTTCCTCGGCCTGCCGGTCGAACTCCTCCTCGCCACCGAGGCGGTGGGCCGCCAGCCGGGTGAGGGAGGTGGCCAGCTTGTCGAGCGCCGGATTCTCCTTGAAGTCCAGGGACCGCAGCTCGACCTCGGGGTGGTCCGCGTAGTGGTCCCGGATCTGCTGGAGGAAGTTCGCGTTGCCCCGGGTGACGAACAGCAGGCGCAGCGGTCGTCCGGCCGGTGGTTCGGCGGGCGCGGCGGCCCGGCCGGCGCCCTTCGTCAGGGCGCGGACGACCTGGCTGCGGTGCACGGGCTCCAGGTACGCGGTCGGGTCCTCGGCGAGGGGCGAGGTGGTCCGGTCGAAGTGCAGGACCCGGTGGAAGGCGAGTTGCAGGGCCGCGACCGCGGAGGCGGCGGCCGCCTTGCTCTCACCGGCGGCCCACCGGGTGTCGGCGCACGCGAGTTCGGCGGCGACGGCGGCGGTCAGGACCCGGGGGGCCCGGCCGTGCGCGAGGTCCAGGCGCGCGGCCTCGCCGAGCAGATCGGCCCGGTGGCGGGCATCGGTCGTACGGCGGGCGGCGGCGCTCAGCGCCAGCACCGCGCCCTCGGGCCGGTTGGCCTTGGCCAGGCCACCGCCCACGCGCCGGGCGAGCCGGGAGCGGAGCGCGTCGGGGAGCCCGGGAGCGTCCACCACGAGCCGCCAGGTGCGGGCGCCCGCGCCGGTCCGCAGGACCCTCGGATGCAGGGCGCCGCGGACCACGGCCGCCGGCAGTCGCAGCACCCGCTGCTTGACCGTCGTCATCCCCGCGCGCTCCCCGTGAGGAGCGCCGGGCGGACGGCCTCGGTCAGCTGCCGGGCCGCCGGGGCCATCAGCAGGCCGCGGGTGAACCCGGCGGCATGGGCCCGGGCCTCCGCACGCCGCTCGGCCGTCGCCTCCACCGCCATACGGGCCGCGGAGACGAACGAGTCCGCGAGGCCCTCCACGTCGAGGCCGCAGGCCCCCGTCCACAGTGGATGGCCGGTCAGGACGTGGGAGGCGTCGTGGTCCACCTCGTGGGCGGAGACCACCGGCAGCCCGGAGGCCATGAACTCGTAGACCTTGCCCGAGGTGACGAAGCGTCCGCCGACCAGCATCAGGACCAGGGCGTCCCAGCGGCCGTAGGTCGCGGCGACCTCCGCCTTCGGAACCGGACCGCCGAAGATCACCCCGTCGGCCTCGGCCTGCCGGATGAGCGCCATGTGGGCGTTGGCCTCACGGCTGGCGCCCGCTCCGATGTGCCCCCGGATCTCGAACCGGGAGCGGGCGACGAGCGGGTCGCGTTCCCGGGCGGCCCGCCAGCCGTCCAGGACGGTGGCCAGGAACTCGGGCTTGAAGTTCACCGAGCCCAGGTAACCGAAGGTCAGGCCCTCCTGCGCGTCCGGAGCGCCGTGGGCGGCCGGCACGCTGTCCGGGTCGAACCCGTTGCGCACGACGTGCACGCGCTCGGCGAGCTGCGGATAGCGCTCCCGGTAGAAGTCGGCGATCGGGTCGTTGACGCACCAGACCGCGACGGCCTCCGCCAGCACCCGGTCCTCCCAGAGACCCGCCTCGGAGTCGCGGGTGAAGGCCTCGCCGCCGCCGATGACGTCGACCGACCAGCCGTCCCGGAAGTCGATCGCGTACGGGACCTTGTGGGTCTCCCAGAGCTTCCAGGCGGCGGCCAGGTTCACATACGGCGCGCAGCTCGCCAGCAGCAGGTCCGCCGGGAACTCCCGGTGGATGTCCAGGAGCCCCTGCTCGAGGTCCTGCCGCCAGCCGCCGAACACCAGCTCGGGGAAGTGCTCGAGGTGCCGCTCCCGCTCCAGCTTCGACCAGCGGGTCGGGTTCAGCGCCCGGTCCTCGGTGAACTCGCGGATGTCCGTCGCCAGGTCCTCGCGGGCGAGGGGGAGCTCGACGATCCGCACCCGCCGGTCCACCGCGTCGGAGAGGGTGTGATCGAGACCGTACTCACGCTCCCAGGACTCCTCCGCGATGGTGAGCACCGTGACGTCCCAGCCGAGCTCGACGAACTTGTTCGCCGTCTCACGCATCCGGTACGCACAGCTCTTCGCCGCCGGCGGGAAGCCGATGGCGAGGTAGATCAGGTGCGGACGGATCCCGTCGGGCCGGGGCCCCGTCGTCCTGGTGCCGGACGACGAGACCGTGCCCGTGCCCGGCGTCTTCAGTCGCTTGATCACGTTTCGCAAGGGAAGGCTCTCCGAGAGGCTGGTGGATCGGTGACGACGGTCTGCCGGATCAACTCTCCACGATCGCCCGGACGGCCCGCACCGCGGCGTTCCCGTCGCCGTACGGCGTGCCCTGCTCGGTCTCGGGCGCGGGACGCGTGGCGAGCTCGGCGAAGCCGGGGGTCTCGTGCGGGTCGGGCACCAGCACGTTCCAGCCGCCCTCCAGCGTCTCCACCCACTCGGTCTCCGGGCGCACGGTGGTGCAGGCACGGCCCAGCAGGAACGCCTCCTTCTGCAGACCGCCGGAGTCGGTGACGACACCCGCCGAGCCGAGGACGGCGCCCACCAGCCCGGCGTAGGGCAGGGGACGGCCGGCGCGCACCGCGCCCTGGTTCAGGTCGATGCCGTGCTGCTCGGCGCGGGCCACCAGACGCGGGTGCGCCAGCAGGGCCACGGGGACCGGCAGAGCGGCCAGCGACCCGATGATGGCGGCGAGCCGCTCGGGGTCGTCGGTGTTGTCCGGGCGGTGCAGCGTCGCCACCAGGTAGGGGGCGTCGGCGTCGATGCCCTCGGGCAGCACCGGGCGGGGGTGCTCGCCCGCGAGCACGGCGTCGCGGATCCGCAGGCACACGTCCACCATGACGTCGCCGACCAGGGTCGAGCGGTGGGCCAGACCCTCGTTGGAGAGGTGGCGCATCGCCTCCTCGGTGGGCGCGAGCAGCAGGTCCGCGGCATGGTCGGTGAGGACGCGGTTGTGCTCCTCGGGCATCCGCCGGTTGAACGAGCGCAGACCCGCCTCGAGGTGGGCGACGCGGTAGTGCAGCTTCACCGCCGAGAGGGCGCCGGCCACGGTCGAGTTCGTGTCGCCGTACACCAGCACCCAGTCGGGCTTCTCCGCCTCCAGGACCTTGTCCATGGCGGCGAGCACCGCGCCGGTCTGCTCGCCGTGGCCGCCGGAGCCCACACCGAGGTGCACATCGGGGTCCGGGATGCCGAGGCCCGAGAAGAAGACATCGGACAGGTCGGCGTCGTAGTGCTGCCCGGTGTGCACAATCACATGCTCATGGGGCGTTTCGGCGAAAGCCGCCGCGATAGGGGCGAGCTTCACCAATTGGGGCCGCGCCCCCACGACACTGATGACCTTCACGTGTACTGCTCCCGCCGGATAAACGTATGGACGCCGAACTCAGATCATACGGGCGCGCCGCAGATGTCCTTTGTCGCACCTGTGGGCCCCGGCCCCGTCCGCCGTGCGGGGCCTGACGAACGGTATGCTTTGATGCGGCCGGGTTATCGGGTTATGTGGCCGTGCCGACAGCGCCCGAGTGCGACGCACGAGACGCCCGCTGTGGACGGAACTGGTGTGTGAGCCCCATAAATGGTGCGGGCTCCAGCAACGTGCCAGAAGCTTTGGATCAGGAAAGGCACATTCATGGAGCTCGACAGCGCCGCCGGGCAGAGCAGATCGAAAGCCTCCCGAGGCCGAATCGTGATGCTCGTCGACAACGGCGTTCGGAACGACTCCCGCGTCCAGAAGACGGCCCGGTCGGCCGCCGAGGCGGGCTGGGAGGTCATCCTCTTCGGCATCTCGCCCACGAGCGAGATCGAGACCTGGAACATCGGCGCCGCCGAGGTCCGCCTGGTGCCCAAGCCCGGTCCGCTCGCCCGCCGTCGGCAGGACCGCAAGGGTCTGCGGTACCGCAGCCCTCTCGCCTACCGCTCGACGCAGGTCGCCGAGTACCGCCAGCAGCAGGTGAAGGCCTGGCGCGCGGACCTCAAGTTCCGGGCGGACGCGGCCAAGGCCCAGACCCAGGGCCCCGGCCGGCCGAGCGCCAGTGGTTCCCCGGCCCGGCTGATCGTGCCCAAGGCCGGCGCGAAGGCGATGAGCAAGTGGGTCTCGATGCGTGCGCGCACGACCCGCCGGGCGCGCAAGAACCGCACGAACTTCGACGCCCCGCTCGACAAGGCGCTCACCGGCTTCTGGCAGATGACGATGGGCGAGCGCTCCTGGCGCAGGCTGCTGCCCTACCTCTACGACTACGAGCTGGCCTTCGGCAAGCACATCGACGAGCTCGAGCCCGACCTGATCCACGCGCACGACTTCCGCATGCTGGGCGTGGGCGCCCGGGCGGCCGTCCGCGCCCGGGCCGCCGGACGCCCCGTCAAGCTGGTCTGGGACGCGCACGAGTTCGTGCCCGGCCTGCACTCCCAGCACGAGCGCTGGCTCCCGGGCCACGTGGCCTGGGAGAAGGAGCACTCGGTGTTCTCCGACGCGGTGATCACCGTCTCGCCCACGCTCGCCGAGCTGCTGGTGAAGACGCACAAGCTGCAGGAGACGCCGTACGTCGTCCTGAACGCCCCGGTCACCTCGCCGGACCCGGAGGAGGCGGCCGCCGCCGACCCCACCCCGGACCTGCGTGAGCTGTGCGGCGTGGGCAAGGACACCCCGCTCCTCGCCTACTGCGGCGGCATCAACCCGGTGCGCGGCGTGGAGACCATGATCGAGGGCCTCCTGCACCTGCCCGACGTCCATGTCGCGCTGGTCTCCACCCCGCCGGGCAGGCCGTTCCCCGCCACGGCGAAGATCGTGCAGCTGGTCGAGGAGCTGGGGGTCGGCGACCGCGTCCACGTGCTCCCCTTCGTGCCGCACTGGCAGGTGCCCGAGTTCCTGTCCACGGCCGACGCCGCGGTCAGCCCGCTGCACCACCTGCCCAACCACGAACTGGCCCTGAGCAACAAGTTCTTCGAGTACTCCCAGGCCAAGCTCCCGCTGGTGACCAGCGACATCCGCACCATGGCCGAGATGGTCGAGAAGACGGGCCAGGGCGAGGTCTTCAAGGCCCAGGACGTCGAGGACTACGTGCGTGCCGTCAAGGCCGTCCTCGCCGACCCGCAGCGCTACCGCACGGCCTACGACGACCCGGGCCTGCTGGAGCAGTGGACCTGGGAGGCCCAGGCCGTGGTCCTGGACGAGATCTACAGCCGACTGCTGCCCGGCACCGAGGCTCCGGCCACGTCGAAGGCCAAGGGCTGACGGACCCGGCGCTCGACCGTCCCGGGCCCAGGGGCCCGGGACGCCAGGACGGCGGTGCCCGTCCCCGGTACGGAACGCAGAACAGGTGGAGGACCTCCTCGCATGACCCAAGTACTCCTGATTGCCGGCACGGCGCCGACGCACTCGATGCTCAAGGCCGCTGTCGAGCAGTTCCGGGCAGCGGGAGCGACGGTGCGGCTGGCCGGTCTCTTCGACAGCGACGCGGTGGACGGCGTACTCGACGGCTCCGACGTCCGTTCCCTGACGGAGGCGGCCGCGGCGCGCGGCAAGGCGTTCGTCAAGCGCGTCTCGAAGCTTCCTCCGCCCCGCCGGACCTGGGCGAGCGCCGAGCGCGACCCCTGGGTCCGCCGCCAGGCGCGCAAGGCGCAGGTGCTGGTCGCCCTGGACGCCCCCGGCGTGTACGCCGTCTGGCGGCTCGCCCAGGACAACCGGCGCGCGGACGCGGTCTACGGCGTGGCGCCCGCGCTCAGGGCACTGCAGCTGCGGAGCGAGCGTCCGATGCACCACGCGCTCTGGGACGCCGTCCGTACCGTCCCGACCCCCGTCGGGACCCTGCGGTCGACCCGGCGCGGGGTGCGGCACGGCGCGGGCGCGGTGCTGCGCAAGGCCTCGTCCCCCGCGGTGATGCGTACCGCGATCGGGGCCAAGGCGTGGCGGACCGCCGTGAACGCGCCTCGGGTGCCGGACGGCGTGCGCGCCAAGCTGGCCCGTCGGGTGAGCGTGAGCATGGCCAAGGGCGGTCGCAAGGCCGGTGCCACCCTGGTGCTGGACCAGGCCGCCGCCCGGGTCGCCAACCGCAAGCTCAGCGCGGCCCTGCTGGCGGATGCCGCACGCGCCGACCTGGCCCGGGGCCACGACGATCCCGCGGTGCGCGCGAAGGCCGTCAAGGCCGCGCTGACCCTCGCGGACCAGCGGCTGAAGAAGAAGGAGTTCGCGACCGCCGCGGACCAGCTCTCCACCGCCTTCGCCCTCGCCTTCGACCGCGGTCTGCACTTCGACGGCGTGTCCTCACCGCTGGCCGAGGACCCCGAGGGGTATCTGGCCGTCTTCCGGGCGAGTGCCGCGTTCCAGGCGCTGTCCGCACCGCGCGGACGCGCGCTCCCGGCGGCCCCAGCGCCGGCCGGGCGCCCGCTGCGGCTGCTGATCGCCTACCCGAACTCCCGTTTCCTGCGGGCGATCCTCGACCGCTACGAGAACCACCCCGGCGTCGAGATCCGCTGTCTCGACGTCACCGAGGACGAGACCCTGCGCCCCCTGGTCCGCAACACCAAACGGATCACGGAGCACGCCCTGGGCGGGCAGCAGGCGTTCCACGACCAGGTGGAGGCGGCGCTGCGGCCCCATCTGGACTGGGCGGACACCGTCTTCGTCGACTGGTGCACCAACGCCGCGGCGCTCTTCACCGCGGTCGACCCGGGCACCGCGCGCGTGGTCGTCAGGCTGCACAGCTTCGAGGCGTTCTCGTACTGGCCGCATCTGGTCGACTTCACCCGCGTGGACGATCTGATCCTGGTCAGCGACCACCTGCGGGAGATGACGGAGAAGGTCCTCCCCCAGCTGGCGGATCCCGGCACCGCCACCCCGCACGTCATCGCCAACGCGATGGACCTCGCGCCGTTCCCGCGGGAGAAGACCGGTGACGAGCCGCGGTTCGTCCTGGGCCTGGTCGGGGTGAACTCGGTGGCCAAGGACCCGCGCTGGGCGCTTCAGGTGCTGCGGCTGCTGCGCGAACGGGACGAGCGCTACCGCCTGGTGATCATCGGGGAGAGCTTCAACCCCAAGGCGAGCGCCGCCGCCCGTGCGTACGACGGCCTGCTCCAGCGGGATCTGTCGGAGCTCGAGGCGGCCGGTGCCGTGCGCCGGGTGGGACAGACGGACGACGTGCCGGCGGCGCTCACCGGGATCGGGGTGATCCTCAGCAGTTCGGTCCGGGAGAGCTTCCACTGCGGCCTGGTCGAGGGCACGGTCAGCGGGGCGCTTCCGGTGGTCCGCGACTGGCCGTTCTTCGCCGCCCTGGAGAACGGGCCGCGGACGCTCTTCCCGGCCGACTGGGTCGTCTCGACGCCGGAGGAGGCCGCGGAGCGGATCCTGGCGCTCACCGGCTCGGAGGAGAACCGGCGGGCGGCGGCGGAGCCGGCGGCCAAGCACGCGCTGGCGCTGTGGGACTGGCCGGTGGTGGGCCTGGACTTCGACAGGCTGCTGCTGGGCGACCGGGGGTGACGCGTCCGGCGCCGTGCCGGTGACGTACGACGGTACGTCGAAGGGGGTTCGGCCGGATCCCACGGGACCTGGCCGAACCCCCTTCGGCGTACCTCTTGCGGCGGACCGTGTGCGGGGCAATACGCCTAGAGCGCGCGCTCCACGAGCACGCCGTCCTTCTCGTCGTACAGCTCACCGGTCCGCGGGCACTCCCACACCCCGGCCTCCCCGGCGTGCTCGACCAGCTTGACGCCGGCGCGGCCGACCCAGCCGACCCGGCGGGCGGGCACACCGACGACCAGCGCGAAGTCCGGCACGTCCTTGGTGACGACGGCACCGGCTGCCACCATGGCCCACCGCCCGATGGTGATCGGCGCCACGCACACCGAGCGCGCGCCGATCGAGGCGCCGTCGAGGATCTTCACGCCGACGGCCTCCCAGTCGCCGCCGCGCTTCTGCTTGCCGTCGGGGTCCACGGACCGCGGGTTGTGGTCGTTGGTGAGGACCACGGCCGGGCCGATGAAGACACCGCTGCCCAGCTCGGCGGGCTCGTAGACCAGCGCGTAGTTCTGCAGCTTGCAGTTGTCGCCCATGCGCACGCCCGAGCCGACGTACGCGCCCCGGCCGATCACACAGCCCTCGCCGAGGCGGGCGCCCTCACGGATCTGCGCGAGGTCCCAGACACTGCTGCCCGCGCCGATCTCGGCACTCTCGTCGACCTGCGCACTGGGCTGGACCCTGTAGTTCACTGCTTCGCCTTCCGGTGTTGCTGCTCGGGTGCTGAGCATACGAGTCCGCGGACCTGGCCGAAACCTTGGGCCTCGGGCACCTGGAACCGCGAAGACGGTGTCCATTCCGCGGAACCCGGATCGCGCCAATGATGGGTCTGTCAAACGAGCGGGTCTGTTCCGTAGTCGGTGGTGACGGTGGGTGTGGTCAGCCCAGGAGGATGCGGTGGCGGAGGAGAGGGAAGCTCGCACGGCCGTACATCTGGCGCTTGATCAGCTTGGTTTTGTTGTTGACGCCTTCGGTGCCGCCGTTGTGGTGCGGCAGGGTGAGAGCGGCGTCGACTGCGGCGCGGTCCTTCTCGAGGCCGAGTGAAGGCATGCAGGTGGGGTAGGTCCTCGGCCTGGGCCGAGGTGATCCAGGCGCTCAGCAGGGCGGCATTGCCGTCGGCGGGATCCAGCAGCACGGCGAAGCGGTGGACGAGGTCGGCCAGAGCGGTCATCTCGTGGCAGGCGGTGCGGGCGGCCTCGATGCGTTCCCGCTGGTGATCTTTGAGGCGGTCGGGGCGGGTGAGCAAGTAGCGGGCGAGGCGCCGGGGCGAAAGTGCGGGCCGGTCGGCCTCGACGCGGCCCTGGTTGATGTAGCGGACGAGCAAGTTCGAGCTGCCGGTGTAGCCCAGTTCCCTGATCTCCTGGAGGAGATGGGTGACGGGGACGGCCGGGTTCTCCAGTCGCGTCGGCGCAGGTGATCGCGGTAGGGATCCACGAGGGTGGGCCGGTACCTCGATGACCAACGCCGACAACCCCGAAAACACCGTTCCCACGAGCGTGTTCGCATCATGCACGCTCAATGATCACCGGCGAGCACTCACCGTCACCATCGACTACGGAACAGACCCGAACGTTTTACAGTCCCATCTACTGGTGTGTGCTGAAGGCGGCGGCGGTGCCGTCGGGGACGATCAGAGTCTGCGCCGTCTGTGCGGTGAGGGTCCCGGTGGCCGAGTTGAGGAGGCGCGCGGTGCTGACGCCGTTGGAGGAGACGGTGCGCAGGTCCGGGGTGCCGTCGCCGTTGAGGTCGGCGGCCTGCAGAACCGGCAGGGCCGCGAACTCGTAGCCGCTGCTGGCGAGTTGCTGCGGGGTGACGGGGCTGCCGTAAGCGAGGTCCTGCAGTTGTTGCGGGGTGTAGTAGTAGAGCGCGCCGGTGCTTGTGTTGCGGGCGAACAGTGCGGGCAGCCCGTCGACAAGGCTGCTGGTGATGCTCCAGCCGGTCCAGTCGCCGGAGCCGGTGGGGTTGGTGCTGGTCAGCGGTAGCGCGTTGTCGAGGCCGACGAACGCGCCGGGGCTGGGCATGCCCGGCTCGTCCCACACTTGCCCGCCCACGATCATGAGCAGGTCGGGGAAACCGGTGGATGCTTCGCCGTTGAGGATGTGGTAGAGGTCGCCGCCGCTGGCGATGCTGGTGGCTTTGCTGCCGGGCGTGCCGGTGACGCCGGTGAGGTCGGTGAAGACGGTGCCATTGACGTTGACCTGGTAGCCGCTGTAAGGGCTCAGCACCGAGCCGTCGCCGCTGCCGAACAGCACCACTCCGTGACCGGTGGCGGGGTTGTAGTCGAGGACATCGTTGAAGCCAGCGCCGGATCGGAAGTGCCCGGTGATGGCCTGGGTGCCGTCCCAGTCCGCAGGGGAGCCGGGCGAGTTGGTCCCGGTGCCCTGCACGCCCAGGTCGGCGACGCTGGTGGTGAGCTGCCCGTCGGCCGTGCCGCAGGCCAGCCACAGCCCGCTGGGCATGCCTGCCTGGGCGCCCACCACGGTCAGATCGGGCAGGCCGTCACCGGTCAGGTCGCCGTCGTTGGCAGTGGCCACCTCAGGTGTGGCATCGGCGCGGGCGGCAGTCACCGCACCGGAGAGGGACAGCGCGCAGAGCGCGGCAGCTACGGCCGCGCTCAGCATCTTGATGCGCAGGGTGGGTCTCACCGTCGGGTACCCCCAGATCTGGTCGGGCAGGATCAGTCGTGTCGATCGGCGCTCCAGTGGACCGGCTTTTCCGTGCCCGTGGCAGACGTGATTGCTGCGGAGATGACCCGACAGGTCCGAGTCGAGAAGGAAACTTTGCGAATTCTTGGTGTCTGATTGTGTAGGTTTCGTCCGGCTCGCATGTTCTGCGACAGTCACCCGCGCAACCGCGGACTGACTCGCCGCAGCCTGTGTTGCTGCAGACGACTCTTCCGCCTCACCGCGTAGGACACGGTCTTATCCGTTCCGCATTCGCAGGGTGGCTATCAATGCGGCGAGCGGGTGTCTGTTGGTGATAAGGATGGTTCCGGGGTCGTCGCTTTCGCGTAGGAGTAGTGCTCCGCCGGGGGTGGTGGCGAGGTAGACGCATGCGGAGCCTTCTTCGCTGTACGACGATTTCTGCCAGTTGGGTTCGGTCATGTCTCGTCTCTCAGATGTCCTGGGTGATGTGATGGATCAGGTCGCGTGAGGCGGCGGGTTTCAGGGCGACTGCCTCCATGCGGTCCAGAACGAGACGGTACTTCTCCAACTGACCTGTCGCATCGACGAGTTCGCTGCCATGGGCGGTGTCGACCTCCACGGTGTCGAGTGCCGGTACCGGACCGTGGAAGTAGTCGACGGCGTGTCCCGTGGTGGGGAATGACGTGCCGTTGAAGGGGATCACGCGGACGGCGACGTTGCTCTGCTTGCTGACCTCTGCCAGGTATTCCAGCTGTGTCCTGGCCACCTCGCGGCCGCCGAACTGCATGCGCAGGGCTGCTTCGTGGACGATCGCGGTGTACGGCGGTGGTTGTTCGCGGTGGAGGATGGACTGGCGTTTGATGCGGTGGGAGATCCGGAACTCGATCTCGTGCGGGCGCAGAGCGGGAACCGCTTCGCGGAACAGCGCGCGGGCGTGTTCGGGGGTCTGGAGCAGGCCGGGGATGTTGATGACTTGGGTGACGCGCAGGGCGGTGGCGTGGTGTTCCAGTTCGGCGAGGTCCAGCAGACGGGGCGGCAGGGTGTCGCGGTACTCCTCCCACCAGCCTCGTGTTCGATCCGCCGCCATGCCGGCGAGGGCGTCGACGAGGGGTTCGTCCGTGCAGTCGTAGATGTGGGCGAGGGTGCGTACGCGTTCGGCGCTGATGCCGAAGCGGTTGGCCTCGATGTTGCTGACCTGCGCCTGAGTGGTGCCCAGGGAGCGGGCTGCTTGGGCGGCGGTCATGCCTGCCCCTTCCCGCAAGCGGCGCAGTTCGATGCCGATGCGGAGGCGGCGGGCCGTGGGGACGCTTCGTGGTGCCAAGTCCTCGCTCCGTTCCGTACACCTGTTGTGGAGATCACTCACGCGAGGCAAATCCCTGAATCTTTTGCTAGATACTGCAAAACCTTCAGGGAGTGCAGTCTACGGTGAGTCTCGAACCGCTCAACCAGCCCCGCCGACAGGCCGGAAGCGCACCGCGTCGCGGCACTGCCACCGCCCGGCCGGGCCGTCGAGCGAACCAACACCCCCCACCGCAGGAGGCGTTCATGGTCACCGTATCCCCGTCGGAGTGCGAAGCGTCACCAACTTGGGCGTACGCCCTCCAACTGCCCCGCGACCCCCGTGCCGCCCGTATCGCCCGCGTGACTCTTCGAGCCGTCCTCGCTGGACATGGCATGTCCCAACTCCAGGACTCGGCTGAGCTCGTGGCCACCGAGCTGGTCACCAACGCCTACCGCCACTCCGGCGGCCCCGCGACTCTCCGTCTTCGAGGACTTGCCCGCACCCGGCTCCGGGTGAGTGTCTGGGACGCCGATCCGTACATCCCTCCGCCCTTCGACAAGCGGTCCCGGCCTGCCGGGCTCGTCTCGCCGGAGGCGGACGGTGGACGTGGTCTCTTCCTCGTCTGTCATTACGCCGAGGCCTGGGGTGGCTTCCCGCTTGGCGGTGACGGCTTCGGGCGGGGCGGGAAACTGCTGTGGTGCGAGGTCGGGGCCTCGGCCGCGGACCGGGCGGCTGTGGCGTGAGTGTCGGTGAGGGGCGGGCGACCGTTCTGGCCCGGCGCTATCGTGGTGAAGGTGACACGCTCTGTGACCAGTGGAGGAATGTGGTGACCGCCATGACCGAGCGTCCCCGGGCCATAGACGCCCCGCCGAGCGGCTCCTACGAGGAGATGCTCCAGATCGTCGAGGAGATGGACACACCTGTCGGCTACAGGGCCGAGCTCATCCGGGGGAAGATCGTCGTGTCGCCGTGGTCGAGGCTGCGTTACAAGCGAGTCATGAAGTCGCTGCGACTTCAGCTGGAGCCGCACGCTCCCGAGGGGCACGACGTCGACGTCGCTCCCTTCCTCTTCGTCTTTCCCGGCTCCGAGCGGGCATGCGGCCCTGACCTGCACGTCGCTGACGAAGCCGCCTTCGAGGCCGACGGCCGTCACGCCGATGCCTCCGCCCTCTCCCTCGTCGCCGAGCTGACCTCCGACTCCACCAAGGACGTCGACTGGCTCGACAAGATGGCGACGTACGGGCAGATCGTCCCGGTGTATCTCCTGCTCGACATGCGGATCGGGGAGATCAACGTCCTGTGGGATCCGTCTCCCAAGGGATACCGGTCGCGGACCAATGTGCCGTTCGGGCGGCCGGTGCGGATCCCGGCGCCCTTCGACTTCGAACTCGACACGTCGGAGTTCGCCGTGGAGGAGTACGTGGACCCGGAGATCGAGCAGAGGTAGGGGCGGAGAGGGGGCGGCTCGGGTTGCCCCCGCCGCGGGGCAACCTGGCAGGTCAGGTTGCTCCGCACGTCCTGATCCGGATGTCGTCGGCCCCGGGGCTCTGTCGGGTGTGCTCCGCCGCCTGCGCGGACGCCCGAAGAGCCCTGAGGGTTGCGTGTGCGCCTCCTGTGATTCTTGTCATGTTCTGGAGGCCCTGGGGTGTATTGCATGTGCACTTCATGCAAAGAGATGATTCCTTGACCTTGTTTAGGTTCTCTTTACATACGGGGCGAGTGTGTCAACAACGGGGAAAGTGTGGCGGCGTGCTGCCGTCACGGTCGCGGCAGGGGCATTGCTGACCTGGGGGCTCGGAACCGGCGACACGCCTGCCGCGGCCGCGGTCGCGTGCCCGTCGGGAGTCGAGTCGGACTTCAACGGCGACGGCGTCAGGGACACCGCGGTGGCGGACCCCGAGGCGACCGTCGACGGAGTGGCCAAGGCCGGTGCCGTGCATGTCGTATACGGCGGCGGCAAAGGGACTTTGACGGTCACTCAGGCGCCGGACAACATTCCGGGCGCCCCCGAGACGGGCGATCAGTACGGCTACTCGATGGCCGTCTACGACGCCGACCTCGACGGGTGCAGCGACCTGGTGGTCGGCACCCCCTACGAGGATCTCGGCACCGTTCCTGACGCCGGGCTCGTGCAGGTGATCTACGGCGCCACGACCGGGCTGGGCTCGGGCAAGGCCGTCAAGGAGTTCCTCCAGGGCACCGACAAGCCGCTCGGCGGCGCCACCGAAGCCGAGGACTGGGTCGGTTACGCCGTTGCCGCCGGAAAGACCTCGGCCGGTACGCCGTTCCTGCTGATCGGTTCCCCCGGCGAGTCGATCGGCACCCGCGAGGACGCGGGCGCCTTCTACTACATCAGCGGCACCGCGCAGACCGTCGCCGGCGTCAACCAGGACACCGAGACCGCCGGCGCCGTGCCGGGCGCCGCCGAGCAGGACGACCGCTTCGGCTCCACCCTCGCCGCCACCCCGACCCACTTCGCGGTCGGCACGCCCGGCGAGGCGCTCGGCACCGTGGCCTTCGCCGGCGGCGTGGCCTACTTCAACCACACGCTGACCTCCAACTCCCCGAAGCCGCTCGGCGGTCTCGGCCAGGACCAGGACGAGATCAGCGGCGCCGAGGAGGTCGGCGACCAGTTCGGCGCCGCGCTCGCCATGGTCCCGTACCGGCCCTCCGGCGCGACCTCCACCACCGAGTCGCTGCTCGTGGTGGGCGTCCCCAACGAGGACCTGCTGACCACCGTCGACGCGGGCGCGGTCCAGGTCTTCCGGCTCACGGCGAGCGGCACCTTCAGCCAACTCGCCTGGATCGACCAGAACACCGAGAACGTGGAAGAGGCGGCCGAGGCCGGCGACCTCTTCGGCAAGCGCCTCGCGGCCGTCAACACCTCCCCGAACGCCACCTCCACGGCCACGACCACCAAGGTCGCCATCGGTGTGCCCGGCGACGAGTCCTCGGAGGAGCACGCCGACAAGGGCGGAGTGCAGATCGTCCCGCTGGTCGGCGCCCCCGGCGCCGCCGACCAGTGGATCGACCCCGGCTACGGCATCCCCTCCACGCCCGCGCCCCGCATGCTGACCGGCCTCTCCCTGGCCGCCACCCCTTCCCTGCTGTACGTGGGCGTGCCCTACGGCCCGGCCGACGGCCACGCGGTCTACGGCTTCCCATGGAGCGTGACCTCCGGCGGGGCCCCGACCCAGACGATCAAGCCCGGAGAGGGCGGCATCCCGGCGGGCGACGTCGCCTTCGGGGCGACCGTCCGCTGACGAGACGCCGGGCGGACGTGCCCCGAAGGGGCTCCACGCTCGGCCGACGGTCCGTCAGCCCCCTTGCCGACGATGCGCGCGTCCGCGCCGTCCGACCCCGCCGTCCCCGGCCTCCGCGCCGGCCGGCGCCGTCCGACCCGGCCGCCCCGTGGGCACTGACGACACACGCAAGCAGCGAATGGGGAGGAAACCCTTGTCCGCACAAGGACATGCGGCGGCGCAGCCCTGCGCCGCGCAGGACGGCAGAGTGATGCCGTCCACCGGGAAGGCCTGGCGGCGCGGTACCGCCGGGGCCCTGGTGGCGGCGTTGCTCGGGCTGGGACTCGGCGCCGGAGGAACACCGGCCGCCGCGGCGGCCGCCTGCGCCGGCACCCAGTCCGACTTCAACGGGGACGGCGTACGCGACACGGCGATAGCCGATCCGGATGCCACCGTGTCCGGCAAGGAACGCGCGGGCCTGGTCCACATCGTGCTGGGCGGCGGCAAGGGAGTCGTCGAGATCTCCCAGGACACGACGAACGTGGCCGACGCCCCGGAGGCCGGGGACCAGTTCGGCTTCTCGCTTGCGGTGTACGACGCCAACAAGGACGGCTGCAGCGACCTGGCCGTCGGCATCCCCTACGAGGACGTCGGCACCGTCAAGGACGCGGGCTACGTCCAGGTCATCTACGGCTCCACGACGGCGGTCGGCTCCGAGTTCAACAGCAGGGGCTTCGTCCAGGGCGCGAACCAGCCCCTGGGCGGCGGCCCCGAGACGGACGACTGGCTGGGCTACGCGGTGGCGGCCGGCACCTCGCCCACCGGCTTCCCCTTCCTGGTCATCGGCGTACCGGGCGAGGACGGCGCGGCCGGCGCGGACATCGGCGTGATCGGCTATGTGTACGGCACCGACTACCAGGCGGCGTCCGTGGGCCAGGACACCACCGGCGTGTGGGAGGAGGCCGAGCCCTACGACCGGTTCGGCGCCTCGATCTCCGCGACCGACCGGCACTTCGTGGTCGGCGCCCCCGGAGAGAGCCTCGGAAGCGTCGCCTTCGCCGGCGGCGTGGTGGCCTTCAAGCCGTCGATCAACACCTACGGCATCCCCGACCCCATGTTCGGCATGGGCCAGGGCCGCACCCCGGGACCGGACTCCGCCGCCCAGACCGACGACCGGTACGGCGCCGCCCTCGCGATGGCCCCCTACCGCCCGTCCGGAGCGGCCACCATCACCGACTCGCTGCTCGCCGTGGGCGTCCCCGGCGAGGACCTCGGCACCACCGTCGACGCCGGTGCGGTGCACGTCTACCACATCAAGGCCGACGGCACGGTGACGCTGCTCAACTGGATCGACCAGAACATCGAAGGAGTCGAGGGGGAGGCCGAGGCCGGCGACTTCTTCGGCCAGCGGCTCACGGCCGTCAACACCACCACCAACGTGGTGAGTACGGCGTCCACGGTGCGCCTCGCGGTGGGCGTGCCCGGTGAGGAGTCGACGGAGGCGGCCCCCGAGGCGGGCGGCGTCCAGATCCTCCCGATGATCGGGGCGCCCGGCGCCTCGGACGCGTTCGTCGAACCGGGCAACGGCATCCCCTCCGGCCCCGCGCCCCGCACGTACGCGGGCATCGGCCTCGGCAGCAGCCCCTCGCTGCTGTACGTGGGCGTGCCCTACGGCCCCGCCGAGGGACGGGCGGTGCACGGCTACCCGTGGAACACGGCCACGGGCGGCGCGCCCACCCAGACGTACAAGCCCGGTGAGGGCGGCATTCCCGCGGGTGGCGTCGCCTTCGGCGCGACCATCCGATGACCGGACCCGAGACAGACATGAACCAACGGGAGAGTGGACGCGTGTCCGCAGACAGACAGAGACCGATACGGCGTGGCGTGCTGGTGCGCGCCGCCGTCGCGGCCGCCGTCGCCGGCGCGGTGACGGCCGGCACCCTGGCGGTCCTGCCCGCCGGTGGCCCGGGCCACGACCAGACGCCCGTCGCCGCCGACCAGCCGACGGTGACCGAGCAGCAAGCCATGGCGGTGGCCAAGGACAGCGGCAAGAAGACCGAGGTCATCGGTCTGCGCACCGAGCGCCGGGAGATCTTCGCCGAACCCGACGGCACCTTCACCGCCCGCGAGTACACCGAGCCGGTGCGCACGGTCCAGGGCGGCAAGTGGGTCCCGGTCGACGCGACGCTGGTGAAGCGCGCGGACGGCACCTGGGGCCCGAAGGCCGCCACCGTCGACCTCAGCTTCTCCGCCGGCCAGGCCGACAAGCCGTTCGTGACGATGCAGCGCGCGGGCCGCGAGTTCGCCCTGACCTGGCCGTACGGCAAGCTGCCCGCACCGCGGGTGGACGGTGACACCGCCACCTACGCCGAGGTCCTGCCCGGCGTCGACCTGACCGTGCGGGCCGAGGCCGACGGCTTCGGCCATCTGCTGGTCGTCAAGACGCCCGAGGCGGCCGCCGACCCGAGACTGGCCACGGTCGATCTCGGTATGACCACCGACGGCCTGAAGATGACGGAGGACACCACCGGGGCGATCCTCGCGGAGGACGCCGCCGTCGGCGGCACCGTCTTCCAGGCGGGCAAGCCCTCGATGTGGGACTCGGCCGCCGTCCAGGAGACCGCCACCAGGAAGCAGGGCCCGAAGGCCGTCGCGAAGGCGCTGAAGTCCGCCGCGGCCGCCGCCGACGGGACCGCCACGGCCACCCCCGGTCCCAAGACCGCCCCCGAGCCCGCGCTCGAAGGCCCGGGCGGCGGCGGCAAGGTCGCCCCCCTGGGCGTCGAGGTCGGAAGGGGCAAGCTGCGCCTGGTCCCCGACCAGAAGCTCCTCAAGGGCACGGACACCGTCTTCCCGGTCGTCATCGACCCGATCTCGCGCACCACCTCGCGCACCTCGTGGACCGGCGTCATGTCCGGGATGCCCAGTGAGCAGGACTGGAAGTACTCCGGCAGCGCGGGCGTCGGCAAGTGCCCGACCGACTACAACCCGGTCTCCTGCAACGGCGTCGGCGTACGCCGCGTGATGTTCACGATGCCGCTCTCCTTCTACAAGGGGAAGCAGATCCTGGGCGCGACCTTCTCCGCCCGGGTCGAGCACATCTACAGCGCCTCCCCGACGGCGGAGCCCATCCGGCTCTACCGCATCGGCGGCCAGAACTACTCGCTCTCGTCGTCCAGCAACTGGTCCAACACCTCGGACGACTGGGACGACCACATCGCGACGGTCGACAAGGCGATCTCGCCGACCTCCTGCTCCAGCCAGGCCAACCTGCACTTCGAGAGCGGCGCGACCGGCGAGCTGACCAGCGAGATCAAGACGGCCGCCGCCGGCGGCTGGAACTCGATGACCCTGGGTCTGCGGGCCGCCGACGAGTCCCGCTTCGCCGAGTGGAAGCGGATCTGCGGCAACGCCTACCTGTCGGTCAAGTACAACAACCTGCCGCGGCAGATCAAGACGTCCGACATGACCACCGACCCCGGCGGTCTGTGCAAGTGGGGTTCGACCCGCGAGTACTCCGAGGTCCCGCCGAAGCTCCAGGCCATCGCGAGCGACCCCGACCACGGCAACGGCCAGACCGACAAGGTCAAGGTCGAGTTCAAGGTCGAGTGGACCGACCCGACCACCAAGGAGGCCAAGTCCTACACGTACCTGACGCCGGACTGGCTCTCCCCGACGGCCAGCACCAAGTTCACGCACACGGTCAAGTCGTCGATCCCGCAGAACACGGTCATCTACTGGAGCGCACGCGCCACCGACGGTGACGGCTACGGCCCGTGGAGCTACGACGGGGACACCGCGCAGCGCTGCGAGTTCATCTACGACAAGACACTGCCCGGCAAGCCGAACGTGCTGTCCAAGCAGTACCCGTCCGACACCGTCTACCACGACGGCGTGGGCACCTACGGCACCTTCACCTTCGCGCCCAACCCGAACGACTCCATCCCGGACACCGACGTCGTCAAGTACCGCTACGCCTTCGACGGCACGGCGAGCCCGGCGACCGTCGCCACCCCGGCCGCGGCCGGCGGCTCCGTTTCCGTGCAGTGGATGCCGACCCGCTCCGGCCGGCACTGGGTCGACGTGATCGCCGTCGACAAGGCGGAGAACCCCAGCACCAAGGCGCACTACGAGTTCCTGGTGAGCGAGGGCACGCCGGTTGTCGCCCAGTGGAACCTCGCCGACCAGGCGGGTGACACCGAGGCGCACGACGAGAGCGGCGAGTTCTCGGCGACCGCGGGCACCGCCGTCGCGTTCGGCGCGGAGGGCCCCGGCGGCAAGGTCGACAAGGCCGCTCACTTCGACGGCACCTCCGAGGCGTACCTCGACGCGAGCGAGACCGTCCTCGACACCGCCAAGAGCTTCAGCGTCAGCGCCTGGGTGCGCCCCACCGCGCTGGACAAGGACATGGTGATCGTCAGCCAGGACGGCACCGGCGAGCCCGGCTTCACCTTCGGCTTCGACGCCTCGGCGCAGACCTGGAAGTTCTCCGCCCCGGTCAACGACGTGGACTCGCTCGGCGAGTGGAAGGCCGTCTCCACCGGAGTGACCCCGGTCAAGGACCAGTGGGTGCTGCTGACCGGCGTGTACGACGCCCAGAACAGCGCCGGCCCCACGCTCCAGCTCTACATCAACAAGGACCTGAAGGGCTCCGCCACCCGGCGCTCCACCTGGAAGTCGTACGGACCGCTGCAGATCGGCCGCGCCACGGCCAAGAGCGGCTACCGCGGCAACTTCACGGGCGACCTCGCCGAGGTCCGCGTCTTCGACCGCGTCCTGCCGGCGGCCCAGGTCGCCGAGCTGATGACCATCAAGCCGGAGCGCAAGGCCTACTGGCAGCTCGACGACGCCAGCGGCGGCGCCTCCGCCGAGTCCGGCGGCGGCCAGGCGCTGACCCTCGCGGGCAACGCCTCGATCTACCGCCCGGCCGACCCGCTGTTCGACACGGCCGCCCTGGTCGGTGACGGCAACCTGGTCCTGGACGGCGACGGGGACTACGCGTCCACCGCCACCGCCCCGGTCACCGGCAACAGCAGCTTCACCGTGACCGCCCGCGCCCAGCTCACCTCGCTGGACCCGGAGAAGTCGCAGACGGTGCTGTCCCTGCCGGGCGCCAACACCAACCGTCTCCAGGTCCGCTACCAGGCGAGCACGCAGCAGTGGGAGCTGGCCGTCGCCAAGACCGACGCGGCCGCCCCCGAGGTCGTCAGCTTCACCGACGACCAGGAACTGCCCGACACCGGCGGCTCCGGCCAGCACCTGGCGGTCGTCTACGACGCCTTCGCCAACTCGATCCGCCTCTACGTCGAGGGCCAGCTCGTGGCCGGTGCCTACGGCACCAACGACACCCTGTGGTCCGCCACCGGGGGTCTCCAGGTCGGCCGTTCGCTGCGCGGGGCGAGCGAGTTCTTCGCCGGCGCGATCGACGAGGTCCGCGTCTACAGCGGCGCGGCCGACCAGGTCGCGGTGCAGCAGATGGCCGCGCTGACGGCGCTGCCCGACATGTGACGGAGCGTCACTCCTGAAGTGTGCCGGGTCCGACGAGGGCCCGGCACACCTGGTCCTGCCCCTTCCCCCCTCGTCCCCTTCCCCCCTTCCCCCTTGCCCTCCGTGCCCTTCATGACGTTCCTACGATCAGGAAGTTGCCGAATGTTCTTCCGTGGCCGCTCTCTGAGCCGCCGCATGCCTCGACAGACGGTCGTCGCCACAGTGCTGGGACTCTCCCTCGCGCTGTCGGCGTCCTCGGTACAGGCGGCGGGGCTCGACGACGGCGACCGGGGCCGCACCAGCCGCCCCGGCGTCCAGGACGACGGGGATCCCGCGAAGGGATCCGACGCGAAGAAGAAGTCCCGCCCTTCGGATTCGGCGCGCAAGGCGGCGGTCAAGGGCCTGGACAAGGCGGTGTGGCCGAAGCAGGGCGGCGCCGAGGTGAAGATCGGCGCCACCGCGGAGGCGGGCGGCCTGCCGGTCACGGTCACCAGGGCGAAGGCCAAGGTCAAGGCGGCCCAGTCCGCTGATGCCGTGCGGGTCGACGTCCTCGACCCGAAGCGGGCCGACAAGCTCGGCGCCGACGTCCTGCTCGGCGTGGAGCGCGCCGACGGTGCGGACGAGGCCGGCAAGGTCCGTCTGACGGTGGACTACTCGGAGTTCGCGGAGGGCTTCGGAGGTTCCTACGCCTCCCGCCTCCAGTTGGTCCAGCTCCCCGCCTGTGCCACCGTGGCCGTGCCCGGCAGCAAGGACTGCCCCGAGCTGCCCAAGGCGCTGAAGACGGTCAACGATGTCAAGGCGGGAACGGTCTCTGCGGATGTGACCGCGGCTCCGGCCTCCGCCGAGGGCGTTTCGACGATGGCGGCCGAGGCGACCTCGCTGGTAGCGGTGGCGGCCGGCCCGTCGTCGGCCCAGGGCACGTACAAGGCCACGGCGCTCGCGCCCTCCGCCAGCTGGACGGTCTCGAACTCCTCCGGCGGCTTCTCCTGGAACTACCCCTTCCGTTCGGTTCCGACCCCGGGCGGTCTGACCCCGACCGTGGGCCTCGGCTACTCCTCCCAGTCGGCGGACGGCCGCACCTCGGCGACGAACAACCAGGGCTCCTGGATCGGTGAGGGCTTCTCCTACGACCCGGGTTACATCGAGCGCCGCTACAAGCCGTGCTCGGAGGACGGCCACGACGGTTCCGGCGAGCAGTGCTGGGCGTTCGAGAACGCCACGATCATGCTCAACGGCTCGTCCTCGGAGCTGGTCAAGGACGACACCACCGGCAAGTGGCACCTGTCCGGCGAGGACGGCAGCAAGGTCGAGAAGCTGACCAACGCCACCAACGGCGACAACGACGGCGAGTACTGGCGGGTCACCACGACCGACGGCACCGAGTACTACTTCGGTCAGAATCGGCTGCCGGGCTGGGCGTCGGGCAACGAGGAGACCAACTCGGTCTGGACGGCCCCGGTGTTCGGCGACGACTCCGGTGAGCCCTGCTACAACGCCACCTTCACCTCGGCGTACTGCCAGCAGGCGTGGCGCTGGTCGCTGGACTACGTCAAGGACACGCACGGCAACGTGATGTCCTACTTCTACGAGCGCGAGACCAACTACTACGCGCTCAACGGGAAGACGGACGTCAACGGCACCGCGTACCACCGCGGCGGCTACCTGAAGCGCATCGACTACGGCCAGCGCGACGGCCAGGCCTACGCGGCGAAGGCCCCGGCCCGGATCGTCTTCAACACCGCCGAACGCTGCCTGCTCACCTCGGACTTCGACTGTGCGGAGAGCAAGCGCACCGCGGCGAACGCCTCCCACTGGCCGGACGTCCCGGTCGACCAGGAGTGCAAGTCGGGCACGAAGTGCACGTCACCGGTGCAGACCTTCTTCACGACGAAGCGGCTGACGTCCGTGGTCACGCAGATGCGCAAGGACGCCACGACCTACCAGGACGTGGACGCCTGGACCTTCACGCACCTGTTCACGGACAACGGCGACGACTCCAAGACGCTGTGGCTGTCGAAGATCGAGCACGAGGGCCGCGTCGGTACGGCGGTCAAGCTGCCGTCCGTCGACCTCTTCGGCGAGCAGCTCGCCAACCGCGTCGACGCGATCGGCGACAACATCGCCCCGTTCTACCGCTTCCGCCTCTCGACGGTCCTCAGCGAGACCGGCTCCCAGCTCGACGTCAACTACGCGCCGACCGACTGCACCAAGGCCACGCTCCCCAAGCCGGGCGAGTCCACCAAGCGCTGCTACCCCGTGAAGTGGGCTCCGCCCGGTTACATCGACCCGATCACCGACTGGTTCCACAAGTACGTGGTCGCCGCGGTCATCGAGTCCGACCGCACCGGCGGCGGCGACCAGCTCGTCACGCGCTACAGCTACCAGGGCGACGCGGCCTGGCGTAAGGCGAAGCCGGACGGCATCACCGACGACAAGTACCTGACGTGGGGCGCCTGGCAGGGCTACGGCAAGGTCACGGTGACCTCCGGCAGCGCCGACGACCAGAAGACCCGCGTCGACTACACCTACCTGCAGGGCATGCACGGTGACGCGGACCCCGACGGCGGCACGCGCTCCGTCTCGGTGACGGACTCCACGGGGGTCTCGTACACCGACTCCGAGGAGTTCACCGGCCATGAGCTGGAGGTCGCCACGTACGACGGCTCCAAGCTGATCTCGAAGGCGATCAGCGAGCCGTGGAAGCACACGACCGCGACGCAGACCAGGAGCTGGGGCACCACCCGCGCCACCATCGTCAAGGCGGACACGGCACGCGGATACAGCCTGCTGTCCAACGGCACCTGGCGTCAGACGAAGTCGACCACGACGTACGAGACGGATCTCGGCACCGGCCGGGCGGTCACGGTCGACGACCAGGCCGACGTCTCGAAGAGCGACGACGACACCTGCACCCGCCTGTGGTACGCGGACAACACCGCGAAGAACATCCTGGCGCTGCCCTCGCGCAGCGAGTCGGTGTCCGTGAAGTGCTCCGCCACCCCGGACCGCAAGACCCAGGTCCTCGCGGACGAACGCACCTCGTACGACGATCTCGCCGTGGGCGCGGCGCCCACCAAGGGCGACGCCACGAAGACCGAGCGCCTGACGGCCCACGACGGCACCACGGCCACGTACCAGGTCACGGGCACCACCACGTACGACGACTTCGGCCGTCCGAAGATCCAGAAGGACGCGAAGCAGAACCCGACGCGGACCGACTACGTCGAGACGAACGGTCTGCTCACCCAGACCAAGCTGACGAACGCCCTCGGTCACATCACGACCACCGACTATGTCTCCGCGTGGGGTCTGTCCACCGGCCAGACCGACCCCAACGCCCGGCGGACGGACCTCGCCTACGACGCCCTCGGCCGGCTGACCTCGGTCTGGCTGCCCGACCGCGCCAAGTCGCAGACGCCGAGCATCAAGTACGCGTACAACGTCCGCAAGGACAAGGTCACCTCGATCAAGACCGAGAAGATCGAGAACGACGGTTCCTACGGCGCCGAGTACCAGCTCTACGACAGCCTCCTGCGCCCCCGCCAGATCCAGACCGAGGGGCCGGACGGCACCCGGATGGTCGCGGACTCGTTCTACGACGGCGCGGGCAAGATCAAGCAGACCAACTCGACGTACAACGCGGCCGCCGTCCCCTCGGACGAGCTGCTGCTCGTGCACAACGGCGAGGTCGGCGCGCAGACCCGCTTCGAGTACGACGCCCTCGGTCGCACCACGGCCGAGATCTTCGCGGTCTCCGGCGTCGAGCAGTGGCGCACCACGACCACGTTCGACGGCGAACTCACGCACATCGACCCGCCGGTCGGCGGTGTGCCCACGACGACCGTCTCGGACGCCGAGGGCAACACCACCGAGCTCCGGCACTACAAGGGGGCGTCCCCGGCCCCGCTGACCGCGTACGACTCGACGAAGTACACCTACACGCGGGCCGGCAAGCTGGAGACGGTCACCGACGCCAAGGGCAATGTGTGGCGGTACGCGTACGACCAGCTCGGCCGCAACAAGACGACGGTCGACCCGGACGCCGGAACCTCCCGCACGGAGTACGACGAGCTGGACCGGCCCGTCGCCGCCTGGGACGGACGCGACAAGAAGACGTCCACGGCCTACGACGCGCTCGGCCGGGTCACGAGCACCTGGACCGGTGACGTCGACACCGGCACGAAGCTGACCGAGACCCGCTACGACAAGGCCGGCTGGCTCGGCCTGCCGTACGCCCAGCTCAGCTATGTCACCTCGACCGAGTACTTCGCGTCGGTCGTCCAGTCGATGGACGAGTTCTACCAGCCGCTGAAGACGGCCTACTCCGTGCCCGCGTCGCAGGGTTCCCTGGCCGGCACCTATGTCTTCACGTCGACCTTCAACCGTGACGGCACCCTCCAGTCGGCGGGTCTGCCCGCGGCCGGCGGCCTGTCCGCCGAGGCCGTGACCTACGGGTACGACGCGCTGCAGCGTCCGACCACGATGACGGGCACGACCTCGTACGTCACGAACACGGTCTACTCGAAGGACAGCGTCCTGCAGCAGCTGGAGCTGTACACCGGCTCGGGCAAGAAGGTGTGGCAGACCTTCGACCACGAGACGGGCACCGACCGCCTCACCCGGTCCACCGTGGACGTCTACGGCGCGACGGCTCCGGCGAAGCAGTCGTCGTACTCGTACGACCAGGCCGGAAACGTCCTGTCGATCGCGGACACGGCGAACAGCTCGTCCCCGGACGTGCAGTGCTTCGCCTACGACAGCCAGCAGCGGCTGACCGAGGCGTGGACGCCCGCGTCCACGGCGGCGAACGCGGCCGGCGCCGGCACGGTCGGCTCCACCGCGCCCGTCGAGGGCTCCCGCCCGAACGCGTGCACGGCGGCCCCGGGCACGAGCGCGCTCGGCGGTCCCGCCCCGTACTGGAAGTCGTACGAGACGGACGCCATCGGCAACCGTAAGTCGGAGACCATCCACGACATCGGGCTGAACGCGGCCAAGAACATCACCCGCAGCTACGAGTACGGCGGCGCGGGTGCCCTCGGCGACGGTCCGCACCAGCTGACCAAGGTCACCGAGCAGACCCCGACCGGTGAGAAGCAGTACGCGTACGAGTACAACGACGCGGGCGCCACCACCAAGCGCACGATCGGCGGCGACGCCCAGTCCCTCGAGTGGGACGACGCCGGCCGGCTGACCAAGGTGAAGGAGGCGAGCGGCTCCGAGACGACGTACCTGTACGACGCCTCCGGCAGCCGGATCCAGCGCAAGGACTCCTCGGGCACCACGGTCTACCTGCCCGGAATGGAGCTGAAGCTCTCCGCCGACGGCACCAAGAAGTCCGCGACCCGCTACTACGCGCACGCCGGGCAGACCATCGCGATCCGCACCGACGACGGCAAGCTGTCGTTCCTCGCGGCCGACCATCACGGCACGGGCGAGCTCGCGATCGAGGCGGCGACGGGCGCGATCTCGCAGCGCCGCTTCGACCCGTACGGCGTCCAGCGCGGAACGGCCGCCGGAACCTGGCCCGGCGAGAAGGGCTATGTCGGCGGCACCACCGACACCTCCACCGGCCTGACCCACCTGGGCGCCCGTGAGTACGACCCGGCGATCGGCAAGTTCATCTCGATCGACCCGGTCATCGACTACACGCAGCCGCAGCAGATCAACGGCTACGCCTACGCCAACAACAGCCCGGTCACCCTCTCCGACCCGAGCGGACTGCTGTCGTCGACGACATGCAGCCTCTTCCCGAGTGCGCTCGGCTGCGGGACGCCGGACTGCGGCATGCTGTGCGCGCCGGGCTCCGAAGGGGCGAAGGTCACCGAGGCGCAGAACGAGGTCAACCAGGCCCAGAAGCAGCAGTCGTCGGCCAAGAAGCGCATCAGCTCGGCCGGCAAGGAACTCGTCAAGATCGTCCGGGACATCCTCGGTGTCGACGCGGCCCTCGACTGCATCTCCACGGGTGACGTCGGCGCCTGCGGCGAGACGCTGCTGAACATCGCCGGCAGCTTCGCCGGCGGCCTCGCCGGCAAGATCATGGCGAAGTACGGCCTGCCCTGGAAGTGGGCGAAGGGGGTCAAGCTCGCCAAGCGGGTCGTCAATCTCGTCGGTGATCTCATCGGCGGGGTCAAGGACCTGCTGAAGGCGAACAAGGCGCTGGCCAAGGCCAAGGACGGGCTGGCCGTGGCCCGTTCGAAGGCCGCGGCGGCCCTGAAGAAGCTGAAGAAGACCGAGTGTCACAGCTTCCTGCCCGGCACCAAGGTCCTGCTCGCCGACGGCGGCACCAAGCCGATCGAGGACGTCGAACTCGGCGACAAGGTGACGGTGACCGACCCGGAGACCGGGAAGACCACCGTCCGCGAGGTCGCGGGGACCATCGTCACCGAGGACGACAAGGAGTTCTCCGACCTCACGGTGACGACGGACTCCGGTGCCCAGGAGATGCTGGTCGCCACGGTCACGCACCCCTTCTGGGTCGAGTCCGAGCAGGCGTGGATCAAGGCCGGCGACCTCGAACCCGGCATGAAGCTGCGTACCCCGTCGGGCGAAACGGTCGATGTCACGGCCAACCGCCACTTCGAGAAGCGCCAGCGGACCCACGACCTGACCATCACCGGCATCCACGCCTACTACGTCCTCGCGGACGCCACGCCGCTGCTGGTGCACAACTGCGACGGGACGATCACGCTGCACAAGTGGGCCCCGGACAGGGAGGGCGACACACCTCACTTCAGTGTCGAGATCTCCGACGGCAAGGGTCTCTCGCTGCACACGGAGCAGCTCCACACCGAGGACATGCAGAGCACCTGGATCGCCGAGTTCGATCCGGAGGGCATGGTCAAGGTCAGCTCGACCACCATCCGGATCCCGAACGCCCGCGCCGCCATGCGTGAGCAGCTGAGGCTCATGCGCGATGTGGGAGACCTGGGTCCGTACAACGTGATCTCGAACAGCTGCGTCTCGCACTGCAAGGTGGTGGGCGATGCCGGCGGTATGGCGACCGAAGGCTTGCGCGACTTCGCGGGAAGGTTCGGTCTCACATGGCGTGATCTGCGGCGATGAAGAAAGGACGTGCGTTGACCGAACAACAAGGAGGGGCGCCCGGCGGCACCCCGTTGCTCGGGGAGGTCATCTCCAGCGGGCTGGCCGACTCAGCTGTGCACTACGAGGCCGGACGGGTGCTGATGGCCATGTCCAGGTCCGCCTTCGGCTCGCCGGGCGAGGCGACGGGCCTGGACGACGAGAAACTCTTCGAGGCGCTCGAACTGGTCGATGACGGCTGGGTGGCTGTGCGGAGGGCCTGGGCCCGGCTCTCCGCCATGGAGCAGACCCTGGCCGAGGAGAAGGCCGCCGCGGTCGAACGGACGGTCGGCGATCGTGCCGCTCGTCTCGAGGCGCTGTCCGACCTGCCCTCCCAAGCGGCCTACCGCGCGGCCAGGGCCGGAATGGCGGAGGCGCTGAGCCGGCTGGCGGACGCCTATCAGCTCTATCCGGCAGGCGGGTGACACAGCATCACTGACCGAGGGTGCCGGGCCCGTTGAGGGCCCGGCACGCCTGTCCTCGCCCCCTTTTTTTCCTCTTTCCCGCACGTCCCTTTCCTACGATCAGGAAGGTGCCGCATGTTGTTCCGTGGCCGCTCACTGAGCCGCCGTATGCCCGGACCGGCGTTCGCCGCGACAGTGCTCGGGCTCACGCTCGCGCTGTCCGCGTCGTCGGTCCAGGCAGTGGCGCTCGACGGCGACCGGGGCCGCACCAGCCGCCCCGGCGTCCAGGACGACGCGGATCCCGTGAAGGGGTCCGGCGCGAAAGTGAAGTCCCGCCCTTCCGACCCGGCGCGCAAGGCGGCGGTCAAGGGGCTGGAGAAGGCGGTGTGGCCGAAACAGGGCCGCGCCGAACTGAGGACGGGCGCCACCGCGGAGGCCGGCGGTCTGCCGGTGACGGTCACCAGGGCGGAGGCCGAGGTCAAGGCGGCGCAGGCCGCGGACAGCGTCCGGGTCGAGGTCCTCGACCCGAAGCGGGCCGACAAGCTCGGCGCGGATGTGCTGCTGGGTGTCGAGCGGGCGGACGGTTCCGCGCAGGCGGGCACGGTCCGCCTCACGGTGGACTATTCGGAGTTCACGGAGGGCTTCGGCGGTTCCTACGGCTCGCGGCTCCGGCTGGTGCAGCTCCCCGCGTGTGCCGTCGTGGCCACTCCCGGCAGCAAGGACTGCCCGGAGCAGCCGAAGGTGCTGAAGACCGTCAACGACGTGAAGGCGGGTACGGTCTCGGCGGATGTGACCGCCGCCCCCGCTTCCGCCGAGGGCGTCTCCACGATGGCGACGGACGCGACCTCCCTGGTCGCGGTCGCGGCCGGCCCGTCGTCGGCCCAGGGCACCTACAAGGCGACGGCCCTCGCCCCGTCGGCGAGCTGGAGCGTCTCGAACTCGTCCGGCGGCTTCTCCTGGAACTACCCGATGCGGACGGTCCCGTCCCCGGGCGGTCTGACCCCGACGGTGGGTCTCGGCTACTCGTCGCAGTCGGCGGACGGCCGTACCGCGGCGACGAACAACCAGGGTTCGTGGGTCGGTGAGGGCTTCTCCTACGACCCCGGCTATATCGAGCGCCGTTACAAGGCCTGCTCCGACGACGGTCATTCCGGGTCGGCCGAGCAGTGCTGGGCGTACGACAACGCCACGATCCTCCTCAACGGCTCCTCCACGGAACTGATCAAGGACGACACGACCGGCAAGTGGCATCTCGCCAACGACGACGGTACGAAGGTCGAGCAGCTGACCGGCGCCACGAACGGCGACAACGACGGCGAGCACTGGCGGGTCACGACCACCGACGGCACCGAGTACTCCTTCGGCCTGAACCGGCTGCCGGGCTGGGCGACCGGCAACGAGGAGACCGACTCGACCTGGACGGTCCCGGTCTTCGGTGACGACTCCGGTGAGCCCTGCTACAACGCCACGTTCACCAGCGCGCACTGCAAGCAGGCCTGGCGGTGGTCCCTCGACTACGTCAAGGACACCCACGGCAACGTCATGTCGTACTACTACGCGCGGGAGACCAACCACTACGCGCTGAACGGCAAGACGGACGTCAACGGCACGGCGTACCACCGCGGCGGCTACCTGAAGCGGGTCGACTACGGCCAGCGCGACGGCCAGGTGTACGCCGCCAAGGCGCCGGCGCGGGTCGTGTTCGAC
This sequence comes from Streptomyces sp. NPDC005820, assembly GCF_040630255.1. Classification (NCBI taxonomy): domain Bacteria; kingdom Bacillati; phylum Actinomycetota; class Actinomycetes; order Kitasatosporales; family Streptomycetaceae; genus Streptomyces; species Streptomyces sp. NPDC005820. The sequence continues at coordinate 84,619 of NZ_JBEXXE010000018.1, forward strand.
GTCGCCGAGCGGTGCCTGCCCACCGCGGACTTCGACTGCGCGGAATCCAGGCGCACCACGGCGAACGCCTCCCACTGGCCGGACGTCCCGGTCGACCAGGAGTGCAAGGCCGACACCAAGTGCACGGTCGGCCAGACCTTCTGGACGACTAAGCGGCTGACCTCGATCGTCACCCAGATGCGCAAGGACGCGACCACGTATCAGGACGTGGACGCCTGGACCTTCACGCATCTGTTCACCGACAACGGCGACGACTCCAAGACCCTCTGGCTGTCGAAGATCGACCACGAGGGCCGGGCCGGCACGGCGGTGAAACTGCCCACACTGGAGCTGTACGGAGAGCAGCTGGCGAACCGGGTGGACGCGATCGGGGACAACATCGCCCCGTTCCACCGCTTCCGCCTGTCCACCGTGCTGAGCGAGACGGGCGCCCAGCTCGACGTCAACTACGCGGCGACCAACTGCACCAAGGACGCTCTGCCGACGCCGGGCGAGTCCGCCAAGCGCTGCTACCCCGTGAAGTGGTCGCCCCCGGGCTACGTCGACCCGATCACGGACTGGTTCCACAAGTACGTCGTGGCGGCGGTCGTCGAGACCGACCGCACCGGCGGCAGCGACCAGCTCGTCACGCGTTACTCGTACCAGGGCGACGCGGCCTGGCGTAAGGCGGAACCCGACGGCATCACCGAGGACAAGTACCTGACCTGGGGCGGCTGGCAGGGCTACGGCAAGGTCACCGTCACCAGCGGCAGCGCCGACCGTCAGACCAGCCGGATCGACTACACGTACCTCCAGGGCATGGACGGGGACAAGACCTCCTCCGGCGGCACCCGTTCGGTGAAGGTCTCCGACTCCACCGGCACCCAGTACACGGACGCCAAGGAGTTCACCGGCTTCGAACTCGAGGCGATGGCGTACGACGGAACCAAGCTCGCCTCCAAGGTGATCAACACCCCGTGGAAGGCCTACACCGCCACCCAGACCAAGAGCTGGGGCACCAGCCGGGCGGCCGTCGTCAGCCCGGAGACCAGCCGCGGCTTCAGCCCCCTCGCCTCGGGCGCCTGGCGCGAGACCAGGTCGACGACGAAGTACGACACCTCGAACGGCACCGGCCGGGTCAGCGAGGTCGAGGACCTGGGCGATGTGTCCACCACCGCGGACGACAACTGCACCCGCTTCTGGTACGCGGACAACACCGCGAAGAACATCCTCTCCCTGCCCTCGCGCAGTGAGTCGGTGTCGGTGAAGTGCGCGACGACACCCGACCGCAAGACCCAGGTCCTCGCGGACGAACGCACCTCCTACGACAGCGGTGTCTTCGGCGCGGCGCCGACGAAGGGGGACGCGACCCGGACGGAGCGGCTGACCGCGCACAACGGAACGACGGCCACGTACCAGGTCACCGGCACCACGACCTATGACTCCTTCGGCCGCCCGCTGTCCCAGACGGACGCCTCCGGCGCACTGACGAAGACCGCGTACACGGACGTCAACGGGCTGATCTCGAAGACGACGTTCACCAACGCGCTCGGGCACGCCACGACGACCGACTACGCGCCTGCCTGGGGCATGTCCGCGGGCCAGACCGACCCGAACGGCAAGCGCACCGACCTCGCCTACGACGGCCTCGGCCGCCTCACCTCGGTGTGGCTGCCGGACCGGGTGAAGGCCTCACAGACGCCGAGCATCAAGTACTCGTACAACGTCCGCAAGGACAAGGTCGTCGCGATCAGGACCGAGAAGATCGAGAACGACGGCTCCTACGGCAGCGAGTACCAGCTCTACGACGGACTGCTCAGAGCCCGTCAGATCCAGACCGAGGGTCCGGGCGGCACCCGTATGGTCGCCGACACGTTCTACGACGGCACCGGGAAGGTCAGGAAGGCCAACGAGACCTACAACGCGGCGGGCGCCCCGTCCGACGAGCTGTTGCTGGTCCACAACGGCGAAGTCGCCACGCAGTCGCTCTTCGAGTACGACGGACTGGGCCGCACCACGGCGAGCATCTTCGCCGTCTCGGGCGTCGAGCAGTGGCGCACCACGACCACGTACGACGGCGAGCGCACCCACATCGACCCGCCCGTCGGCGGTGTCCCGACGACGACGGTGCGGGACTCCGCAGGCCGCACCAGCGAGATCTGGCACTACCGGGGCGCCTCCCCGAACCCGCTGTCCGGCTACGACGTCACCAAGTACACCTACACCCCGTCCGGCAAGCTCCAGACGGTCGTCGACGCGAAGAACAACGTCTGGCGCTACGAGTACGACCAGCTGGGCCGCAACACCAGGTCGATCGACCCGGACGCCGGCACCTCGTCGGTGACCTACGACGCCGTCGACCTCCCCGTCTCCTCCACGGACGGCCGGGGCAAGAAGCTGTCGACGGTCTACGACAAGCTCGGCCGTGCCGTCTCGACCTGGCAGGGCGACGCCGACACCGGCACCAAGCTGACCGAGACCCGGTACGACAGGGCGGGCACGCTCGGCGAGGTGTACGCGCAGCTGAGCTACGTCTCGCCGACCGAGTACTTCGCGACGGTCGTGCAGTCGACGGACGAGTTCTACCGTCCGCTGAAGACGGCGTACTCGGTGCCCGCCTCGCAGGGCGCGCTGGCCGGTACCTACGTCTTCACCAGCGCCTACAACCGCGACGGCACCGCCCAGTCCGGAGGAATCCCCGCGGCGGGCGGACTGCCGGCGGAGGCCGTCACCTTCGGGTACGACGAACTGCAGCGCCCGACGACCATGACGGGCACCACCTCGTACGTCACCGACACCCGCTACTCCACGCACGGACACCTCCAGCAGCTGGAGCTGTACGCGGGGTCGGGGAAGAAGGTCTGGCAGACCTACGACTACGAGACGGGCACCGACCGGCTGGCGCGTTCGGTCGTCGACGTCTACGGAGCCACGGCCCCCGCGAAGGAGTCGAACTACTCCTACGACCAGGCCGGAAACGTCCTGTCGATCTCCGACACGGCCAACGCCTCCTCCCCGGACGTCCAGTGCTTCGCCTACGACAACCGGCAGCGGCTCGCGGACGCCTGGACACCGACCTCGACGGCGGCCGACGCCGCGGGCAACGGGACCCCGGGCACGACGGCCCCGGTCGACGGCTCCGGCCCGAAGGCGTGCGAGGCGGCACCGGGAGCGACCCCGCTGGGCGGTCCGGCCCCGTACTGGAAGTCGTACACCGTCGACGCCATCGGCAACCGCACCGGCGAGACCGTGCACGACACGGGGCTGGTGGCGTCGAAGGACATCTCCCGCACCCTCACCTACGGCGGGGCGGGTACGGCCGGGGACGGTCCGCACCAGGTCACGAAGATCGTGGAGAACACCCCGACCGGTGACCGGCAGTCGTCCTACGAGTACGACGACTCGGGCAACACCACCAAGCGCACCATCGGAGGCAACGCCCAGACCCTGGCCTGGGACGACTCCGGGAAACTCACCAAGGCGACCGAGGCCGGCGGGGCGGAGACCAGCTACCTCTACGACGCCGAGGGCGAGCGGGTCCAGCGCAAGGACCCGTCGGGCACCACCGTCTATCTGCCGGGCATGGAACTGCGCCTGCCCACGGGCGGGTCCCAGGTGTCGGCGACCCGGTACTACACCTACCTCGACCAGAGCGTGGCGGTGCGGACCAGCGACGGCAAGCTGTCCTTCCTGGCCGCGGACCACCACGGGACGGGCGAACTGGCGATCGACGCGGCGACCGGTGCGCTCTCGCAGCGGCGCTTCGACCCGTACGGCGTCGACCGCGGCCAGTCGAGCGGCACCTGGCCCGGGGAGAAGGGCTACGTCGGCGGCACCATCGACGCCTCGACCGGTCTGACCCATCTCGGGGCGCGTGAATACGACCCGGTCATCGGGAAGTTCCTCTCCGTCGACCCGCTCATCGACTACACACGACCACAGCAGATCAACGGCTACGCCTACGCGGACAACTCCCCGATCACGTTCAGTGATCCGTCCGGCCTGGAGAGCTGCTATCCGTACGCCTACTGTTCCGGTGACAACGGCACGTACGGCCCGTACAAGCCGAAGAACCCGGAGAAGGACGCGGCCGAGGCCGAGGAGTACGAGGCCGAGCAGTCGGTCTCGAACGCCCGGAGCCAGCAGTCCGCCTCCAAGCAGCGGATCAAGCAGGCCGGCAAGGCGCTGGTCAAGATCGTCCGGGACATCCTCGGTGTGGACGCGGCACTGGACTGCATCTCCAGCGGTGACCTGGGCGCGTGCGGCGAGACGCTGCTGAACGTCGCGGGCAGCTTCGCCGGAGGCATCGCAGGCAAGATCCTCGCGAAGTACGGTGCCCCCTGGGACTGGGCCAAGGGCGCCAGGCTCGCCAAACGCGTGGTCGGCCTGGTCGGCGACCTCGTCGGCGGGGTCAAGGACCTGCTGAAGGCCAACAAGACGCTCGGCAAGGCGAAGGACGCGCTCTCCTCGGCACGGGCCAAGCTCAAGGCAGTGATCAAGAAGGGCAAGAAGGAGGATTCGGGAGCCTGCCCGACCAACGCCCTGCCCAACCACAGCTTCCTGCCGGGGACGAAGGTCGCTCTCGCCGACGGCGGCAGCAAACCCATCGAAGAGGTGGAACTCGGCGACGCGGTGCTGGTGACCGACCCGGAGACGGGCGGGACGACGGCCCGTCAGGTCGTCGGCACCATCGTCACCGAGGACGACAAGCACTTCGTCGACCTCACGGTGCGAGGCGAGTCCGGTGAGCCGTCCGGCCTGGTCTCCACCACGACCCACCCCTTCTGGGTGGAGTCGGAGTGGGCCTGGATCGAGGCCGGCGAGCTCGAACCCGGCATGCGGCTGCTCACCGCGGACGGCGGCCTCGCCACGGTCGAGGCGGTCAGCCCCTTCGAGCGGCGGCAGCGCACCCACGACCTCACCGTCGAGGACATCCACACGTACTACGTGCTGGCGGACGAGGAACCCCTCCTCGTGCACAACTGCGGCACCGGCGGCGGGAGCGGCGGCAGTCGCAGCAGCGGCGACCCCGAGCGCTCCGACCACGGTGACGACGACCCGAGTTCCGTCCCCGACCTCTACGACCCGAACGACGCCGACTACAAGCCCGTCAAGCGCAAGGAGGCCGAGGGCGAGACGCGTCGTGCCTCCGAATCCGTCGGTGACGCGGCCAAGCAGCGGCAGAGTGCCCTCTCCGGCGCCTCCACCAACGCCGGGAAAATCCTGAAGCCCTTCACCCATCAGGCCGGCGCGTCCCCTGGGATAGTCGAGGCCACCATCGCCACGGCACTCGTGATCGCGAGGATCGGGCAGGCCGTCAAGAAATGGAAGAGGGGCCGCGGTGCGCCATAAAGCAAGGGAAATTCTCGCCCAGTTCCGGCGCGACGGGTTCATCGCGCCGGAGAGTGAATCGGCGGCGGAATTCGGCGTATGGGACCGGCTGACCCCTGGCCGGGTCCTCCTCACGGCCCTGCAACTGGAGTTGAACGACCGCAGGACAGAGGGCCGTTCACCCGAGGGCATCGCCACGGACCTCGGGCACGAGGAGGCCACCGCCGTGATCACCGGCCTGCTGGGGGACGTCGCCGCGCTCCGGGACGCCGACCGGCGGGGCCGCCTCGCGCTGAGCGGTGTGCTGACCCTGCTGCGGGCCGTGATCGACGCCGAGGGCTACACCGGAGCCGACGTCGACGAACTGCTGGGCTTCGCGGAGGATGCGGCCCGCGCGGCCCTGCGGGGACCCGTCTCCGGTCCCTGGGACGCCGGTTCGCCCGGCGTCCCGGCGGGGGAGCGCACCGACCTGGGCGGCCTGCGCGTCCCCGCCCGGCCGGACGTCGAGCTCAAGTTCGTGGGCGACAAGAGCGGCCACGGCGGCGTCCTCGCCGTCACCGTCGTCCACGGCCGGACCGCGCTCCAGCTCCAGGCCTACCACCGGACCCCGGGCCGCTCCTGGGACACCGTGCGCGCCGACCTGCTCGCGAAGCTGAGCAGGGACGGCGCGTCGGTACGGGAATGGGCGGGCCCCGCCGGAGTCGAACTGCGGGCCGACGTGCCCGTCGTACGCCGCGACGGCACCCCCGCCACCATGCACTCGCGTTTCCTCGGCTTCGACGGCCCCGGCTGGCTGCTGCGCGGAGTCGTCACCGGCGCGGGAGCCGCGCCGGACAGCACCGACGAATGGCCGTACGAATTCTTCGGGAACACCGTCGTGGTCCCGGAATTCGCCAACTCCTCGGAGCGGAACACCATTCCACTCCGCATCCCCTGACTTTCTTCTCCCTCCTTGCCGCGGCGCAAGCCATGCGCCGCGGCAAGTAGTTCCTGTCCACAAACGGAGATCATTGATGTATCGGAAGAGTCGGCCGTTGAACCGACGAATACCCAGACGCATTCTCGGCACGACGGTGCTGAGCCTGGCCCTGGCGCTCTCGGCGTCCACCGTCCAGGCGGTGCCGCTCGCCGCGGACGACAAGGGCCGCACCAGCCGCCCCGGCGTCCAGGACGACGGGGATCCCGCCGATGGGCGGGATGCCAAGGCGAAGTCCCGCCCTTCCGACCCGGCGCGCAAGGCGGCGGTCAAGGGCCTGGACAAGGCGGTGTGGCCGAAGCAGGGCGGCGCCGAGCTGAAGCTGGGCGCCACTGCTGAGGCGGGCGGTCTGCCGGTGCGGGTGACCAAGGCGAAGGCCAAGGTCAAGGCGGCGCAGGCGGCCGGCGAGGTCCGGGTCGACGTGCTCGATCCGAAGCGGGCCGGCAAGCTGGGCGCCGACGTGCTGCTGGGTGTCGAGCGGGCGGACGGTTCCGCGCAGACGGGCAAGGTCCGTCTGACGGTGGACTATTCGGAGTTCGCGGAGGGCTTCGGAGGTTCCTACGGTTCGCGTCTGCGGCTGGTGCAGCTCCCGGCGTGTGCCGTCGTGGCGGTGCCCGGCAGCAAGGAGTGCCCGGAGCAGCCGAAGGTGCTGCCGACGGTCAACGACGTGAAGACGGGAACGGTCTCTGCGGATGTGACCGCCGCCCCGGCCTCTGCCGAGGGCGTCTCGACCATGGCGGCCGAGGCGACCTCCCTGGTCGCGGTGGCGGCCGGCCCGTCGTCGGCGCAGGGCACGTACAAGGCGACGGCGCTTGCGCCCTCAGCCAGTTGGAGCGTTGCCACCTCCTCCGGCGCGTTCAACTGGAACTACCCCTTCCGTTCGGTTCCGACCCCCGGCGGTCTGACCCCGACCGTGGGCCTCGGTTACTCCTCCCAGTCGGCGGACGGCCGCACCTCGGCGACGAACAACCAGGGCTCCTGGATCGGTGAGGGTTTCTCCTACGACCCGGGTTACATCGAGCGCCGTTACAAGCCGTGCTCGGAGGACGGGCATGACGGTTCGGCCGAGCAGTGCTGGGCGTTCGAGAACGCCACGGTCATGCTCAACGGTTCCTCGGGTGAGCTGGTCAAGGACGACACCACGGGTGAGTGGCACATGTCGTCCGACGACGGCTCGAAGGTCGAGAAGCTGACCGACGGCACCAACGGCGACAACGACGGTGAGTACTGGCGCATCACCACGTCGGACGGTACGGAGTACTACTTCGGCAAGAACCGTCTGCCGGGCTGGGCGACGGGCAACGAGGAGACCAACTCGGTCTGGACCGCCCCCGTCTTCGGCGACGACTCCGGTGAGCCCTGCTACAACGCCACCTTCACCTCGGCGTACTGCCAGCAGGCGTGGCGCTGGTCGCTGGACTACGTCAAGGACACGCACGGCAACGTGATGTCCTACTTCTACGAGCGCGAGACCAACTACTACGCGCTGAACGGGAAGACGGACGTCAACGGCACCGCGTACCACCGCGGCGGCTACCTCAAGCGCATCGACTACGGCCAGCGCGACGGCCAGGCCTACGCGGCGAAGGCCCCGGCCCGGATCGTCTTCAACACCGCCGAACGCTGCCTGACCACCGCCGACTTCGACTGCGCGGAGAGCAAGCGCACCAAGGCCAACGCCTCCCACTGGCCGGACGTCCCGGTCGACCAGGAGTGCAAGTCCGGCACGAAGTGCACCTCGCCCGTGCCGACGTTCTTCACCACCAAGCGGCTGGCGTCCGTCGTCACGCAGATGCGCAAGGACGCCACGACCTACCAGGACGTGGACGCCTGGACGCTGACCCACCTCTTCACGGACAACGGCGACGACTCCAAGACGCTGTGGCTGTCGAAGATCGAGCACGAGGGCCGCGCCGGCACGGCGGTCAAGCTGCCGTCCGTCGACCTGTTCGGCGAGCAGCTCGCCAACCGCGTCGACGCGATCGGCGACAACATCGCCCCGTTCTACCGCTTCCGCCTGTCCATGGTCCTCAGCGAGACGGGCGCCCAGCTCGACGTCACGTACGCGGCCCCCGACTGCACCAAGGCCACGCTCCCCAAGCCGGGCGAGTCGACCAAGCGCTGCTACCCCGTGAAGTGGGCTCCGCCGGGCTACGTCGACCCGATCACGGACTGGTTCCACAAGTACGTCGTGTCGGCGGTCATCGAGACGGACCGCACCGGCGGCAGCGACTCGATGGTGACCCGCTACGACTACCAGGGCGACGCGGCCTGGCGTAAGGCGAAGCCGGACGGCATCACCGACGACAAGTACCTCACCTGGGGCGGCTGGCAGGGCTACGGCAAGGTCAAGGTCACCAGCGGCACCTCGGACGTCCAGAAGACCCGGGTCGACTACACGTTCCTGCAGGGCATGAACGGGGACAAGGACGCCGACGGCAACACGCGATCGGTGTCGGTGAAGGACTCCACGGGTGCGTCGTACACGGACGACGAGGAGTTCACCGGCCACCAGCTGGAGGTCGCCACCTACGACGGCGCCAAGCTGATCTCCAAGTCGATCAGCACCCCGTGGAAGCACTACTCGGCCACCCAGACCCGGAGCTGGGGCACCACCCGCGCGGTGATCGTGCACGACCAGGTCGGCCGCGGCTTCAACCTGAAGTCCGACGGCACCTGGCTGGAGACGAAGTCCACGACGACGTACGACACCTCGAACGGCACCGGCCGCGTCCTCGTTGTCGACGACCAGGGCGACGTCTCCACCACCAAGGACGACACCTGCACCCGCACCACCTACGCGGACAACACGGCGAAGAACATCCTGTCGCTTCCCGCCCGCAGCGAGTCGGTGTCCGTGAAGTGCGCGACGACGCCCGACCGCAAGACCCAGGTCATCGCGGACGAGCGCACCTCCTACGACGGCGGCGCGTTCGGCGCGGCGCCCACCAAGGGTGACGCGACCAGGACCGAGCGGCTGACGGCGCACAACGGGACCACGGCGACGTACCAGGTCACGGGCGTCACGACCTACGACGACTTCGGACGTCCGAAGTCCCAGCAGGACGCCAAGCAGATCGGGACGACGGATCAGACCAGCACCGTCTACACCGAGACCAACGGCCTGCTGACGAAGACGAAGGTCACCAACGCCCTCGGCCACGCGACCACCACCGACTACGCCCCCGCCTGGGGCATGTCGTCGGGCCAGACCGACCCGAACGGCAGGCGGACGGACCTCGCGTACGACGCCATGGGCCGCCTCACGTCGGTGTGGCTGGCGGACCGGACCACGACCCAGACGCCGAGCATCAAGTACTCGTACAACGTCCGCAAGGACAAGGTCACCTCGATCAAGACCGAGAAGATCGAGAACGACGGCTCCTACGGCGCCGAGTACCAGCTCTACGACAGCCTCCTGAGGGCCCGCCAGATCCAGACCGAGGGCGCCGACGGCACCCGCATGGTCGCGGACACCTGGTACGACGGCACGGGCAACGTCAAGAAGACGAATTCGACCTACAACGCGGCGGGCGCCGCCTCGGACGAGCTGTTGCTCGTGCACAACGGCGAGGCGGGCGCGCAGAGCCTGCTGGAGTACGACGGCCTGGGCCGCACCACGGCCGAGATCTTCGCGGTCTCCGGCGTCGAGCAGTGGCGCACGACGACCGGATACGACGGCGAACTGACCCATGTGGACCCGCCGGTCGGCGGTGTGCCCACGACGACCGTCACCGACGGACAGGGGAACGTCTCCGAGATACGGCACTACAGAGGCTCCGCCCCCGGCGCCGGAGTGCCGTACGACTCGACCAGGTACACGTACACCGCGGACGGTCAGCTGGAGACGGTGACCGATGCCAAGAGCAACGTGTGGCGGTACGAGTACGACCAACTGGGCCGTCAGCACAAGAGCGTCGACCCGGACTCGGGTACGTCGATCACGGACTACGACGAACTGGACCGTCCGATCGTCACCTACGACGGACGCAACAAGAAGATCTCCACGGTCTACGACAAGCTCGGCCGCGCCATCTCCACCTGGCAGGGCGACCCGGACACCGGAACGAAGCTCACGGAGACGAAGTACGACAAGGCGGGTTGGCTGGGCCAGGCCTACGGGCATCTGAGCTATGTCTCCGCGACGGAGTACTTCGCGGTGGCCGTCCAGAGCATGGACGAGTTCTACCGTCCGTTGAAGACCGCGTACCAGGTGCCCGCCTCGCAGGGATCACTGGCCGGTACGTACACCTTCACCTCGGCGTACAACCGTGACGGCACGCTCCAGTCCTCAGGGCTGCCGGCCATCGGCGACCTGCCGGCGGAGGCGCTGACGTACACGTACGACGCGCTGCAGCGCCCCATGACGATGACGGGCACCTCCTCGTACGTCACCAACACCGTCTACTCCCAGGACAGCCACCTCCAGCAGCTGGAGCTGTACGCGGGCAGCGGCAAGAAGGTCTGGCAGACCTTCGACTACGAGAAGGGCACCGACCGCCTGACCCGTTCGGTGGTCGACGTCTACGGCGCGACCGCTCCGGCCAAGGAGGCGAACTACTCCTACGACCAGGCGGGCAACGTCCTGTCCATCGCGGACACGGCGAACGCCGCGTCTCCGGACGTGCAGTGCTTCGCCTACGACAGCCGGCAGCGGCTCGCGGACGCCTGGACCCCTGGGGCCACGGCGACGAGCGCGGCCGGCTCCGGCACCCGTGGCTCAGTGGCGCCGCTGGACGGGACCGGCCCGCAGGCGTGTGACTCAGCGGTCGGCACGAGCGCGCTCGGCGGCCCGGCACCGTACTGGAAGTCGTACGAGACCGACGCCCTCGGCAACCGGACCGCGGAGACCATCCACGACACCGGCCTGAACACGGCGAAGAACATCACCCGCGACTACGAGTACGGCGGCGCGGGCGCCCTCGGTGACGGACCGCACCAGGTCACCAAGGTCACCGAGAAGACCCCGACCGGGAACAAGCAGACGTCGTACGAGTACGACGACGCGGGCAACACCACCAAGCGCACCATCGGTGGCGACGCCCAGTCGCTGGCGTGGAGCGACTCCGGGACGCTGACCGACGTCACCGAGGCGAACGGCTCGAAGACGAGCTACTTGTACGACTCGACCGGCGCACGGATCCAGCGCAAGGACCCCTCCGGCACGACTGTCTACCTGCCGGGAACCGAGCTGCGGCTGTCCGCCGACGGCACCAAGAAGGAGGCGACGCGCTACTACGACTTCGCCGAACAGACCGTCGCGGTCCGCAGCGCCGGCAAGCTGTCCTTCGTCGCGTCCGATCACCACGAGACCGGTGAGCTCGCCATCGACAGCGCCACGGGCGCGGTGTCCCAGCGGCGCTTCGACCCCTTTGGCGTCGAACGGGGTGAGAAGACCGGTGTCTGGCCCGGTCAGAAGGGCTTCGTCGGCGGCACGATCGATGCCTCGACCGGCCTGACCCGCCTGGGGGCACGGGAGTACGACGCGGCCATCGGCAAGTTCATATCCGTCGACCCGGTCATCGACTACACCCAGCCGCAGCAGATCAACGGCTACGCCTACGCGAACAACTCCCCGGTCACCCACGCCGACCCCAGCGGCATGATCATCCCGGAATGCCGGGAGGGACTGATCGAGTGCCGGGGCGGCCTGCCGGTCATCCACCAGACGCAGGAGGAGAAGGCACAGTCGGAGTACGACAACGCCTCCCGGAACGTGTCGGCGGCCGAGGGGCAGCAGTCCGCGGCCAAGCAGCGCCTCAAGTCCGCCGGCAAGGCCCTGGTCAAGATCGCCCGGGACATCCTCGGTGTGGACGCGGCCCTGGACTGCATCTCCAGCGGTGACGTCGGCGCCTGTGGCGAGACCCTGCTCAACATCGCCGGCAGCTTCGCGGGCGGTCTGGCGGGCAAGATCCTCGCCAAGTACGGCGCCCCGTGGAACTGGGCCAAGGGCATCAAGCTCGCCAAGCGGGTGACCGGCCTGGTCGGCGACCTCATCGGCGGTGCCAAGGACCTGTTCAAGGCCAACAAGGCGCTCGGCAAGGCGAGGACCGGTCTGTCCAAGGCCGGGGAGAAGCTGGCCGCCGCGAAAAAGAAGGCGGCGCAGGCCCTCAAGAAGAACAAGACGTGCGAGATCGAGAACCACAGTTTCCTGCCCGGTACGAAGGTTCTCCTCGCGGACGGCACCAGCCGCCCCATCGAGGACGTCAAGCTGGGTGACGAGGTCGTCGTGACCGACCCGGAGACGGATGAGACGACGGTCCGGGAGGTCGTCGGCACCATCGTCACGGAAGACGACAAGCACTTCGTCGACCTCACCGTCACCACGGAAGCCGGTACCTCGGCGAAGCTGGTGTCCACCACCACCCATCCCTTCTGGGCGGAGTCCGAGGGAGAGTGGGTCGACGCCGGTGACCTGAAGCCGGGCATGACCCTGCGCACGCCGGAGGGCGCCTCGGTCGACCTCGTGGGTGTGCGTCACTTCGAGGAGCGGCAGCGCACGCACGACCTCACCGTCGCGGGCATCCACACCTACTATGTGGTCGCCGGTCAGTCACCACTGCTCGTGCACAACCGCGGCGGTGACCTGGGACCGGACGAGATCTACCTCTGGCGGGCGGTCAAGGGCATGGAGCGCGACGACATCCACAAGAGCCGGGCCTTCAGGAGCACCCAGGGCGTGAAGTACTTCTCCTTCACCGAAAGGGGTGCGGCGGAGTACGCCCGCCGGGCGTACAAGGCGTTCAAGAAGGAGGGGTCCTACACGATGACCCGCACGAAGGTCAGCCTGTCCGACCTGCCCGAGTCGGCTCGCATGGCCTACACGGCGGACGTCGTCGACGGCGGTGTCGCCGTGACGGACGATGTGCTCCCCAAGCTGAGCAGGCCCCAGATCATGCCCGGCATGAGTTGCGGGTGATGTGGTCATGAAGGTGGACTACGTGATCGCCTCGGGGACGGAGGACGTCGCCGCGGCGTGCCGGGCGGCCCTGGGGGGCATTCCCGGGGTCGACATCCGGACGGGCTCGGTGCCCGAAACCGGAGGGGACTGCGACGCCGCGATCCTGAACGGCCCCCTTGCTCATGAGCGCTACGGGGGAGTGCCTCGCAAGGGGGAGGTGCAGGTCCTGGCGAATCGTCTGAAGGACGGCGCGCCGCCCGTCATCCTGGCTGCGGCTCCCAGAGCGCTGGACGCGGCGGTCACCGACCCCGATGACGCCGAGATCGAGGACTACGTCCAGGACGTTCTCGCATCGTGTGTCTCGGCGTTCGCGGCGGAGTTTCCCGACCGCGACGAGGTGCGGGTTCTTGTGCACCTGGAGGGCGCGGCGCTGGATCGCCCTGCCATCGAGGTGCCCCTGAGAAGCATCCGGAGGTTCCTCACGGAGTCCCGCAGCTAGGCCGGCACCATCCGCCCACCAGGTGACACCGGGGCCCGGTTTGACCCCTCAAGCCGGGCCCCGTAGCCTTGACCCTCGGCGTGTTCCCTAGACGCGCCACATCTCCGTAAACCTCTTCCTCCCGGACACCGGTCCGCCGGTGGACAGGGAGAGGCCGTCCGTGACTGTTCCCGGGTGGCTGGACTGCGGGGGTGCCGTTCCCGAGCGAGAGAGTGAGATCCGCGTGTACGCCATCGTGCGCAGCGGTGGTCGCCAGCACAAGGTTGCTGTCGGCGACATCGTTGAGGTTGACAAGATTTCCACCGCCCAGGTTGGCGACACGGTCGAGCTCTCGACCCTGCTCGTTGTCGACGGCGACGCCGTGACCAGCGACCCGTGGGTGCTGGCCGGCATCAAGGTCCAGGCCGAGGTCGTGGACCACCACAAGGGCGTCAAGATCGATATCCTTCGCTACAAGAACAAGACCGGCTACCGCCGTCGTCAGGGCCACCGCCAGCAGTACACGGCGATCAAGGTCACCGCGATCCCCGCGGCTGCGAAGTAAGGACTGAGGAGACATGGCACACAAGAAGGGCGCATCGTCCACCCGGAACGGTCGCGACTCCAATGCCCAGCGGCTCGGCGTGAAGCGCTTCGGCGGTCAGGTCGTCAACGCGGGTGAGATCCTGGTCCGCCAGCGTGGCACCCACTTCCACCCGGGCGCCGGTGTCGGCCGCGGTGGCGACGACACGCTGTTCGCGCTCGAGGCCGGTTCGGTGCAGTTCGGCACCCACCGTGGCCGCAAGGTCGTGAACATCGTTCCGGTCGCCTGAGTCGGCTGATCGGAAGCTTTTCGCGAGGCGGACCTCACTTCCCTGGTGGGAAGGCGGGTCCGCCTTTCGCGTGTTAGGCAGTAAGACACATCCGTACGTTTTCGCAGTGCTGGAGGCACCCACCATGACCACCTTCGTGGACCGCGTCGAGCTGCATGTCGCCGCGGGTAACGGAGGTCACGGCTGTGCCTCCGTCCACCGTGAGAAGTTCAAGCCGCTCGGCGGCCCCGACGGGGGCAACGGCGGGCGCGGCGGCGACGTCATCCTCACCGTCGACCAGTCGATCACCACGCTCCTCGACTACCACCACTCCCCGCACCGCAAGGCCACCAACGGCAAGCCGGGGGAGGGCGGCCACCGCTCCGGCAAGGACGGGCAGGACCTCGTCCTCCCGGTGCCGGACGGCACCGTCGTGCTGGACAAGGCGGGCAACGTCGTCGCCGACCTCGTCGGCCACGGCACCTCCTTCGTCGCCGCCCAGGGCGGCCGCGGCGGTCTCGGCAACGCGGCGCTCGCCTCGGCCCGCCGCAAGGCGCCCGGTTTCGCGCTGCTCGGTGAGCCCGGCGATCTGCAGGACGTCGTCCTGGAGCTGAAGACCGTCGCCGACGTGGCCCTGGTGGGCTACCCGAGCGCGGGCAAGTCCTCGCTGATCTCCGTGCTCTCCGCCGCCAAGCCGAAGATCGCCGACTACCCGTTCACCACCCTGGTGCCGAACCTTGGTGTGGTGACCGCGGGCTCCACCGTCTACACCATCGCCGACGTGCCGGGTCTCATCCCGGGCGCCAGTCAGGGCAAGGGCCTCGGCCTGGAGTTCCTGCGGCACGTGGAGCGGTGCAGTGTGCTGGTGCACGTCCTGGACACCGCCACCCTGGAGTCCGACCGCGACCCGGTCTCCGACCTCGACATCATCGAGGAGGAGCTGCGGCAGTACGGCGGGCTCGGCAACCGTCCGCGGATCGTCGTCCTGAACAAGATCGACGTACCGGACGGCAAGGACCTGGCCGACCTGGTGCGGCCGGACCTGGAGGCGCGCGGGTACCGCGTCCTCGAGGTGTCCGCCGTCGCCCACATGGGGCTCAAGGAGCTGTCGTTCGCGCTGGCCGAGCTGGTCGGGCGGGCGCGTGCCGCCAAGCCGAAGGAGGAGGCGACGCGGATCGTCATCCGGCCCAAGGCCGTGGACGACGCCGGCTTCACCGTCACGCTGGAGGAGGACGGCCTCTACCGCGTCCGCGGCGAGAAGCCCGAACGTTGGGTGCGGCAGACCGACTTCAACAACGACGAGGCCGTGGGCTACCTCGCCGACCGCCTCAACCGCCTCGGTGTGGAGGAGGAGTTGATGAAGGCCGGCGCCCGGGCGGGTGACGGGGTGGCGATCGGTCCCGAGGACAACGCGGTCGTCTTCGACTGGGAGCCGACCGTCATGGCCGGCGCGGAGATGCTGGGCCGGCGCGGTGAGGACCACCGCCTCGACGAGCCCCGTCCGGCCGCCCAGCGCCGCCGTGACCGCCAGGCCGAACGCGACGAGGCCACCCAGGAGTTCGAGGGCTTCGAGCCCTTCTGAGGCACGCGTCTCCGACCCGTTGCGGTGCGTCCGCAACGGGTCCTTCTCGTGCCCCGTTCGTTGTCCGTCTCCTTGTCATGTATGCGCGGTTCCGCGTTCAGCGGGCCGACCGGCTGTCCATGCCACCTTTCCTTGCGTCAAGACGCCAGCGACGCAAGGGAGTTCCCCCCCCATGTCCCCGGACCGCCGTCGTCTCCTCACCGCCGGCGCCGCCGTACTCGGCGCCGCCGCCTCCGCCCAGCTCTGGCTGCCCGCCACCGCGCACGCCGCCGCGAGCACCCTGCCCGAGAACGTGTTCAGCCTCGGCGTGGCCTCCGGCGATCCGCTGCCCGACGGGATCGTGCTCTGGACCCGCCTCGCCCCCGACCCGCTGGGCGGCGGCGGGATGCCGCAGCAGGACGTCGCCGTGCAGTGGGAGATCTCGCCCGACTCCCGGTTCGCCTCCTCCGTGCGCCGGGGCACCGCCATCGCCCGGCCCGCGTACGGGCACAGTGTTCATGTGGATGTACGAGGCCTGAAGCCGGGCCGCGACTACTGGTACCGCTTCCGGGCCGGCGGCCGGATCTCCCCGGTCGGCCGCACCCGTACCGCGCCCCAGCCGCTCGCCTCGGGCGGCTCGCTGCGCATCGCGCTCGCCTCCTGCCAGAACTGGCAGCACGGCTACTTCACCCCGTACGCCGACATGGCCGCCCAGGACCCCGACGTCGTCCTCTTCGTCGGCGACTACATCTACGAGTCGGGGCCTTCCGCGACGGCCGTGCGCCGGCACGAGGGGAGCGGTGAGCCGTACACGCTCACCCAGTACCGCAACCGGTACGCCCAGTACCGCAGCGACCCCGATCTGAAGCGGATGCACGCCCGCGCCCCCTGGGTGGTCACCTTCGACGACCACGAGGTGGACAACGACTTCGCCGGGGAGGTCCCGCAGGACCCCGACAAGCAGTCCCACGACGCCTTCACGGCCCGGCTGACGGCCGCCTACCAGGCGTACTACGAGCACATGCCGGTACGGGCCACGGCGGTGCCGAACGGCCCGCACATCCGGATGTACCGCGCCCTCAGGTTCGGCCGCCTCGCCCGGCTCAACGTGCTGGACACCCGGCAGTTCCGCAGCGACCAGGCGATCGGCCAGGAGGGCGCCCAGGACCCGGAGCTCACCATGCTGGGCGCCGAGCAGAAGCGGTGGCTGGTCAACGGGCTGCGCAGCTCCGACACCCGCTGGAACCTGATCGCCTCACAGATCATGATGGCCGAGACCGATCTGCTGGCCGGCCCCGGCAAGCTCTGGTACTACGACGCCTGGGACGGCTACCAGGCCGAACGCAACACGCTGCTGGGGGAGTTGGCCTCCGTCCGCAATCCGGTGGTGCTCAGCGGCGACCGGCACCTCACCATGATCAGCGACCTGAAGCGGGACTTCGCCGACCCGTCCTCGGCGGTCGTCGGCGCCGAGTTCGTCGGGACGTCGATCTCCAGCAACGGCGACCAGGACCAGGCCGCCTTCCGCGCCCAGTGGGACCCGCTGAAGGCCGACAACCCGCACTGGAAGCTGATCGACGCCCACCGCGGCTACCACCTCTTCGACATCCGCCCGGACGCCGTCGACGCACGGGTACGCGTCGTGGACACCGTCCTGAAGACGAAGGCGACCGCCCGCACCCTGGCCGCACTCAGGGTCACGGACGGCAGGCGCGGCGTCCGCAAGGTGTGAAAACTGTGTGACCGGAGCCTGAGGCTCATCTGTGCCCCAGGCTCCTCTCAGTGCACTCTCAGGAACACCTCTTACCGTCCCTTGACCATGGAGACGGACTGTACGAGAGACGACGCCCCGGTGAACGAGCGCGCGGAACTCGCGGCCATGCCCGCGCAACGGACCCGGCCGACCGCGCGACCGGTACCGCTGCCCGCCGGCACCCGGCTGCTGCACATCGGCCCCCATAAAACCGGGACCACCTCGATCCAGGGCGCCCTCTTCGGGGCCAAGGAGACGATGCCGGCGTACGGCGTCGTGTTTCCGGCCCTGAGCAGGCACCCCATGCAGGCCGTGCTCGCGGCCTGCTCCCGCGGTGGGATGATCGGCGACACCACGCCCACCGAGCGGCACTGGCAGCAGCTCGTGGAGCAGGTGGCGGCCGGCGGCCGGAAGACCTCCGTGATCAGCAGCGAGTTCTTCGCCGACGCCCCCGACGACGCCACCGTCGAGCGGGTCGTCGAGCAGCTCGGCGGCGAGCGCGTGCACGTCCTGGTCACCCTGCGGCCGCTGGCGAAGATCATGCCCTCGCAGTGGCAGCAGTACGTGCAGAACGGGCTGCGCATGGGCTACGAGGAGTGGCTGGAGCACATGCTCCGCAAGGCCCCCTACGAGAAGCCCAACCCGAGTTTCTGGCGGCGGCACCGGCACGACCGGCTCGTCGAGCGGTGGGTGCGGGTGGTCGGCGCCGACCGGGTCACCGTCGTCGTGGTGGACGACCGGGACCGCGAGGGGCTCATGCGCACCTTCGAGGCGCTGCTGGGTCTTCCGGACAAACTGCTGCAGCCGGTCGCGGACACCGCGAATCGCTCGCTCACCCTCGCCGAGACCGAAATGCTGCGGAATCTCAATAAAGAATTCCGGGGCAATGGGCTGCCGGACGAGCTTTATTCGAAACTTATCCGCAACGGCGCGGTGATGCATATGAAGAACGCGTGCAGCCCGACGTCACGGGACGTGAAGATCTCCACCCCGGAGTGGGCGGTGGAGGCGGCGGCAGGGATCGGCGCCGAGATGGCCGAACGCATCACCGCAATGGGCGTACGCGTCCTCGGCGATCCGAAGCTGCTGTCCGCCGTGCCGAAACCGGCCGCCCCCGACGGCGGAGAGGATCCCCGGATGGCCCCCGAGGTGGCCGCTCAGGCCCTGTACGGGGCGCTCGCCGCGGTCGCCGAGGACGGGTCGGGCCGGCCCGCCGCGCGCGGGGTGCACCAGACCTCGTCCAAGGAACTGGTGAGAGTCCTCGGGCATCGCTGCCTCAAGCGGCTGCGCCGTCGCTGACCATCGTTCACCGTTACTCTCAGGTATCACTCAGCTCCTGTGGAGTTACTCACAGGATTTCCAGGGAGCATCCCATGGGTCCCGTACACGTCTTACCAATCACCAGCGGTTCAAGGTGAATGGCGGGTGGCGCGCACATATGCAGCGAAGGGCGCTCACCTTGCATCGCGGTAACCGCAAGTGGGACCATTTCCCCGTTCCCTGTCGCCCCAAGGTAGGTCTCTGGTGTCCCAGCACATAGCCAAGCCCCGTACGACCGCAGTGATCCTGGCCGGTGGCACCGGCCAGCGCGTGGGTCTGTCGATCCCAAAGCAGCTGCTGAAGATCGCAGGCAAGGCCGTCATCGAGCACACGCTGACCACCTTCGAGAAGGCCGACTCCGTCGACGACGTCATCGTGCTGATGGCGCCGGGCTATGTGGCCGACATCGAGAAGATCGTCGCCAAGGCCGGGTTCAAGAAGGTCTCCAGGATCATCGAGGGCGGCACCACCCGCAACGAGACCACCGAACGGGCCATCACCGCCCTGGGCGAGGGCCTGGCCGAGGGCGAGGACCTCAACGTCCTCTTCCACGACGCCGTACGCCCCCTGCTCTCCCAGCGCGTCATCGACGACTGCGTGGCCGCCCTGGAGCGCTACCAGGCCGTCGACGTCGCCATCCCGTCCGCCGACACCATCATCGTCACCCGGACGCACGGCGAGGACGGCGAGTTCATCACCGAGATCCCGGACCGCTCCCGGCTGCGCCGCGGCCAGACCCCGCAGGCCTTCAAGCTGTCCACCATCAAGCGGGCCTACGAGGTGGCGGCCGGCGACCCCAACTTCCAGGCCACGGACGACTGCACGGTGGTCCTCAGGTACCTGCCGGACGTGCCGATCCACGTCGTCGCGGGCGACGAGTACAACATGAAGGTCACTCAGCCGGTCGACGTCTTCATCGCCGACAAGCTGTTCCAGCTGGCCTCCACCGCCACCCCCGAGCCGTACGGCGAGGAGGTCTACCGCGAGCTGCTGACCGGCAAGACCGTCGTCGTCTTCGGCGGCTCCTACGGCATCGGCAAGGACATCGCCGAGCTCGCCGAGTCCTACGGCGCCACCGTGTACGCCCTCGGCCGCTCCACCACCGGCACGCACGTCGAGAACCCGGAGGAGGTCGACGACGCCCTGTCCAAGGCCTACAGCGAGACCGGGCGCATCGACCACGTCGTCAACACCGCCGGGGTGCTGCGCATCGGCAAGCTGGCCGAGACCGACAACGCGACCATCGAGGAAGCGCTGAAGGTGAACTACCTGGCGCCGGTGCAGATCGCCCGTTCGGCCTACAAGTACCTCGCCGAGACCAAGGGCCAGCTGCTGCTGTACACCTCCAGCAGCTACACCCGCGGCCGCGCCGAGTACAGCCTCTACTCCTCCACCAAGGCCGCCATGGTGAACCTCACCCAGGCCCTGTCCGACGAGTGGGCCGGCGACGGCATCCGGGTGAACTGCGTGAACCCGGAGCGCACGGCGACCCCCATGCGCACCAAGGCCTTCGGGCAGGAGCCGGCGGGCAGCCTGCTCTCCTCCGAGGCCGTCGCCCGCACCTCGCTCGACGTCCTCCTCTCCGAGCTCACCGGGCACGTCATCGACGTCCGCCAGCAGGACCCCACGGCCCCCGCGGGCAAGGCCTCCGGCTTCGAGCAGGCCCTGGCCTCGGTGCTCGACCGACAGGACGGCGTGGCATAATCAACCGCAAATAGCCATCGAATTTCAGGCCTCTGTGGCTCCCTGTTTACGGAGAATTCACAGAGGCCTGACGCGTAAGAATCCCGAAACCTTCACAAAGGACTTTCCGGACTTTTAGGCTTCTATGACCGGCACCCCTCCCAGAGCAGGTTTCTCCGTGATATCCACTGCCATTCGCGTGGCCCGGGTGGGCAGCGCGGCCGAACTGGCCGCGGCGGTCCTCATGATGCTGGGCTACCCCTGCCTCATGCTGGCCGCGCTCGTCCCGAGCACCCCCGCCTTCGCCGCCGCGGCCGCCGTGACGTACCTGGCGGACCTCTATCTCCACCGCAAGGGCACCTACCTCATCACCCTGCTGAACAAGGTGAGGGCGGGCCTGTCCACCCGGTTCCTGGTCCGCGAGCTGCTGCTCATCCTGCTGCTGGCCCGGCTCGACCTGTCGGAGGAGCCGGTCTTCTACGCGGCGATCGCCTGCTTCACGCTCTTCTTCGGTCTCCAGGCCCCGCACGGCGCCCTGGTCACCCTGATCGGCAAGCGCCGCCAGATGCCGGTCGTGACCCGCAACGTCGACGTGGCCTCCCGGCTGACCGTCCCGGACGCCCCGCCGCGCGCGCTGCTGTCCCGGGCCGGGCAGAAGATGCTCCACCTGGACCTCGCGGCGGTGGCCGGCCTGCTCGTCTGCGCCCTCACCGGCGTCGACCTCGCCGGCTACGTGGGCGTCGCGGTGACCCTGGTCCTCGGCGCGCTGTACGTCGTCCTGCTGGTGCCGCACCTGCGCGCCCGCCGGCTGCCGCCGAAGCCCGACAAGGTGCTGGCCACGGTGAGCGCCTGGCTGCGCGAGTACCGCCCGGAGACCGTGCTGTACTTCTCCGGCTCCAAGGAGTCCGCCTACCAGGTCAACATGTGGCTGGAGACCATGGAGCAGCTGGACAGCCGGCCGCTGATCATCCTGCGTGAGCGCTCCGTCCTGGAGAAGATGTCGCCCACGACGGTCCCCGTCATCTGCGTGCCCGGGGGGGTGCACCTGATGAACATGGACCTCTCCATGGTGCGGGTCACGCTGTACGCCGCGAACGTCGGCAAGAACATCCACATGCTGCGCGTGCCCACTATGAAGCACGTCTTCATCGGCCACGGCGACAGCGACAAGCTCGCCAGCGTCAACCCGTTCAGCAAGGTGTACGACGAGGTGTGGACCGCCGGCCGGGCGGGCCGCGACCGCTACGCCATCGCCGACGTCGGCATCCGCGACGAGGACATCGTCGAGGTCGGCCGCCCGCAGCTCGCGCCCATCAAGATCTGGGAGGGCGCGCCGAAGGACCGCATCCCGACCGTCCTCTACGCGCCCACCTGGGAGGGCTGGGACGACAACCCGGGCAACACCTCGATCCTGCTGGCCGGCGAGAACATCGTGAAGAAGCTGGTCGCCGCCGAGCCCCCGGTCCGCGTCCTGTACAAGCCGCACCCGTTCACCGGCACCCGCAGCGCCGCGGCCGGCGCCGCGCACCGCCGGATCACCGGCCTGATCAAGAAGGCCGCCGCACAGCGCGCCGGCGACTCCCGCTTCCACGGCGACGCGGCGGCCCAGGCCGCGGCGAAGACCGAGCTGACCCGCCTCAAGGCCCGTCTCGACTCCCTCTCGCTCGCCTTCGACGAGAAGGCCGACGAAGCGGTGACCAGCCGCGACGGCATCGTCGACATGCGCAAGCACGAGGAGGCGGCCCGGCTGCGCGCCGACTGGAACGACGCCTACTGGCGGTCCTTCCCCGACTTCGAGCACCGGGTGGTCACCGGCACCGAACCGCGCCTGTACGACTGCTTCAACGCCGCCGAGGCCATGGTCTCCGACATCTCCAGCGTGGTCTCCGACTTCATCGCGAGCGGCAAGCCGTACGCGGTCACGGACTCCGCGGAGCTGGGCGCGGAGGAGTTCCGGCGGCAGAACACCGCGGTGCGCGCGGCCGTGATCCTCACCAACTCCGCCGCCGAGCTGGACCAGCTGCTCGACGCGGTGCGCGATCCGGCGGCGGACGCGCTGGCCGAGGACCGCAAGGAGCTCAAGGCGTACCTGCTCGGCCCCGACGAGCCGACCTCCCTCGCCCAGTTCAACACCGCCGTCGCCGACCTCGCCCTCAAGGCCGAGGCCCGCAACGTCGGCCAGGCCTCCCGGGCCGCCGCCGCGGACGGCGCGACCGGCGCGGTGGCCGGTGACGGCGCGGAGCTGACCAACGAGGTGACGGCGGGCTGACGCCCGTCCTCGCGCAGGGCCCGGTCCCCGGAGACGTCATCCGGGGACCGGGCCCTTCGGCATTCTGTGATGTGGGACACCTTCGGGCGCCGGGACAACCCGTTCACCCAGCCAACCGTCTATCGGGTAGCTGGAATATTGCATAGGGGGAACCGTTGCGTGATGAGAGGGAGAAGTGACTCTCGCACAGCCTGACGTCACGGTGATCATCGGGGCGTACGAAGCGATGCCGTACCTCGTCGAATGCCTGGCGTCGGTCGAGGCACAGACGCTGGACCCGGCGCGGATCGAGGTCGTCGCCGTCGACGACGGCTCGAAGGACGGCACCGGGGACTACCTGGAGGAGTTCGCCGCCCGCGCCCCCATGGCCGTCACGGTGATCCGCCAGGAGAACTCAGGCGGCCCCAGCGGCCCGCGCAACGTCGGCCTGGCCAAGGCCACCGGGCGGTACGTGTTCTTCCTCGACGCCGACGACCGGCTCGGCACCGAGGCGCTGGAGCGCATGGTCGCCATGGCCGACCGCAACGGCACCGACGTCGTCCTCGGCAAGGTCGAGGGCGTCAACCGCAACGCGCCCAAGTCGATGTGGGGCAAGAACCGCGACCGTACGGACGTGTTCTCCTCCAACATCAAGTTCACGCTGAGCGCGCAGAAGCTGTTCCGCCGCGCGTTCCTGGAGCGTCACGGCATGCGCTTCGACGAGTCCCTGTGGACCGGCGAGGACGCGCTGTTCACGATGGAGGCCTATCTGCGGGCCGACGGCGTCTCCATAGTCGCCGACCACACCTGCTACTACCTGGTGGGCCGCGACGACGGCAAGCACGTGACGAAGAGCGGCAGTTACAAGCTCCGCTTCGACTCCGCGCGCGCCCTGATGGGCCTGCTGGAGCGGATGCTCCCGCCCGGCCCCAAGCGGGACGTGCTCATGGTCCGCCCGTTCCTCGTGACGCTGCTGCCGCAGTTCGGCCCGGTCTTCCTCCGGCAGGACGAGGAGATCCGGCGCACCAAGTTCGAGCTCGCCAAGCCGCTGATGGACGCCTACTGGAACGAGGGCGTCGCCCAGCGCCTCAAGGTCCACGAGCGGCTGCGGCTTCAGCTGCTGGCCATGCAGCGCCCGGACCTCCTGGTGGACGTCCTGGAGTTCATGAAGGCCAAGAGCGAGCCCCGTCCCGTCCTGAAGAAGGGCGGCACCCAGCTCTATCTGGCCTACCCCGGCTACCGCTCCCGCAAGGAGGGCGTCCCCGACCGCGTCTACCTCGCCGAACCGCGCGAGGCCAAGGCCTACCCGGGCTGGCGTCAGACCCCGGCCGAGACCTTCCTGCGCGGTGCGACCCGCAAGGTGCGGCGCAAGCTCGGACGGCTGAAGAAGCGGGTGAGCGGGCCGCGCGGCCGGGTGCACGCCTGAGCGACGGTGCGGGCGCGCGCCGCTACTTGGCCGGCTTCAGGGCCCGGCCCATCACGCGGCGCGCACGGCGGTAGATCGAGGGCGTGGGGATGGACGCGGCCGCGGCCTTGGCGGCCGCCTTCGCCCCCGCCCGGGACTTCGCCAGCTCCCGCTTCAACTGCGCGTTGTGGGTGTCCAGTTCGGTGATGCGCTGCTGCAGCCAGCCGAACCGGCTCGTCAGTGAGGCGATGTCCGCGTCGATCCAGGGGCGCACGCCCGCCGGGAAGCGCAGCGCGCGCAGCTGCTCGTCGAAGGCCTTGCCGCCGTCGCCGTGCGTGAAGGTGTTCTCCAGCCCGTTCTTGTCGAGGAACGAGGTGAACCGGTCGAACCGCTCCCGGTGGTTGCCGGTCAGCGCGCCGAAGTCGGCCTCCTCGTACAGCTCGGCCGGGTCGAGGTCCGCGGGCACCTCGCTGAGCAGCCGGTGCGGGATCTCGAAGTAGCGGCACAGCTCCAGCGTGCGCGAGTCGAAGGCCAGCACGGTGGCCGGCGTACCAGCCAGCAGGGCCGCGATGTTGCCGTGGATGCGCGAGCCGAACGAGTAGTCGAACTCCTTGAGGTCGTCGATCCAGGTGACCGGGTCGATGTACATCCGGACCTTGTCCTCCCGGTACATCGGGTGGTCGGGGTGGGTCGGCATCTCACGGATCCGGCCGACCGGCGAGTCGACGTCACGCCAGTGCAGCTGACGGGCGTCGGTGAGGTTCTGTCCGATGTAGCGCAGGTGGGGATAGCGCTCATGGGCCCGTTTGAGGATCTTGCTCAGGCCCCCGCGCACCGCGGTGTGCGAGCCGTTGGTCGAGATCCTCGACTCGGGGGTGATGGCCGCCACCCGCTTGGTCACCTCGAGCCGGTCGCCGTGCATGAACAGCGACGGGCAGCCGATGATCTCGACGTCCCTGAAGCCCATGTCGGTGAGGTACTTCGCGGTGAACTCGCCCCGCACCCCGATGGACGCGCTGTGGTCCAGCACCGCGGAGACGAAGTCCCGCACGGTGGACTCCATGGACTTCAGCCGCGCCGGATCGTTGTCCAGCCCGGCCTGCGCGCCGACGCCCACCACCACGACGGGGATCTTCAGCTTCGAGATCAGCTGGGTCAGCCGCTGGAGCGGGGCCTCGAACGTCGGCCGGAAGGCGTTGGCCAGCGGTACGACGAACGCGTCGTACTCCTCGTTGATCTGGCCGGCCGCGCTGACCTGGGTCGCGATGCCGTTGGACACCACCTCCGCGCTGCCGGGCACCGTGAGGATCTTGTGCGTGGCGTCACTGAAGATCAGGTTGCCGGAGTTGGTGGCAAAGACGTCGCGGTGGAGGGCTTCCTCGACGGGGACCACGTCGAAGGGGCTCTTCCCCGACCTGAGGAGTATGCGCTTCACAGGGCGAACTGTAGGTGACACAAACTTCAAAATAAATTTGTATTCCCTTCAGATTCCATGTGGAACCAACGCAGCTTTTTTGCCCTACGCAAAGAGTGAGCAAACGGTTACGCAGGCGGACCGTCCGGGGACTGGTACTCGCGCGCGGCCCCGGGGTGCGTTCGCGTAGATTGCGAGAAGGCCCGGCAGGGCTCGGAACGGCAGCGCGAGGGGACGAAGAACAAGGTGGCAGGGGCAAGGCAGGCCGTGGGCGAGGCCCGCAGGATCGTCGTCAAGGTGGGCTCCTCGTCGCTGACCACGGCCGCCGGGGGACTGGACGCCGACCGGGTGGACGCCCTCGTCGACGTCCTCGCCAAGAGCCGCAGCGGCGGTGAACGTGAGATTGTCCTCGTTTCCTCCGGCGCCATCGCCGCCGGCCTCGCCCCGCTGGGACTGCGCCGCCGCCCCAAGGACCTGGCCCGCCAGCAGGCCGCCGCCAGCGTCGGCCAGGGCCTCCTCGTCGCCCGCTACACCGCCTCCTTCGCCCGCTACGCCGTCCGCGTCGGCCAGGTCCTGCTGACCAGCGACGACATGAGCCGCCGCGCCCACCACCGCAACGCCTCGCGCACCCTCGACAAACTGCTCGCGATGGGCGCGTTCCCCATCGTCAACGAGAACGACACCGTCGCCACCGACGAGATCCGCTTCGGTGACAACGACCGCCTCGCCGCGCTCGTCGCCCACCTCGTCCACGCCGACCTGCTGGTGCTCCTCTCCGACGTGGACGGCGTCTACGACGGCGACCCCAGCAGGCCGGGCACCTCCCGGATCGCCGAGGTGCGCGGCCCCGAGGACCTCGCGCACGTCGAGATCGGCAGCGCCGGCAAGGCGGGCGTCGGCACCGGCGGCATGGTCACCAAGGTCGAGGCCGCCCGGATCGCCACCGGCGCCGGCATCCCCGTGGTCCTCACCAGCGCCGTGCACGCCGCCGACGCCCTCGCCGGCGGCGACACCGGCACCTACTTCCACCCCACCGGCAAGCGCTCCGCCGAACGGCTCCTGTGGCTCCAGCACGCCTCCACCCCGCAGGGCTCGCTCACCCTGGACGACGGCGCGGTCCGCGCGGTCGTGGAGCGGCGCACCTCGCTGCTGCCGGCCGGGATCGCCGGCGTCGAGGGCGACTTCAGCGCGGGCGACCCCGTCGAACTGCGCGACACCGCCGGACACGCGGTGGCCCGCGGCCTCGTCAACTTCGACGCCAGGGAGATCCCCCGGCTGATCGGGCGGTCCACCCGCGAGCTGGCGCGCGAGCTCGGCGCGGAGTACGAGCGGGAGGTCGTCCACCGCGACGACCTGGTGATCCTCCACCCCTGAGGCCGTCGAACGGCTGTCTGCGGAGGGCCCCGAACGGTCCGTACCGGTGGGGGACGTTCCGTGAAACCGCCCCAAGGAGCCGTGCGGCCTGCTCAACTTTGTCTCAGGGAGACCAGCCACACGAGCGCTGCGGAAGGAGACCGTCGTGAGACGAGTGCGCCCTGGGGTGGCAGCGGCCCGTGGGAGTACCGGCGCGTCCGGCGAGGAACGCGCGCTGACCAGCGTGGCGGCGGGGGAGCGGTACGAGGGACCCGCCGACCTGCCCCGGCTCTGGCACGTCACCCTCAGCGTCTCCGGCGAGGAGGCACCGCTGGGGGAGGTCCGGCGCGCGCTCGAACAACTCGCGCACGACCATCCCTTCCTCCTGACCAGCCGCTATGCGGGCGATCACGCGGAGATCCGCTACTGGGAGGAGGCCCGCGACCTCCACGACGCCGCCGCCGTCGCGCTGCGCCTGTGGGGTGAGCACCGGCGCACCTCCCAGCTGCCGCCCTGGGAGATCGTCGGCCTCGAGGTGATCGACCGGGAGACCTACCACCAGCGCATCGCCGAGGGCTACGGCCCGGCACCGGCCCGCCCGGTCGGCGTCCACCCCTTCTGACCCCCGTCCGGCCCGTCTCGGTTCCTGGGACGGCCCATGGAACGACCATGGCCCCCTCCACCCGGCGCACTACCCTTCCCGTATGACCACGCTCTCCCCGTACGACGCCATGTCCCCGGTCACCCAGGCCGCCTACCGCGCCAAGGCCGCCGCCGCCGACCTCGCGCCACTGCCCCGGGCCGCCAAGGACGACGCGCTGCTCGCCATCGCCGACGCGCTGGAGGTCCGTACGAGCGAGATCGTCGAGGCCAACGCCAAGGACATCGCCAAGGCCCGCGAGGCCGGCACCGCCGAGTCCGTCATCGACCGGCTGACCCTCACCCCGGAGCGGGTGCGGGCCATCGCCTCCGACGTGCGGGACGTCGTCGCGCTGCCCGACCCGGTCGGCGAGGTCGTCCGCGGCTCCACCCTCCCCAACGGCATCGACCTGCGCCAGGTCCGCGTCCCGCTGGGTGTCGTCGGCATCATCTACGAGGCCCGCCCGAACGTGACGGTGGACGCCGCCGCGCTCTGCCTGAAGTCCGGCAACGCGGTCCTCCTGCGCGGCTCCGCCTCCGCGTACGAGTCCAACACCGCCCTCGTCCGCGTCCTGCGGGACGCCGTCGGCGGCGCCGGGCTGCCCGCCGACGCCGTCCAGCTGGTGCCCGGCGAGGGCCGGGAGTCCGTGCACGAGCTGATGCGCGCCCGCGGCCTGGTCGACGTCCTCATCCCGCGCGGCGGCGCCTCCCTGATCCAGACCGTGGTCATGGAGTCCAAGGTCCCCGTCATCGAGACCGGCACCGGCAACTGCCACGTCTACGTCGACGCGCAGGCCGACCTCGACATGGCGATCGACATCCTGATCAACTCCAAGGCCCAGCGGGTCAGCGTCTGCAACTCCGCCGAGACCCTCCTGGTCCACCAGGACATCGCCGCCGAGTTCCTGCCCCGCGCCCTGGACGCCCTCGCCGAGGCCGGGGTCACCGTCCACGCCGACGACCGGGTCATGGCGTACGCCAAGGACTCCCGGGCGAAGGTCGTGGAGGCCACCGCCGAGGACTGGGAGACCGAGTACCTCTCCTACGACATCGCCGCCGCCGTCGTCGACTCCCTCGACAAGGCCGTCGAGCACATCCGGCTGTGGACCTCCGGCCACACCGAGGCGATCGTCACCACCTCGCAGCAGGCGGCCCGCCGCTTCACCCGGCTGGTCGACTCCACCACGGTCGCCGTGAACGCCTCCACCCGGTTCACCGACGGCGGCCAGTTCGGCTTCGGCGCGGAGATCGGCATCTCCACCCAGAAGCTGCACGCCCGGGGCCCGATGGGCCTGCCGGAGCTGACCAGCACCAAGTACATCGTCACGGGCGACGGACA
Source organism: Streptomyces sp. NPDC005820 (assembly GCF_040630255.1). Taxonomy (NCBI): domain Bacteria; kingdom Bacillati; phylum Actinomycetota; class Actinomycetes; order Kitasatosporales; family Streptomycetaceae; genus Streptomyces; species Streptomyces sp. NPDC005820. The sequence goes on from NZ_JBEXXE010000018.1 coordinate 113,811, forward strand.
CGTACGGCGCTGACGCACCGCCCCGACGGGACGCCTCCGCACCACCGTGAGAGGCGTCTCATCCGGCGGACGAATTTCCCCACCGTCTGCCCAAACCGAACCCCCAGGTCTACTCTGGATCCGTGCCGGAGGACGTGGGGGGCACGCCGTTCCCTGACGGCTGGGAGCCCGACGACGACCACGACCGCGGGGTGTCGGACGAAGAGTTCGCCTCCGTGGTCTTCGACGAGGCCTTCGTACGGGCGGCCGTGGTGCACGAGCCGTCCGCCGTGGAGCGCCTCCTGGCCGCCGCCGAGGCGAGAGCCGAGGCCTCCGAGGCCGAAGCCCACCGTGCTCGCGCGCGCGGCGACCGCTACGACGACGTGTACGGACCCGGCGATTTCGGCCATGATCCGGACTTCGACGACCTGGACGACGACGACCCGGACGGCCGTCACGGCCCCTTCGGACCGTACGGCAAACAGGTCCGCTGGCACCGTCCCGTCGCCTGGATGCTCGCCGTCGTCATGGGCGTCGGCATGGTCGCGCTGGCCTTCGCGGCGGTCTACCGGGGCTCCTCCTCCAGCAGCCGGGACCAGGTGCCGCCGCCCGCCTCGACCGGACTGGAACAGGGCAGCGCGGCGCCGCCCTCCGCCTCCACGGGCTACTCCCGGCCACCGGCCTCGGTGGTACCCCGCACGCCCTGAGGACCCGCCCCGTGCGGCACCCGCCCGCCCGGGTCGAACCTGGTGAGAACCTGTCAGAACTTGTCGCGCAGCGGGGCGTTTACCCGAGCCCCGCGCGACCTACCCTGAAAGTATGGGCGGGCCTGGCAACCCACCGGAGGGGACACCCGAGGGCGCTCCCGGAGGTGGAGAGGACGAGTACCGATCCGTCGTCTTCGACGAATCGTTCGTCCGCGCTGCCCGGCTCCAGGAGTACTCGGCCCTGGAGCGCATGGCCGACCACGCGCCCGCCGTACGCCGCCGCCCGCCCCTGCACCGCGGTCTGTCCCGGCAGGCACTGATCCTGGTCCTGCTGATCGCCGTCGCCTTCGGCACCGCGATCTACATGGGCGTACGCAACCCGTACCAGAGCTCCGCCACCCGCCGGGCCGTGGAACCCCTGCGGATGACCGTCGTCCCGCTGGCCCCGCAGGGGGTGGTGCCCGGCACCGCCGACACCGGGTCGCTGTTCGCCCACAGCCCCGCCGCGCAGTTCCGCGTCGGCGCCGAGGGGATCCCGCTGCCGGCCGCCCGGCGCACCGCGCACTTCTCCGACAGCCAGGTCGTCACCGCCCTGACCACCGCCAAGGAGTACCTGGTGCGCTCCTCCCTCTATCCGGAGGTGCTCACCGGGCAGGCGGTGCAGCCGGTGCGCGGGCTGATCGACGCCGAGCAGCTCGACCAGTTCGACGAGAGCTTCAGCCATCCGGCCGCCGACGGGCGGCACGCGCCGACCGGCTGGCTGGTGCGCTTCGATTCCGCCCGGACGGAGCTGGCCGACCGCAAGGTCCGGGTCCAGGGCACGCTGACGGCCGTCGAGACCGACTCGGCGACGCTCGAGGTCACCGCGGAGCACACCTTCGTGTACGCGCTGCGGCCGGCCGGGGCCGACGCCAAGGCGCCGGCCTCCCTGTTCACCGTCCGCCGTGAGCTGCTGTTCCGGTTCGACCGGGAGGATCTGCGGACCCGCCAGACGCAGATCGTCTCGGCGACCGTGCAGGCGGGGCCGCTGTCCTGCGCGGAGGACTCCACGAACCAGCTGCGGCCGTTGCTGGCCGGCCGGACCGCGGTGGGCCGACCGCCCGGAACCGATCCGTTCGCGACGGGCGGCGCGGCATTGTGCGGGACGCTTGCCGCCGGGGCTGAGCCGAAGTTCTGAGGCCGCGGGCCGGCGGGGGCCGGTCGCGCCCACGCGGCGGAGCCGCATATCGGCACAGCCCCGCGCCCCTCAGGGTGACGGCCCCTGCCGGCGTCGACCAGCGCCCCTTTTACTGGGCGCTTTCCGCCGGAGGCTCCTCATTCCCCTCCGGCGTGCTCGTGAAGCCGTCGAAGCCTCGGCGGACTCGGCCGCCCAGGCCGCCGGCGCCGCCCGCGATGTCGGTGACCAGCTTCATCAGGGGGTCCTTGGAGGACTTGATGTTGGTCGCGTAGTGGGAGGCGGACTCGCGGAAGGAGTCGGAGACCGAGGTGTTCTTGTCGTCGTCGCGCCGCGGGTAGTGGCCGTCCATGATCCGCTGGTGGTCGCGGGACTCGGCCCACTTCTTCAGCTCAGCCGCCCGGACCGTGGCGAAGGGGTGCGTCCGGGGCAGGACGTTGAGGATCTTCAGGACGGAGTCGCGCAGGTCGCCGCCCTCCTCGTACTCCTCCGCCTGCTTCAGGAACGCGTCCACGTTCATCTCGTGCAGATGGTTGCCGCCGGCCAGCTTCATCAGACCGCGCATCGAGGCCTGCAGATCCTGGCCGACTAGGAGACCGGCCCGGTCGGCGGACAGCTCCGACTTGCGGAACCACTCGCGCAGCGCCGTGACGATCGCCATGATCGCGACGGTGCCGAGCGGGATCCAGGCGACCCGGATGGCGAGGTTCGTCAGGAAGAGGAGGATCGTGCGGTACACCGCGTGTCCGGACAGGGCGTGGCCCACCTCGTGTCCGATGACGGCCCGCATCTCCTCCTCGTCGAGCAGCTCGACGAGCCCGGTGGTGACCACGATGATCGGCTCGTCCAGGCCGATGCACATCGCGTTCGGCTGCGGGTCCTGGTTGACGTACATCGGCGGGACCTTCTCCAGGTCCAGGATGTAGCAGGCGTCCCGCAGCATGTCGTTGAGGTGCGTGAACTGCTGGTCGGAGACCCGCACCGAGTCGGACAGGAACAGCAGCCTCAGGCTTCGCTCGGGCAGCAGCCCGCTGAGCGCCTTGAACACGGTGTCGAAACCGCTCAGCTTGCGCAGCGCCACCAGGGCGGAGCGGTCGGCCGGGTGCTCGTACGCGCGCGAGGAGATCCCGGGGAACCGGGTGCGCTGCCTGCTCGGCACGTTCTCCGAGCCGTTGTTCTCGCGGCCGTCGTCGGACATGTACTCCCCCATGTGCGTCTGTGTGGCCCTCGTGGTGCGGTCCGCCCTTTGCGGACCCTTGTGCGGCCCTTTGCGCCCCCGAAGCAGAGCCCAGCCTAGGCGGAGTTACCGTGGACGGGCACTACACCTAAGGAGTCCCGAACCATGGAGCAGCACCCCGCGGCCGCCTGGCTGACCGAGGCCGCCCAGCAGCAGGGGGCGGGGAACCTTCTCCGTGTCGTACTGATCGTGATGATCCTGGGCTGTGTGCTCACCGCGTGGTTCGTACTGCGGGGCTACAAGCGGAAGGACGACTGAGTCCGCGCGAAGGTTCCCATTGGCGGAGTCGGCGTGATCGCCGCCGAGCGCCCCGCTTACGATGGGCCGACATCTTTATCCCGCCCACACCGGATAGGTCGTCCCGAAGATGAGCCTTCACAGCGCCGCTGCCCAGCTGGTCACCCTCGCCGCCGAGGGCGAGGAGCACGGTGGCAACCACGAGAGCCTGAACCCCCTGCTCACCGGCGGTGGCGCGTTCATCATCCTGATGCTCCTGCTCTGGGTCACCACGCGCTTCAACCGCGACCGCTGAGGCACTCCGTGTTCATACCGGGGTTCATACCGGGGTGGATACCGGTGCACTTCGGGCATCGGTCGGCCGGTGTCCTCAGGACGGGCCGGTAGGGTCTGCACGCATGGGAGAGCAGGACATGCCTACCGGCCCGTCGAACCCGGGCAAGCGCCGCCTGGGCGTCATGGGCGGGACGTTCGATCCGATCCACCACGGACACCTCGTGGCGGCCAGCGAGGTCGCCGCACAGTTCCACCTGGACGAGGTCGTGTTCGTCCCGACCGGTGAGCCCTGGCAGAAGAGCCACCGCCGGGTCTCCCCGGCCGAGGACCGCTATCTGATGACGGTCATCGCGACCGCCGAGAACCCCCAGTTCTCGGTCAGCCGTATCGACATCGACCGCGGCGGCGCCACCTACACCGTGGACACCCTGCGCGACCTGCGGGCCCTCAACCCCGACACCGACCTCTTCTTCATCACCGGCGCCGACGCCCTCGGCCAGATCCTGACCTGGCGCGACAGCGAGGAGCTGTTCTCCCTGGCGCACTTCATCGGGGTCACCCGGCCCGGCCACCACCTCACGGACCCCGGCCTCCCGGAGGGCGGCGTCTCCCTCGTGGAGGTTCCCGCGCTGGCCATCTCCTCGACGGACTGCCGTGCGAGAGTCGCCAAGGGAGACCCCATCTGGTACATGGTGCCGGACGGAGTCGTGCGTTACATCGACAAGCGCGAGCTGTACCGCGGCGAGTGAGCCGAGAGGGGTACCGGTGAACGACCGATACGACGCGGGCTACGGGGGCGACCCCTACGAGCTCGTCGGCTACGACGAGTACGGGCAGCCGATCTACCGGCAGGTCGCGCAGCAGCCCTACGACGCCTACGGGCAGCAGGGGCAGCAGAACCAGCAGGGCTACGGGTACGACCCGTACGCCCAGGGCGGTCAGCAGGCGCCCCCCTACGACCCCTACAACACCGCGGTGCAGCAGACCGGCCCGGGCTACGCCCCGTACGACGCCGGTACCGCGGCCCCGTACGACCCCTACGGGCAGACCGTCGCCGGCGGACAGCACCTCCGGGCCGAGCAGCCCCGTACCGCCGAGCAGACCGCGTACATCCCGCAGCAGGCCGGACCGGCCGAGGACGAGAGGGACGCGCAGACAGGCGGCCAGGAGGGTTCCCGGGCCCCCGAGGGGGACCGACGGGAGTACCACACCGGGCAGTTCGCGTTCGTGGAGGAGCCCGACGGCGACTCCGAGGACGTCATCGACTGGCTGAACTTCACCGAGAACCGCACCGAGCGCCGCGAGGAGGCCAAGCGCCGCGCCCGCAGCCGGCTCGTGGCCCTCGCCGTGGTCCTCTCCCTCGTCGCGGTCGGCGGCGTGGGCTACCTCTGGTTCGCCGGGAAGCTGCCCGGACTGTCCTCGTCCGCCGGCTCCAAGACCGGCGCCACCACCGCGAGCGCCGCCCAGAAGCGCGACGTGGTCGTCGTCCACCTGCACAACACCTCCGGGGGCGGCACCAGCACGGCGCTGCTCGTCGACAACACCACCACCAAGCGGGGCACCACCGTCCTGCTGCCCAACTCCCTCGTCCTCACCGACACGGACGGCACCACCACGACCCTCGCCAAGTCCGTCGACGACGACGGCTCCGACGGCACCCGGGACGCCCTGGACACCGTCCTCGGCACCGACATCGAGGGCACCTGGCGGCTGGACACCCCCTATCTGCAGAACCTCGTCGACCTCGTCGGCAACATCGAGGTCGACACCGACACCGACGTCCCCGACCCGGCCGCCAAGAAGAAGGGCCAGGCGCCCCTCGTCAACAAGGGCGAGGACCAGACCCTCAGCGGCAAGATGGCCGTCGCCTACGCCACCTACCGCGCCTCCGGCGAGGCCCAGAACGCCCAGCTGGAGCGGTTCGGCCAGGTCATGCAGGGCGTCCTGCGCAAGGTCTCCTCCGACGCGTCGGCCGCGACGACCACCGTGCAGACGCTCGCGCAGATCCTGGACCCCTCGCTCACCGACAAGGACCTCGGCACCTTCCTCGCCAAGCTCTCCGACCTCGCCAAGGGCGGCGACTACAAGACCGCCCTGCTGCCGGTCCAGGCGGACGGCACGCTCAGCGCCGAGGACAGCGCGAGCGTCGTCAAGGACGTCCTCGGCGGCACCGCGAAGAGCCCCGACAAGGACGCGGCGGTCAGTGTCTCCGTGCGGAACGCCGGCGGCACCAAGGCCGACACCGAGGACGCGCGCGTGGTGCTCCTCAACGGCGGCTTCACCTTCCTGGACGGCGGCACGGCCTCGGCCACGCAGCCCACCTCCCAGGTGCTGTACGCGGACGCCGCCGACAAGGAGAACGCCACCGAGGTCGCCAAGACCCTGGGCCTGCCCGCCGGCACCGTGAAGAAGGGAAAGGTCTCCGGGAACGCGAACGTGTCGGTCGTCCTCGGCCAGGACTACGAGCCCTCGTCGTAGCCCGCCCCCTGATCGCGTGGGGGGCCGTCGGCGGTCCGTGAGACCCTTGAGGTCAAACGACCGCCGACGGAAAGCCACGTAGTGACCGCCACCGACCGCTCCATCGAGCTCATCACCGCCGCCGCCCAGGCGGCCGCCGACAAGCTCGCGCACGACATCATCGCCTACGACGTCAGCGACGTGCTGTCGATCACGGACGCCTTCCTGCTGGCCTCCGCGCCCAACGACCGCCAGGTCAAGTCGATCGTCGACGAGATCGAGGAGCGGCTGCAGAAGGAGCTCGGCGCCAAGCCGGTCCGCCGCGAGGGCGACCGCGAGGCCCGCTGGGTCCTGCTCGACTACGTCGACATCGTCGTCCACGTCCAGCACAGCGAGGAGCGCGTCTTCTACGCCCTGGAGCGGCTGTGGAAGGACTGCCCCGAGCTGGAGCTCCCCGAGGACGCCGTGGCCACCAAGGGCAAGGCCGCGGAGTACGCCAAGCTGCGGGCCGAGGAGGACGACGCCGCCGAGTTCGGGGAACTGCGGTGACCGCCTCCGGCCGGGGCCGACGCGTCATCCTGTGGCGGCACGGCCAGACCGCGTGGAACGTGGAGCGCCGCTTCCAGGGCACCACGGACGTCGAGCTGACCGAGACCGGCGTGGCCCAGGCCCGCCGCGCCGCCCGGCTGCTGGCCTCCCTCAAGCCGGACGCCATCGTCGCCTCCGATCTCTCCCGCGCGGCGGCCACCGCCACCGAGCTGGCCGAGCTCACCGGTCTGGAGATCACCCATGACGAGGCCCTGCGCGAGACCTACGCGGGCGTGTGGCAGGGCCTGACGCACGAGGAGATCGTCGCCCGCCACGGCGACGAGTACGCGGCGTGGAAGCGCGGCGAGCCGGTCCGCCGCGGCGGCGGCGAACTGGAGACCGAGGTGGCCGACCGGGCCGCGCCCGTGGTGCTGCGGCACGCCGAGAAGCTGCCCGAGGACGGCACGCTGGTCGTCGTCAGCCACGGCGGCACGATCCGCACCACGATCGGCCGTCTCCTCGGCCTGGAGGCGCACCACTGGGAGAGCCTCGGCGGCCTCTCCAACTGCTGCTGGTCCGTCCTCGGCGAGGGCGCCCGCGGCTGGCGCCTGCTCGAGCACAACGCCGGCACGCTGCCGGAACCGGTGCTCGGCGACGACGACTGAGCCGATTTCGCTTTCCGGCAGGTCGCAGGCTAAAGTTCTTCTTGTTCGGCCCGCAGGAGCGGGGAGAACAGATGGGGCTATAGCTCAGTTGGTAGAGCGCCTGCATGGCATGCAGGAGGTCAGGAGTTCAATTCTCCTTAGCTCCACAGCGACAGGACCCCGTCCGATCGACTCGATCGGACGGGGTCCTTCTCGTTCCTACGGCCCCTGAGTGAAGCGCACTTGAGTCGGAACCGCCTCACCAGGCGTATACCTCTGCGGAGGCGCCGCCGTGTCCGGACTGGTACTGAGGCGTCGCTGACCGTATTGGCCCGGCCGTGGCAGAATCAAACGGCCGGAAGGGGGCGCGGCCCGACGGGAGGGAGTAGCGATGCCTGCGAGCATCCTCGGAGAGGTCGGCCACCTCTCCGGAGCGGCGTTGACACGGGGCAAGGCCACCCGGCTCAGCTGCCCTTCCTGCGGTTCGGCGTTCGTGGCCCAGGTTCTCGGCGACAACGGCGGGATCTCCTACGTGTGCACGGCCTGCGGCCACAGCTGGAGCTGATTCATGGGTGCACACAGGCGGAAGTGCGACTGGTGCGGCAGCGGCACCCCGATCGTCCGCGACATGGAGCCGGTCAACCCCGACTACCAGTACTGGTGCGAGGAATGCGCCCGGGCGCTGATCATAAAGGGCGACCCCATCGAGACGTACCGCGAGCTGGAGGGCGAGCCGATCTACGGGCGGCTGCTCGAGGAGCACTGCACGCTCAAGCGGTTCTATTCGTTCGTCACTGCTTGACATTCCGGCCAAAATGGACAGAACGGAAACGATTTGGTGGTCCACCCCCCGGACCGTGTAATGTTGGCGTCGTCGCCGGGGAAACCGGGCGGAGCAAAGCAAGGGGCTATAGCTCAGTTGGTAGAGCGCCTGCATGGCATGCAGGAGGTCAGGAGTTCAATTCTCCTTAGCTCCACAGCAGAAAGATCCCGCCGGGTCGAATCGGACTCGGCGGGATCTTTCTTTATGTCCCGTAATGTCTCGTAATGTCTCGTACGACGCCGAAGGGGCCGCCTGTTTCCAGGCGGCCCCTTCCGGATGCGGGGGCGGTCAGCGGCCGAGCGCGCGCCGGCCGCGGCCCTGGGAGAGCACCGGGAGGTTCTTGGCGGGCGCGGAGCCGCGCGTGTCCTCCTCCAGGCGCAGGGCGAGGGCCGGGCAGCGCCGTACCGCGCGCAGCGCCTTCGCCTCCGCGTACCGGGGCACCTTCGCCTGGGCCACGGTCGGGAAGCCGTCGGCGCCCAACTGGAAGACCTCCGGGAGGATGTCCGCACACAGACCGTGGCCCCGGCACAGGGTCCAGTCGACGAAGATCTTCTGACGGCTGTCGCCGGCGTCCTGGGGGGCGCCGCCGCTCGTGAGGGCCGCCGGGGCCATGCCCTCCTCGAAGAGGGGGAGAACGCCCTCCACCGGCCGTCCGCAGCCGTTTCCGAGGACATGCGCCGCGAGGTCGTCGGTGAACGCCTTGATGGTCGACTCGAGGAACATCGCGGAGCCGTCGGGGTGCGAACACGCCCCACGCCGCTTGACGTTCTTGGCGACCTGCTTGAGGGCCTCCAGCGCGGCCGGGCCGCCGCCGTTGATGATGTCCTCCATGCCGCGCGCGGCGGCCGGCAGACCGAGGTAGCAGGGACCGCACTGTCCCGCGCTCTCGTCCGCCAGCCACTGCGCCACGCGCAGCGACTCGCCCAGCGGGCAGGTCTCCTGGCTGATCGGCAGGATCGCGCCGGCGCCCAGCGCACCGCCCACCGCGTCCAGCGAGTTGCGGGAGACGACGGCCTCGTTGACCGTCGCCGCGTCGATCCACTTGCCGTGGTAGCCGCCCGTCAGCACACCCTGCGGCACCGGCGGGGCGCCGGCCAGCTGAAGGACGTACCGCAGCGGGACGCCCGTGGGGACCTCGATCACCATGGGGCGCGCGACCGCGCCGGAGACCGTCAGCATGACGGTGCCCGGCTCGTCGTAGAGGCCGGTGTTGCCGTAACGCTCGGGGCCGATGCGGGCGGCGATGGCCAGCTGGGCGAACGTCTCGGCGTTGGACAGCAGGGTCGGCGCGCCGCCGACGCCGCTCTGCGAGGCGCTGGTCTTGCGGCCGGGCGGGATCGCCGGGCCGCCGTCGATGGAGCGGACCAGCGACGCGGCCGCGCCGGTGACCATGCGGATCGGGTTGCGCTGGACGAACGCCTTGAGCGCCGAGCGGCGGCCGGTGCCGAGGCCCCGCTCGGCGAGGGCGGCCTCCATGGAGCGCTCGGTCGACTCCCGGGTGACCCCCACCACGAGCGTGCGGGCACCCAGCGCCTCCGCGACCAGCAGCGCGCCGTCGAGGATGAGATGCGGGGCACGGTTGATCAGCACCGTGTCCTTGCGGCAGGCCGGTTCGTCCTCACTGCCGTTGACGACGACGACCGGCCGGACGCCGCGCTTGATCGCCGCGTCGGCGACCGAGCGCAGCTTCTTGTGGAACGGGAAGCCCGCGCCGCCGCGTCCCTTGAGATTGATGCGTTCGGAGAGCTGCGCGAGCTTCTCCCCGCCCATGGGTTCGAGCGGCCCGTGCACCTTGAGGTGCATGGGCAGGTCAAGTCTCTCGACAAGGTCGAAGCCCGACGTGAGCTGCGGAAGGCCGACCACGCGGACTTCTGGGACGTCGGGCAGGGCCTCGTTCACCTATAGCCTCCGGAAGGCGTGTTCCAAGGTTCGCCCGAACCCGGATTGTCCGTGGACGCTCCGGGCGATGGTGCACTGGCGGGACCGCTGTTGTACGTGTCGTTCGAGTTGTACGCGCCGTACTGGGCATTCGTCTCACCGGTGTTGTACACATCACCCCCGCCGTACCCCGGGTTGCCCGAATTGCCATAGACGGGGATGTTGAACCCGGTGTCCTGCATGGGGTCGTACGCCGACGGGGGCGCCTCGCCGACCGGCGGCGGGGACGGGATCGGCCAGCTGCCGGAGGTGCTGCCACCGGTGTCCATGCGCGGCATCGCGGTGGTGGCCTGCATGTCCTGCATGTTCATGCGCGCGGTCTGATCGGCCGCTCCCGCATAGGGCTGTTGCCCGCCGGGCGTGTTGGCGGAGCGGTAGGCGGCGGCGTATCCGCCGCCCCCGGCGTCCACGCCGGCCGGCATGCCGAACAGGGACGAGGTCTGCGGGTTGCCTCGGCCGGTGTCCCGGCCTTCGTCCCTGGACGCCGCCCGGGAGGGCCGGGAGGGACGCTCGTAGTCGCCTTCGGCCATCCGCGCGCGGTTCGCCTCCAGACCCTCCATGGCGTAGCGGTCCTGGGTGCCCATCATCGTGGTGATCTTGTCGGCGACCCCGCGCTTGAACTCGCGCGGGGCGGCGCGCAGCAGCAGCGCGGCCATGACGCCGACCAGGCAGAGCTGGTACGAGATCATGAAGAACGGCTTGGCGGCGCGACCCGCGTAGAGGCCGTGGATGAGGGCGGCGCACAGGGCCGGGTAGGCCAGCATGTGCATCGCGCGCCAGCGGGCGGCGACCTCGGCCGGGGCGGCGAACTGGTTGCGCAGGGCGCCGGTGATGCCCACGAAGATCATGAGCAGGCCGGCCGTGGAGCCGAGGCCGATCAGGAAGCCGATACCGGTGACGCCCTGGGAGAACGGGATGAGCGCGGCGAGCAGGACGGTGTGCTCCAGCGCGATCTTGACGGTGACGTGCACCAGGAGGAAGGCGATCGAGCCGACTGCGGTCACCCGGTGGATGCCCTGCGCGATGATGCGCTGGCGGGTGTTGAGGATCAGCCGGTCCTGGGCGACCAGACCCCAGATGACCGAGCAGGTGAGGCACACCAGCGACAGGACGCCCGCGCCGAAGTTGAGGAAGGACTGGACCTGGTCCCCACCGGCGAGCACGACGACCGGTATGAGGACCAGGACGACAGCCGAGGCCACCCCGTAGGCCGATCGGCCGGGCTTGGGGATCGAGCTGTTGTTGAGAAGAGGGTTCATGGGGGCAACTCCGAGCAGTTTCGGGAAAGCGGTCCCGCTGCCGAACTCTAAGCGGCTCCATACCGATGGGTACGAGGTTTGAGTTATTGCGTTGTTATCAAGTGACCATCTGGGCGGGACGATGTCCCTTTAGCTGCTGTTACGCGAAGTAATCCTTGACCTTTGTTCAACTTCGGCCGGGTGTGCCCGGTGTCCGTAGGTCATACGTAAGTCCGTCGCAGCTTGCTCAACCCCTGCGGTACCCTAGCGCCATGCGTGCCGTACGCCTTCTGCTTAGCGAGCCGCGCTGATCAGTCCCGAACGCCGGTGGACCGGACGGTTCGGCATCGGCGCGGCGTCCCCTCCTGTGCGAGGGGATTTTTCGTTTCCGGGAAGCCCGGGAAGTCCGGGACGCCGCAGCAGTCGGCAGAGACGATCGATGGAGCCTTGAGGATCATGAGCGAGACGAACCCCGCTGCCGCCACTGGCATGCCGGCGGATGCCGCGCCACACCGCTACACGGCGGCCATGGCCGCCGACATCGAGGCACGCTGGCAGGACTTCTGGGACGCCGAGGGCACCTACGCCGCGCCCAACCCCACGGGCGACCTGGCCGGGGACCCGGCGGTCGCCGCCCGCCCCAAGAAGTTCATCATGGACATGTTCCCGTACCCCTCCGGTGCGGGCCTGCACGTCGGCCACCCCCTGGGCTACATCGCGACCGACGTCTTCGCGCGCTTCCAGCGCATGACCGGCCACAACGTCCTGCACACCCTCGGCTTCGACGCCTTCGGCCTGCCCGCCGAGCAGCACGCCGTGCAGACCGGCGAGCACCCCCGGGTCACCACCGAGGCCGCCATCTCCAACATGAAGTCCCAGCTGCGCCAGCTGGGCCTGGGCCACGACAAGCGCCGGTCGTTCGCCACGATCGACCCGGACTACTACAAGTGGACCCAGTGGATCTTCCTGCAGATCTTCAACTCCTGGTACGACGACGAGGCCGCCAAGGCCCGTCCGATCGCCGAGCTGATCGCCCAGTTCGAGTCCGGTGAGCGCGGCGTCCCGGGCGACACACGCGCGTGGAACGAACTGACCGCCACCGAGCGCGCCGACGTCCTGGGCGGCTTCCGGCTGGCCTACGCCTCCGACGCGCCGGTCAACTGGTGCCCCGGCCTGGGCACCGTCCTGGCCAACGAGGAGGTCACCGCCGACGGCCGCTCCGAGCGCGGCAACTTCCCCGTCTTCAAGGCCAAGCTGCGCCAGTGGAACATGCGGATCACCGCCTACGCCGACCGCCTGCTCGACGACCTGGACGCGCTGGACTGGCCCGAGGCCATCAAGCTGCAGCAGCGCAACTGGATCGGCCGCTCCGAGGGCGCCCGCGTCGACTTCCCGATCGACGGCGAGCACATCACCGTCTTCACCACCCGCCCCGACACCCTGTTCGGCGCGAGCTACATGGTCCTGGCGCCCGAGCACCCGCTGGTCGACAAGTTCGTCCCGGCCGCCTGGCCCGAGGGCACCCACGACGTGTGGACCGGCGGGTACGCCAGCCCCGCCGAGGCCGTCGCCGCCTACCGCGCCCAGGCCGGCTCCAAGTCCGACGTCGAGCGGCAGGCCGAGGCCAAGGACAAGACCGGCGTCTTCACCGGCGCGTACGCCACCAACCCGGTCAACGGCGAGCAGGTCCCCGTCTTCATCGCCGACTACGTCCTGATGGGCTACGGCACCGGCGCCATCATGGCCGTCCCGGCCGGTGACCAGCGCGACTTCGAGTTCGCGCGCGCCTTCGAGCTGCCGATCGTCTGCATCGTCGAGCCGACCGACGGCCGCGGCACCGACACGGCCACCTGGGAGAGCGCCTTCGGGTCCTACGACGCGAAGATCATCAACTCGTCGAACGACGACATCTCCCTGGACGGTCTGCCCGTCGCCGAGGCCAAGGCCCGCATCACCGAGTGGCTGGCCCGCAAGGGCATCGGCGAGGGCACCGTCAACTTCCGGCTGCGCGACTGGCTGTTCAGCCGGCAGCGCTACTGGGGCGAGCCCTTCCCGATCGTCTATGACGAGGACGGCGTCGCCCACGCCCTGCCCGAGTCGATGCTGCCGCTGGAGCTGCCGGAGGTCGAGGACTACTCGCCGCGCACCTTCGACCCGGACGACGCCGACACCTCCCCCGAGACCCCGCTGTCCCGCAACGAGGACTGGGTCAACGTCACCCTGGACCTGGGCGACGGCCGTGGACCGCGCGCGTACCGCCGCGAGACCAACACCATGCCCAACTGGGCCGGTTCCTGCTGGTACGAACTGCGCTACCTGGACCCGCACAACAGCGAGCGGCTCGTCGACCCCGAGATCGAGCGCTACTGGATGGGCCCGCGCGAGGGCCGGCCGCACGGCGGCGTCGACCTGTACGTCGGCGGCGCCGAGCACGCCGTGCTGCACCTGCTGTACGCCCGCTTCTGGTCCAAGGTCCTGTACGACCTGGGGCACGTCTCGTCCGCCGAGCCGTTCCACAAGCTGTTCAACCAGGGCATGATCCAGGCCTACGTCTACCGCGACAGCCGTGGCTTCCCGGTGCCGGCCACCGAGATCGAGGAGCGCGACGGCGGCTTCTTCCACGAGGGCGAGCCCGTCAAGCGCGAGCTGGGCAAGATGGGCAAGTCCCTGAAGAACTCCGTCACCCCGGAGGCGATCTGCGCCGAGTACGGCGCCGACACCCTGCGGCTGTACGAGATGGCGATGGGCCCGCTGGACGTCTCCCGCCCCTGGGACACCCGCGCGGTCGTCGGCCAGTACCGGCTGCTGCAGCGCCTGTGGCGCAACATCGTCGACGAGGCCACCGGCGAGGTCACCGTCGTCGACACCGACGCCGACGAGCCCACGCTGCGGGCGCTGCACAAGGCGATCGACGGAGTGCGCCAAGACCTGGAGGGCCTGCGCTTCAACACCGCCATCGCCAAGATCACCGAGCTGAACAACCACCTGACCAAGGCGGGCGGGGCGCTGCCCCGCACCGTCGCCGAGGGCCTGGTGCTGCTGGTCGCCCCGCTGGCCCCGCACATCGCCGAGGAGCTGTGGCGCAAGCTGGGCCACACCGACTCGGTCGTCCACCAGGACCTGCCGGTCGCCGACCCGGCGTACGTCGTGGACGAGAGCGTCACCTGCGTCGTCCAGATCAAGGGCAAGGTCAAGGCGCGCCTGGAGGTGTCCCCGGCCATCTCCGACGAGGAGCTGGAGAAGGTGGCCCTGGCCGACGAGAACGTCGTCAAGGCGCTGGACGGGGCGGGGATCCGCAAGGTGATCGTGCGGGCGCCGAAGCTGGTGAACATCGTTCCGGCGTAGTCCGCCGGCCATGGCTTGATCGCCATCCCCTAGGGGTCGGGTACGGGCAGGTTCGGGGTTCTGCTGGAACTCCGGGCCTGCCTGTCTCGTTTACCGTTTGATGGGGAACGGATTGAGGGAAGCGGACCGCCGTAGGAGGAGCTCGTGGAAGCAGTGATCGCAGTCGTCGCCCTGCTGTTCGTGCTGCTCACGGTGCTCGGCGTCTACGCGACGGTGAAGGCGGTCGGCGCCGCCAAGCGCGGAGTGGACCGCACCATCGGCCAGGCCCGCCGCACGGTCGAGGACCACACCCTGCGGGCCAAGTCCTTCGCCCAGCCGGGACCGGTTGGCGAGATCGCCCAGCTCAGGCTCGGACTGCGCACCTCGATGCGGGCCACGCAGGACGCCCTGCACGCGGGCGTGGCCGAGGACGAGTCCCTCAGAGAGTCCCTCGGACTGTTCCAGCGGCTCAGCGCCCACGGCCATGAACTGGACAGCGAGCTCAAGCGGCTGGAGTCAGAGCCCGACCGGGCCAAACTCGCCGAGCGGCTGCCGTCGCTGCGCGAGCGCACCGAGCGCATCACGGGCTCGGCCGACTCCCTGCGCTGGGCGGCCCGCGACCGCGCCCGCCGCTTTGCCGAGGACGACCTCGACAGCCTCAGCGCCCAGATCGACGTCGAGGCCGGCGCCCTGCGGCACTGGACCACCGAAGACACCCCGCAGACCCCCCAGCCGCACCCCCGACCGGAGACACCGGGAACACGCGCCGCACAGGAGCCGGCCCGTCCCGCGATCGACCCGACCGGACCGCGACCCACCTACCCCTGGCAGAAGAAGCCTCGCCCCGAAGCGTCCGGTATGTGATCCGTACCGGATTCGGTCAAGGCCTGTCCAGGCGAGAGGGGCCGGGCTGCCGTCCACGCGCTACGCCAGGTAACCTCCAGCTCATGTCCCGCCATGTCGCGATCGTCACGGATTCAACGGCCTACCTGCCGCAGGGGACGATGGAGCGCCACGGCATCACCGCGGTGCCCCTGACCGTCGTCCTCGGCGGCGAGGCCCTGGAAGAGGGCACCGAGATCTCGACCCGCTCCCTGGCCCAGGCGCTGCAGAAGCGACGCCCCGTCACCACCTCGCGCCCCAGCCCCCAACTCTTCGCCGAGACCTACCGCAGGGCCGCCGAGGCGGGCGCCACCGGAATCGTCTCCCTGCACCTGTCCGCCGAACTCTCCGGCACCTACGACGCGGCGGTCGTCGCGGCACGGGAGGCGCCGGTGCCGGTGCGGGTGGTGGACACCGGCATGGTGGCCATGGCCCTCGGGTTCTGCGCGGTCGCCGCGGCCGAGGCCGCCGAGTCGGGCGGCACCGTGGACGAGGCGGTCGCCGCCGCCGAGAAACGGGCCGACGGCACCTCCGCCTATTTCTACGTCGACACCCTCGACTATCTGCGCCGCGGCGGCCGGATCGGCGCCGCCCAGGCCCTGTTGGGCTCGGCGCTCGCGGTGAAGCCACTGCTCCAGCTGGACGCGGGCCGCATCGACCTCCTGGAGAAGGTGCGTACGGCGTCCAAGGCCATCGCCCGCCTGGAGGAGCTGGGCGCCGACCGGGCGGGCAGCGCCCGGGTCGACATCGCCGTCCACCATCTCGCCGCTCCCGAACGGGCGTCCGCGCTGGCGGACCGGCTGCGGGCGCGGGTGCCCGGGGTGGCGGACCTCCAGGTGAGCGAGGTCGGCGCGGTGATCGGGGCGCATACCGGGCCCGGGTTGCTGGGAGTTGTGGTCTCGCCGCGGTAAGGAGCTTCCTTTCCACACCCCGTACGGGTGGCGGAGTTATCCACAACCGGACGGTAATCCACGGGAATTGAGCAAGATCATCGCGATCTGGCGAAGTGTCCGATCCTCAGGACATGGCACTTCGATCACGCTCACGCACCCACTCACACACCCACTCGCGCACCACCCACGCGACCAGCGGCCCCGGCCGGGCTCCCGGTTCGGACGGCCGTATGCGGCATGCCTCGGCAGACGAACTGCGCCGACGGGCGGAGGTGTTGTTCGCGGCTCGGGGCGCGGACGGGACCCGGCCCGAGGACGACGAGGTCGGTGCGGATCGGGAGGGGCCACCCGCCGAGCCGGAGCCGACGGCGCTCGACGGGGGCCGTGCCGGCGGCCGATGGGAGCGGTTCGGGCCCGCTCTGCGGGAGCGCATGCCGGTGTGGGTGCAGACGCGCTGCGGGATGGAACGCGGGGGCGCGCTCGCGCTGACGGTGGTGCTGGTCGTCGCCGTCGGCTTCGCCGTACAGCACTTCTGGACGGGCGGGGCCGAGCCGGTGAGGCCCCCGGAGGTGGTGCGGGCGGCGGCTCCCTTCGAGGGGAAGAGGGCGGCGGCGGAGGCCACCCCGCCGGCCGGTGCGCCCGGGGCCGAGATCGTGGTGGACGTCAGCGGGAAGGTCCGCAAGCCGGGCATCCATCGTCTTCCGGCCGGTTCACGTGTCGTCGACGCGCTGAGCGCGGCCGGCGGGGTGCGGCCGGGGACGCACACCGAAGGACTCAACCGCGCCCGGTTCCTCGTCGACGGCGAACAGGTCGTCGTCGGCGGACCCGCGCCCCCGACGGCTGCGGGACCGGCGGGACCGGCCGGACCCGGGGCGGCGGCCGGGCCTTCGGCTCCCGTCGCCCTCAACACCGCCACCGTCGAGCAACTCGACACCCTCCCGGGCGTCGGCCCCGTGCTGGCCCAGCACATCGTGGACTACCGCACCCGGCACGGCGGCTTCCGTTCGGTGAACGAGCTGCGCGAGGTCAACGGCATCGGCGAGCGTCGCTACGCCGATCTACGGAACCTCGTACGGCCATGAGGGCCGGGGAGGAAACGGAGACCACCCCGCCCGACCACGCCCCGCCCGACCACGCCCGGCCCCACGACGCCCGGCCCGACGACGCCTCCGCCGCACACCCTCGCCGCCCCGTCCACGCCGCTTCCGGCAAGCGGCTGGGGGACGCCCATCCACGGCAGGAGGGGCCGGTGGATCTGCGGTTGGTGCCGCCCGCGGCGGCGGCCTGGGCCACGGCGGCCCTCGCGCTGCACGCGGCGCCGGGGGTCGTGGCGGGTCTGGTGCTCGGCTGTCTGACCGGGGCCGTCGTGCTGCTGGTGGCGCGGAGCCCGCGCGGTGGCCGGACGCGGTTCACGGTGGCCGCCTCACTGCTCTGTGTCGCCGCGGCGGCGGCCTCGGCCGGGCTGCACGGGGCCGATCTGCGGCGGGGGCCGGTGCCGGAGCTGGCGGGCACGCACGCGACGGTGACCGCCGAGGTCGAGCTGACCTCCGACCCACGGCTCACCCGGCCCCGGGTCAGCGGGGACCACGCGGTCCCGGACTCCGTGATGATCGACGCGGAGGTGCGCGAGGTCGAGGGGCCGCAGGGAGAGGTCGTCGCGACGCGGGCGCCGGTGCTGATGCTGGTGGACGTCCGGGCGGCCGGGCGGGTGGCGGCCGGGGCGTCGCCGTGGCTGCGGCTGCTGCCGTCCACCCGGGTGCGGGTGACGGGGCGGCTGGCTCCGCCGCTGACGGGCGGGGACCG
Source organism: Streptomyces sp. NPDC005820 (assembly GCF_040630255.1). Taxonomy (NCBI): domain Bacteria; kingdom Bacillati; phylum Actinomycetota; class Actinomycetes; order Kitasatosporales; family Streptomycetaceae; genus Streptomyces; species Streptomyces sp. NPDC005820. Next base: position 131,951 of record NZ_JBEXXE010000018.1, read on the forward strand.
GATCGCGGCGGTGCTGCGGGTGCGCGGCCCCGGGGTGCCGCGGGTCGTGCGGGAGCCCTCGGCGGTCCAGCGGACGGCCGGCCGGCTGCGGGCCGGCCTGCGGGAGGCCACCGACGGACTGCCGACGGACGCCCGGGCGCTGCTGCCGGGGCTGGTCGTCGGGGACACCGCGCGGATCACACCCGAACTGGACGAGGCCTTCAAGGAGACGGACCTCGCCCACACGCTCGCCGTGTCCGGCAGCAACCTCACGATCGTCCTCGCCCTGCTCCTCGGACCGCCCGGGCTGGCCCAGCAGGTCGAACGCCGTGGCCTGGCGCCCCGCCTCGGCATCCCCCTGCGGGCCACCGCGCTGCTCGGCGGAGCGCTCACCCTCGCCTTCGTCGTGGTGTGCCGGCCCGACCCGAGCGTGCTGCGGGCCGCGGCCTGCGGGGCGGTGGTGCTGCTCGCCCTCGCGACCGGCCGCCGCAGATCCCTCGTCCCGGCGCTGGCGACGGCGGTCCTGCTGCTGGTCCTGTACGACCCGTGGCTGGCCCGGAGCTACGGCTTCCTGCTGTCGGTGCTCGCCACGGGCGCCCTGCTGACGCTGGCGCCGCGCTGGAGTGCCGCGCTGCGCGGGCGCGGGGTGCCGCCGCGGCTCGCGGAGGCGCTGGCGGCGGCGGGAGCGGCGCAGGCCCTGTGCGCGCCGGTCGTCGCGGTGCTGTCGGCGCGGGTGAGCCTGGTGGCCGTGCCGTGCAACCTCCTCGTGGAGTTCGCGGTGGCGCCCGCGACCGTCCTGGGCTTCGCGGCGCTGGCGGCGGCACCCGTGGCGATGCCGATGGCCGAGGCGCTGGCCTGGTGCGCGAGTTGGCCGGCCGGCTGGATCGCGCGGATCGCGCGGGCCGGGGCGGCGCTGCCCGGTGCAGGAGTGGACTGGCCCGGCAGCTGGGCCGGGGCGCTGCTGCTCGCCCTCGTCACGGCGGCGGTGCTGCTGCTCGGCAGGCGGCTGCCGGGCCGGCCGTGGCTGTGCGCGGTCTGCGGGGCGCTGTTCCTTCTGGCCGTGGTGCGGCCGCCGCCGCTCACCCGGGTGCTCACGGGCTGGCCGCCGCCGGGCTGGCGGCTGGCGATGTGTGACGTGGGGCAGGGCGACGCGACGGTCCTGGCGGCGGGCGGGGGCACGGCAGTGGTGGTGGACGCCGGGCCGGACCCGGAGCCGGTCGACCGGTGTCTGCGCGCACTTGGCGTCACCAGGGTGCCGCTCGTGGTGCTGACCCACTTCCACGCCGACCATGTGGCCGGGCTGCCGGGGGTGCTGCGGGGACGGGAGGTGGGCGCGATCGAGACGACGGGGTTCGAGGAGCCCTTGGACCAGGTGGGGTTCGTACGGAATCAGGCGCGGGCTCGGCAGATTCCGGTGCTGCGGGCCGTGGCGGGGGAGCGGCGGCGGGCCGGGCCGCTCGACTGGGAGGTGCTGTGGCCGCCCCCGGGCCCGGCACCGGAGCCGGACGGGCCGAACGACGCGAGCGTGACCCTGCTCGTACGGTCGGGCGGGCTGCGGATGCTGCTGCTGGGCGATCTCGAACCCCCGGCCCAGCGGGCGCTGTTGCGGTCACCGGCGGGCGGGTCGGTGCGGCGGGTGGATGTGCTCAAGGTGGCCCATCATGGCTCGGCCTACCAGGATCCGGACCTCATACGGGCGGTGGCGCCCCGGCTGGCGTTGATCTCCGCGGGGGCGGGGAACCCGTACGGACATCCCGCGCCCAGTACGGTCGCGGCGCTGAAGGCGGGAGGCGCCGTGGTGCTGCGGACGGACCGGGACGGGGCGCTGGCGGTCGCCGGCATGGCCGGGTCGCTGCGGGTGGCGCGAGACTGAGGGCATGGATTCCACACACCTGGACGCCGGGTTGGACGACCGGCTGGTCGACGGCTATCTGCGCCGCCTCGGGGTCGGGCGCCCGCCCCGCCCCACGGCCGCGGCCCTGAGCGAACTCCATCTGAGGCATCTGCTGACCGTGCCCTTCGAGAACCTGTCGGTCCAGCTCGGTGAGCGGATCGTGCTGGAGGAGCGGCGGCTGGTCGAGAAGGTCGTCGAGGAGCGGAGAGGAGGGTTCTGTTACGAGTTGAACGGGGCGTTCGGGGCGCTGCTGGCGGCGCTCGGGTTCGAGGTGACGTTCCTGGCGGCGCGGGTGTGCGGGGACCAGGGGCGGCTCGGGATCCCGTACGACCACATGGCGCTCAGGGTGGGCCCGGCGGACGGTGGGGCATGGCTGGCCGACGTGGGGTTCGGGGCGCACAGCCACTATCCGCTCCGCTGGGCGGACCGGGGCGAACAGAAGGATCCCGGCGGGGTGTTCCGGATCGCCGAAGCCGAAGCCGAAGCCGAAGCCGAGGGCACCGGTACCGGCACCGGCACGGGTGATCTGGACGTCGTACGGGACGGCTCTCCGCAGTACCGGCTGGAGGTCAGGCCGAGGGTGCTCGGGGACTTCGTGGCCGGGGCCTGGTGGCACAGCACCTCGCCGGAGTCGCACTTCACGCGGTCGCTGGTCTGCTCGCGGGTGACCGAGGACGGGGGGCGGATCACGCTCAGCGGGCGGCGGTTGAAGGTGACGGCACCCGAAGGAGGCAGCACGGAAAGGGAGTTGGTGACGGACGAGGAGGTGCTCGGGGTGTATCGGGAGCGGTTCGGGATCGTGCTGGAGCAGGTGCCGGAGGTGAGCGCGGGAGGGGCGGGCCCGCAGGGGTAATTGGGATCGTGTTGCCTCGAATGCCGCATCGGTGATCGAATGGGTCTTCGGTAACAGGTGGAGTCAAGTCGCGCAGGGGTGGCGTTGATGTTCGGCCGCTGGATGGGAAACCGTACGAACCGGGTGCAACGGACGAGTCCCCTCGCGGCGGTCCAGACCCCGGAGAACGCCGGGGTACTGAGCTGCCGGGTGCTGGATCCGGTCAACGAGCCCGTGCGCAACGCGGAGTTCGCGGTGAGCGACGCGATGGGGCGCAAGGTCGTCAGCGGCGGGACGGATCCGTTCGGGGCGTTCCTGACGACGGTGCCGGCCGGTGAGTACCGGCTGGCGGTGTCCGCCGAGGGGTTCACCCCGTACCGGGCGACCGCGACGGTCGGGGAGAACGCGCTGGCCTCGCTCGGTGACGTGACCCTCCAGCTGGCGTCGCCGCCGGAGCTGCCGGCGCCGGGGGACTGGGAGGTCGAGCCGACGCATTCCTCGATCGGGTTCACCGCGCGGCACATCGGGCTCGCCCGGATCCACGGGCGGTTCAACTCCTTCGCGGGGGCCGTGCGGATCGCGGAGCGGATGGAGCAGTCGGCGATGCACGTGGTGATCGACGCGGCCTCCATCGACACCAACGTCGGGATGCGGGACCAGCACCTGCGGTCGGCGGACTTCCTGGACGTCGAGCGGTATCCGACGCTGGAGTTCTACAGCGAGCGGTTCACCCACAAGGGCGGGAGCCGGTGGGCCGTGACGGGCGCGCTGTCGCTGCACGGCGTGACGCGGACGGTGACCCTGGACGCGGAGTACCTCGGGCTCGGCAACGGCATGGGCGGCGAGAGGCGGGCGGCCTGCCGGGCGCGGACCGAACTGCACCGGGACGACTTCACCGTCAGCTGGCAGACGATGCTGGCGCGGGGGATCGCGGTGGTCGGGCCGAGCATCCGGGTCGATCTGGATGTGCAGATCGTGCCGAAGGGCTGAGACGCGGTACCGGAGAATGGCTCCGTGAGTGATGTGAGACATGTGCTGGTGCTGCCCGACCGTGATGCGGCGGAGGAGGTGGCGGAGGCCCTCGTGGAGCGGTTCGGGGTACGCGAGGAGCCGTTGCTCGTCCGGGACGCGTTGGCGGGGGAGGACGACGCGGAGGACGCGCAGTGGCTGGTGGTCCTGCGGGACGAGGGCGGGGTGTTGGACGCGGGGGCCCTGGACGAGTTCGCGGGGGAGTGGGAGGGGTGGCGGGAGGAGCCGTAGGCGGGGGGCTGGGGGTCCGAAGCTGAGTGTGCCGACCCAAGGGGCGCGGGGAACTGCGCGAGCGGCCCCCACGCACCCGCAGTCGCGTGACGCGACTGTCAGTCCCCCGTGCCATCCTTGTCCCGATGGCCAGGAAGACTGCGAATGACGATGTCCTCGCCGCGGTGACGCTCGCCGTGGGGCAGGAGGAGTTGCTGCTCGACCGGGCGGTGCAGGAGGTGGTGGCCGCCGCCAGGGCCGCGGACGCCGACACGGACGTCCGGGACCTGACCCCCGACCAGCTGCAGCCCGGCACCCTCGCCGAGCTGACCAGCCCCTCCCTCTTCTCGGAGCGCAAGGTCGTCGTCGTACGCAATGCGCAGGATCTGTCCGCCGACACCGTCAAGGACGTGAAGGCCTACCTGTCGGCGCCCGCCGAGGAGATCACGCTGGTGCTGCTGCACGCCGGCGGGGTCAAGGGCAAGGCGCTGCTGGACGCCGCCCGCAAGGCGGGGGCGCGGGAGATCGCCTGTCCGAAGATGACCAAGCCGGCCGACCGGCTGGCGTTCGTACGGCAGGAGTTCCGGGCCACCGGGCGGTCCGCGACGCCCGAGGCGTGCCAGGCGCTGGTCGATGCCATCGGCAGCGATCTGCGGGAGCTGGCCTCGGCGGTGACGCAGTTGGTCGCCGACGTCGAGGGGACGATCGACGAGGCCGTCGTGGGGCGGTACTACACCGGGCGGGCCGAGGCGTCGAGCTTCACCGTCGCGGACCGGGCGGTGGAGGGGCGGGCCGCGGAGGCCCTGGAGGCGTTGCGGTGGTCGCTGGCCACCGGCGTCGCGCCCGTGATGATCACCAGCGCGCTCGCGCAGGGCGTCCGGGCCATCGGCAAGCTGTCCTCCGCGCGCGGCGGCCGGCCGGCCGATCTCGCGCGGGAGCTGGGCATGCCCCCGTGGAAGATCGACCGGGTGCGCCAGCAGATGCGGGGCTGGACACCGGACGGGGTGGCCGTGGCGCTGCGGGCGGTGGCCGAGGCGGACGCGGGGGTGAAGGGCGGCGGGGACGACCCGGAGTACGCGCTGGAGAAGGCGGTCGTGGTGATCGCGCGGGCCGCCCGCTCCAGAGGACGGTAGGGGCTCCCCAGGGGAGAATCGTGCGTATCAGCCCCATATCGCCTGACAACGAGAGGTGGCGATCGCCGTGGCTGAACATCCGCACGCGAAAATAGTCCGCGAGGGCTACGAGGCCTTCCAGCGCGGGGACATGGACACCCTGCGCGCCATGATGACCGGGGACTGTACCCACCATGTCCCCGGCTCCCACCTGCTCTCCGGGGACTACAAGGGGATCGACTCGGTCCTCGACGACTACTACGGCCGGCTCTACTCGGAGACGGGCGGATCGTTCCGCGTCGAGTTGCGCAACCTGTTCGTGGACGGCCGCGGGCATGTCATGTCCGTGCACCACTTCACCGCCGACCGGGGCGGCAAGCACATCGACGAGATGGGCGGGATCGTCTTCCGGATCGTAGGAGACAAGATCAGCGACCTCGACGAGTGTGTCGCGGACATGGAGAAGTCGAACCAGTTCTGGATGTGACCGGGCACGCCGAAGATCCGGCACGCCGAAGGCCCCGGCTGTCCATCCTGGGGAAGGGTGGGAAGCCGGGGCCTTCGGTTGAAGCCGGTGAGCCCATACCCGCGTGGCGAACGCAGGCCGCGTACGGGCTCGGGTGCCGGTCGGGGGCGGATGAGAGAGGGCCCGCCCTGGGTCCTTCCGGCGGCTCGGATCCCGGGGGATCCGGTCGGACCAGAAAGGTCAGCCCTTGAGGGTCGTGACCTTGGAAGCCAGCGCCGACTTCTTGTTGGCGGCCTGGTTCTTGTGGATGACGCCCTTCGAGACGGCCTTGTCGAGCTGACGCGCGGCAGCGCGCTGGAGCTCGGTGGCCTTCTCGAGGTCACCCGCGGCAGCGGCCTCACGGGCCTTGCGGATCGCGGTCTTCAGGGAGGACTTGACGGCCTTGTTGCGCAGCCGAGCCTTCTCGTTGGTCTTGATCCGCTTGATCTGGGACTTGATGTTCGCCACGAAATAAGCCTCTTCTAATTCCTGGATTCCTTGGTGCCTCGCGCTGAGAGGGCATGAGACACAGCTGCCCACACTACCAGCGGGCCCGAGAATGGCCCAAACCGGCTCCTGGTCCCCGCCCGTGGGACCATGGAGCCTACGTATCGATCCGACCCGAGGCACAAGGCGCCTCAAGAGACAGGACCCTGCGTGCCCGCGACCCCTAACAATGTGCCCGAGCCGAGCCGTACCGACCCGGCTCTGATCCGCAATTTCTGCATCATCGCGCACATCGACCACGGCAAGTCCACGCTCGCCGACCGGATGCTCCAGCTGACCGGTGTGGTCGAGCAGCGGCAGATGCGTGCTCAGTACCTCGACCGGATGGACATCGAGCGCGAGCGCGGCATCACGATCAAGTCCCAGGCGGTGCGGCTGCCGTGGGCTCCCACCCACGACAAGAACAACACGCACATCCTCAACATGATCGACACCCCCGGGCACGTCGACTTCACCTACGAGGTCTCGCGGTCGCTCGCGGCCTGTGAGGGGACCGTCCTCCTCGTCGACGCCGCCCAGGGCATCGAGGCCCAGACCCTCGCCAACCTCTACCTGGCGATGGAGAACGACCTCACGATCATCCCGGTGCTCAACAAGATCGACCTGCCGGCCGCCCAGCCGGAGAAGTTCGCGGAGGAGCTCGCCAACCTGGTCGGCTGCGACCCCGACGACGTGCTCAGGGTCTCCGCGAAGACCGGTGTCGGCGTCGACGCCCTGCTCGACCGGGCCGTACGGGACATCCCGGCACCGGTCGGCGTCAAGGACGCCCCCGCCCGCGCGATGATCTTCGACTCGGTCTACGACTCCTACCGGGGCGTGGTCACGTACGTCCGTGTCATCGACGGTCAGCTCAACAAGCGCGAGCGGATCCGGATGATGTCCACCGGCGCGACCCACGAGCTGCTGGAGATCGGCACCAACTCGCCCGAGATGCTGTCGGCCGACGGCCTCGGTGTCGGCGAGGTGGGCTATCTGATCACCGGTGTGAAGGACGTCCGTCAGTCCAAGGTCGGTGACACCGTCACCAGCCAGGTCAAGGGCGCGACGGAGGCCCTCGGCGGGTACAAGGACCCGAAGCCGATGGTCTTCTCGGGTCTGTATCCGCTGGACGGCTCCGACTACCCGGAGCTGCGCGAGGCTCTGGACAAGCTCCAGCTCAACGACGCCGCCCTGGTCTACGAGCCGGAGACCTCCGCCGCGCTCGGCTTCGGCTTCCGCGTCGGCTTCCTCGGGCTGCTGCACCTCGACGTGGTCCGTGAGCGCCTCGAACGCGAGTTCGGCCTCGATCTCATCGCCACCGCGCCGAACGTGGTCTACCGCGTGGTCATGGAGGACCGCAGCGAGGTCGTCGTCACCAACCCGAGCGAGTTCCCCGAGGGGAAGATCAGCGAGGTGTACGAGCCGGTCGTGCGCGCCACCGTCCTGGCGCCGACCGAGTTCATCGGCTCGATCATGGAGCTGTGCCAGACCCGGCGCGGCACCCTGCTCGGCATGGACTACCTCTCCGAGGACCGGGTCGAGATCCGCTACACCCTGCCGCTCGCGGAGATCGTCTTCGACTTCTTCGACCAGCTCAAGTCCAAGACGCGCGGCTACGCCTCGCTGGACTACGAGCCCACCGGCGAGCAGACCTCCAGCCTGGTCAAGGTCGACATCCTGCTGCACGGCGACAAGGTGGACGCCTTCTCGGCGATCACCCACAAGGACGCCGCGTACGCGTACGGGGTGCGGCTCGTCGCCAAGCTGCGCGAGCTGATCCCGCGGCAGGCCTTCGAGGTGCCGATCCAGGCCGCCATCGGCTCCCGGGTCATCGCCCGCGAGACCATCCGCGCCATCCGCAAGGACGTCCTCGCCAAGTGCTACGGCGGTGACATCTCCCGTAAGCGGAAGCTGCTGGAGAAGCAGAAGGAAGGCAAGAAGCGGATGAAGATGGTGGGTTCCGTGGAGGTTCCGCAGGAAGCCTTCATCGCCGTGCTGAGCAGCGACGACGCCGCGGGCTCCGGCAAGGGCAAGAAGTAGCTCCTCCGACGCCTGAACACCGGGCCCGCCGTGCTGTCGCGCGGCGGGCCCGGTGTGTGTTGTCTGGAGAAAGTGACAGTACGTAGCCCCTTACGTGCCGGGCGGTCGCCCTTTAACCTGATCCCCTGCTCGATAGTTACTCGCGAGTTAAACAACAGCCGCAAGAGCCAGCCGCGCCGTCGCGGGCCCCGGAGGATGTCGTGAGCGACACACAGACCCTGACCGAGAACCGTCCGCCGTCCGTCGCGGGCCTCTTCCTGGAGCGCGTGGCCGCCACGCCCGACGCCGAGGCGTACCGTCACCCGGTGCCCGCCGCGTCCGGTGAGGGGCCCGACGACTGGAAGTCGCTGAGCTGGGCGCAGGCCGCCGAGCGGGTGTACGCGATCGCGGCCGGGCTCATCGGGCTGGGGGTACAGCCCGAACAGCGCGTCGCGCTCGCCTCCGCCACCCGGATCGAGTGGATCCTCGCCGACCTCGGCATCATGTGCGCCGGCGCCGCGACGACCACCGTCTACCCGCAGACCAACGCCGACGAATCGGCGTACATCCTCTCCGACTCCGAGAGCCGGGTGCTGATCGCCGAGGACGCGGCGCAGGTCGCCAAGGCCGTCGAGAAGCGCGCCGAGCTGCCCGCCCTCACCCATGTGGTGGTCCTCGACCCGGCCGGCGTCGACACCGGGGAGGACTGGATCCTCACCCTCGACGAGCTGGAGAAGCGCGGCGCGGCCCGGCTGGAGAAGGAGCCCGGGCTGATCAAGGAGCGGGTCGCCGCGATCACCAAGGACCAGCTCGCCACCCTCATCTACACCTCCGGCACCACCGGCCGCCCCAAGGGCGTGCGCCTGCCGCACGACAACTGGTCGTACATGGCCAAGGCGATCGCCGCTACCGGGCTGATCAGCGCCGAGGACGTGCAGTACCTCTGGCTGCCGCTCGCGCACGTCTTCGGCAAGGTGCTCACCTCCGGCCAGATCGAGGTCGGGCACGTCACCGCCGTCGACGGCCGCGTCGACAAGATCATCGAGAACCTTCCGGTGGTCCGGCCGACCTACATGGCGGCCGTGCCGCGGATCTTCGAGAAGGTCTACAACGGCATCGCCAACAAGGCCCGCGCGGGCGGCCCCGCCAAGTACAAGATCTTCCGCTGGGCGTCCGAGGTCGCCCGCGAGTACGCCAAGGTCACCCAGGACAACTTCCGCCGCACCGGCACCGCGAGCGCCCCCTTCGGCCTCGCCGCCAAGCACAAGGCCGCCGACGCGCTGGTGTACGCCAAGATCCGCGAGGCGTTCGGCGGCCGGCTGCGCGCCTGCGTCTCGGGCTCGGTCGCGCTGGCCCCGGAGATCGGCTTCTTCTTCTCCGGCGCCGGCATCCACATCCTGGAGGGCTACGGCCTCACCGAGTCCTCCGCGGCCTCCTTCGTCAACCCCGGCGAGGCCTACCGCACCGGCACGGTCGGCAAGCCGCTGCCCGGCACGGAGGTGCGGATCGCCGAGGACGGCGAGATCCTGCTGCGCGGCCCCGGCATCATGGAGGGCTACCACGGGCTGCCCGAGAAGACCGCCGAGGTGCTGGAGGCCGACGGCTGGTTCCACACCGGCGACATCGGCGAGCTGTCGCCCGACGGCTACCTCCGGATCACCGATCGCAAGAAGGACCTGTTCAAGACCTCCGGCGGCAAGTACATCGCGCCCACCGAGGTCGAGGGCCAGTTCAAGTCAGTGTGCCCGTACGTCTCCAACATCCTCGTGCACGGCGCCGACCGGAACTTCTGCACGGCGCTGATCGCGCTGGACGAGGTGTCGATCCTGGACTGGGCCAAGGAGAACGGGCTGGGGGGCAAGTCGTACGCCGAGGTCGTCGCCGCGCCCGAGACGGTCGCGCTCGTCGAGGGATACGTCAAGGAGGTCAACGGTGGGCTGCAGAAGTGGCAGACCATCAAGAAGTTCCGGCTGCTGCCGCGGGATCTCGATGTGGAGCACGGGGAGATCACGCCGAGTCTGAAGCTGAAGCGGCCGGTGGTGGAGCGGGAGTACCAGCACCTCATCGAGGAGATGTACGCGGGGACGCGGGAGGCGTAGGGGCGGTTGGGGGCGCGTGGGAGGCTGCGGGTGCGTTGTGGTCACCCGCGCCCACGCGGCGGAGCCGCATATCGGCACTAGCCCCGCGCCCCTTTTAGGCCAACTGCAGTCCCCGTGCTCGAAAGTCGGCCTTCTTTCGTCCTTCATCGAGCACATCCGTACACACGCGCAGCACCTTTCCCGTCCGACATGATCCCCTTCGATCACTCACCGCATATGGCCGGGATCCGTCTGTCACTCTGAGGGCATCCGAACTGCCCGGGAGCTGCGCATGGGGGCCATTCCGACCCAGCGGGAGACCGTCTCCCTCGGCGCCGGTGCGCCGTCGCCCACGACCCCGCACGCGCCCCCGGCCGCCCGCGCCACCCTGGCCGGCAGCGCGCACGCCCCGGGCGCCGCCCGGGATCTGGTGCGGGCCGCCTTCTCGGAGTGGAGGGACCTTCCCGAACACCTTCCCGAACACCTTCCCGAACACTCGCCCCAACACCTTCCCGAGCACGTTCCCGAGCACGTTCCCGAGCACCTTCCCGAGCGCCTCGCCGAGGACGTCATGCTCGTCGTCAGCGAGCTCGTCACCAACGCCGTCGTGCACGCCGGCACCGATGTGGAACTGCTCTGCCGACTGGAGGACGACCCGGAGCAGGGACACGCGGTCGTCGTCGAGGTCTGCGACCACCACCCCTCCCGCGCCCCGCGCGACAACCCGCCCGAGACGCCGTACGAGACCCCGGAGTACGGCCGCGGTCTGCGTCTGGTCGCCGCGCTCGCCGACGCGTGGGGAGTGACGTACCGCAGGGGCGCGAAGACGGTGTGGGCGCGGCTGCTGCCCCTGGCCCCCGAGCCGTACGAGACCGACGGGACGCACGGCGCCTCGCCCGTCGCACCCCTCGACCCCCTCCTCGAAGCCCTCGCCCCCGAACCCCGGCCCTCCTGCCGGGACGGGGACTGGCTGAACCGGGGCGCCCTGTCGTTCCTCGCCGAGGCCTCCGACCTGCTCGCCGGACAGCTCGACGAGGACCTCGTCGCCGCGCTCACCAGCCAGCTGCTCGTGCCCCGGCTCGCCGAGTGGTGCGGCGTCTGGCTGGAGGACGAGGTCAGCGGACACGGCGGCGGCTGGGGCGAGTGGGCCGGAGGCCCCGGGCCGCGGCTGGCCCGCGTCTGGCACGGCGACGAGGGCCGTATCGAGGAGCTGCGCCGGGCCCTGGAGAAGGAACCGCCACGCCCCGCGGAACCGCCCCGCTCGGGGCCCGAGCCCTTCACGTGGCCCGGCGCCGCACTCGGCCCGCGCGGTGCCGCCCTCGCCTACCGGCTGATCGCCGGCGGGCGTCCGCTCGGCACCCTGGTCATCGGACGGGCCGGACCCGGCGCCTTCCCCGACGAGGTCACCGGGCTCGTCGAGGACCTCGGCCGCCGGGTGGCGCTGGCGATCGGCGCGGCCCGCCAGTACGCCCGCCAGGCCACCATCAGCGCCGTCCTCCAGCGCGGTCTGCTGCCCGGCGCCGTCGCCGAGATCCCCGGGGTGCGCAGCGCCCTCGTCCACGAGCCGCGCGAGCAGGGCGGCCCGAGCGGCGATTTCTACGACCTGTTCCCGGCGGGGGACGGCCGCTGGTGCTTCGCCATCGGCGACGTCCAGGGCAAGGGCCCGGAGGCGGCCGTCGTCATCGGCCTGGCCCGCCCGTGGCTGCGGCTGCTGGCCCGCGAGGGTTACGGCGTCGCCGACGTCCTGGACCGCCTCAACCACCTTCTCCTCGACGACGCCACCGAGGCCGCCGACGCCGCGGCCCGCGCCTTCGTCGGCCCCACCGACCCCGGCGACGGCCCGCAGACCCGCTTCCTGTCCCTCCTCTACGGCGAGCTCGCCCCCTTCGAGGGCGGCGTCCGCTGCACCCTCGCCTCCGCCGGGCACCCGCTGCCGCTGCTCCTCGGCCCGGACGGCTCCGTCGCCACCGCCGCGCGCCCGCAGACGCTCCTCGGGGTCATCGAGGACGTGACGTACACCAGTGACGTGCTGGAGCTGCGGCACGGCGACAGCCTGCTGTGCGTCACCGACGGGGTGACCGAGCGACGCTCGGGCGTCCGCCAGTTCGACGACGGCGACGGGCTGGCCGTCGCGCTCGCCGGATGCGTGGGCCTGGACGCCGAGCTGATCGCCGAGCGCATCCGCCGGCTCGTCCACGAGTTCGGCGAGCGGCCCCCGGAGGACGATCTGGCGCTGCTGGTGCTGCAGGCGGAGTGACCGTCGTCGTACGGGACCGTCGTACGGGACAATGGAGGGCATGCCTTCCGCACTCCCCGACGGTGAGCCCGTCCCCGACGACGGCGCCCTCCCGGCGCACGCGCTCACCGGCGCCGCCGACCGCCCCCTCGGGTTCTATCTGCATGTCCCCTACTGCGCGACCCGCTGCGGGTACTGCGACTTCAACACCTACACCGCCACCGAGCTGCGCGGCACCGGCGGCGTCCTCGCCTCCCGCGACAACTACGCCGACACCCTGACCGACGAGATCCGGCTGGCCCGCAAGGTCCTCGGCGACGACCCGCGCGAGGTCCGCACGGTCTTCGTCGGCGGCGGTACGCCCACGCTGCTGGCCGCCGACGACCTCGTACGGATGCTGGGCGCGATCCGTGACGAGTTCGGGCTGGCGGCGGACGCGGAGGTGACGACGGAGGCGAACCCCGAGTCCGTGGACCCGTCCTATCTCGCCACCCTCCGCGCGGGCGGCTTCAACCGGATCTCCTTCGGCATGCAGAGCGCCCGGCAGCACGTCCTGAAGATCCTCGACCGCACCCACACCCCCGGACGGCCCGAGGCATGCGTCGCGGAGGCCCGGGCGGCGGGCTTCGAGCACGTCAACCTCGACCTGATCTACGGCACCCCCGGCGAGTCGGACGACGACTGGCGGGCGTCCCTGAAGGCCGCGCTCGGCGCCGGGCCCGACCATGTCTCGGCGTACGCCCTGATCGTCGAGGAGGGCACCCAGCTGGCCCGGCGCATCCGGCGCGGGGAGATCCCGATGACCGACGACGACGTCCACGCGGACCGCTATCTGATCGCGGACGAGGTGATGTCGGCCGCGGGCTACGACTGGTACGAGGTCTCCAACTGGGCCACCTCGCCGTCGGCCCGCTGCCTCCACAACGAGCTGTACTGGCGCGGCGCCGACTGGTGGGGCGCGGGCCCCGGGGCGCACTCCCATGTGGGGGGCGTGCGCTGGTGGAACGTGAAGCATCCGGGCGCCTACGCGACGGCCCTCGCCGCCGGCCGCTCCCCGGGCGCCGGCCGCGAACTCCTCTCGGAGGAGGACCGCCGCGTCGAACGCATCCTGCTGGAGCTGCGGCTGCGGGAGGGCGTACCGCTGGACCTGCTCCGGAAGGAGGGTCTCAGGGCTTCCCGCCGGGCCCTGGGGGACGGGCTGCTGGCGCAGGGGCCGTACGACAGCGGCCGGGCGGTGCTCACCCTGCGAGGGCGGCTGCTGGCGGACGCCGTGGTCAGGGACCTGGTGGACTGATCACCCCGGCGAGTGAATCCCTGTGGAACGCGGGTTCGTTCCCTAACCTGGTTCGTAGGCTGCCGCTGACAGCACGCGGCGGATGTGGAGGCCATGGAGATGACCGCTGTGGACGAGCGTGGGGTGACCAGGTTCTTCGAGGGGTTCGAGCCGCCCGAGGGACTGAAGGTCGAGCTTCTTCGGGGGGTAGTCGTGATGATGGCCAGCCCTGACATCGTGCACAACATGATCGTTGCCGATGTGCAGGACCAGATCCCCCGGCAGCGCTGGGATCGCCTCCAGACCCAGGATGTGGACATCCTCGGTGAGGCCAGCGAGCCCATTCCGGACCTCATGGTGCTGGAGCGCGGGGTGGTCCCGGCCTCAGGCAATCTGGTGCCGTCCCAGTTGATCACCTTGGTGGTCGAGGTCGTGTCGAAGTCCAGCGTCCACCAGGACTATGTGGTCAAGCGGTCGATCTACGCGGCGGGAAAGATCCCTGCCTACCTCCTCGTCGACCCGATCATGGCGCAGTGTGTCCTGCTGACGAGGCCCACAGGCCAGGGTGAGGATGCCGACTACCTCAGCCAGGAGATCATCAAGTTCGGCAATCCGGTCCTGTTGGGGGCTCTGGAACTCGAACTCGACACCACCGAGTTCGGAACGTTCCCCAACGTCAGGCCCCACCGCTACCCGTGACGAAGTCGATCAGTTCCTCCACCCTGCCCAGCAGGGCCGACTCCAGGTCCTTGTAGGAGTCGACCCGCGCCAGGATCGCCTGCCACACCGCCCCGGTGTTGTCGGACGGCCAGCCCAGCGCGCGGCACACTCCCGTCTTCCAGTCCTGGCCGTGAGGCACGCGCGGCCACCCCGCGATCCCCAGGGACGACGGCTTCACCGCCTCCCAGATGTCGATGTACGGGTGGCCCACGACCAGCGCGTGCTCGCTCGTCACCGACTGCGCGATGCGGTACTCCTTCGTGCCGGGCACCAGATGGTCGACGAGCACCCCCAGCCGCGCGTCCGGCCCGGGGGCGAAGTCGGCCACGATCGACGGGAGGTCGTCCACGCCCTCCAGGTACTCCACCACCACGCCCTCGACGCGCAGGTCGTCGCCCCACACCTTCTCGACCAGTTCGGCGTCGTGCCGGCCCTCCACGTAGATGCGGCCGGCGCGGGCCACACGGGCGCGGGCGCCGGGGACGGCGACCGAACCGGAGGCGGTGCGGGTGGGACGTACGGGTCCGGAAGAAGGCCGTACGAGGGTCACGACCCGGCCCTCCAGCAGGAAGCCCCGGGGCTCCAGCGGGAACACCCGGTGCTTGCCGAAGCGGTCCTCCAGGGTCACCGTGCCCGCCTCGCAGCGGATCACCGCGCCGCAGAAGCCGGTGCCGGGCTCCTCCACCACCAGGCCGGGCTCCGCCGGGACCTCGGGGACGGGCTTCGGCTTCTTCCAGGGAGGGGTCAGATCCGGCGAGTACTGGCGCATTCGGATGACGATAGGAGAAGCACCGGCCCGGGGGGCCCACGATCAGCGCGACACGCCGTAGCGGGCCGCCAGCTCGTCCCGCTGCCGCCGTACGAACGCCGCGTCCACCACCGCCCCGTGACCCGGCACGTACAGCGCGTCCTCGCCGCCGAGGGCGAGGAGACGGTCCAGGGCGGCGGGCCACTGCGAGGGGACGGCGTCGGGGCCGGCCTGGGGCTCGCCGGACTCCTCCACCAGGTCGCCGCAGAACACGACCTCCGGGGAGCCGGGGACCAGGACCACGAGATCGTGCGCGGTGTGCGCCGGGCCCACGTTCGCCAGCAGGACCTGGCGGCCGGCCCCCAGCTCGAGGGTCCGCTCCCCGGAGACCGGATGGCGGGGCCGGACCAGGGCGTCCGCGGCATCGGTCGCCGACGCCTCGTCCATACCGTTGCGCACCGCGTCCGCCCGCAGCTCCTCCGCCGGGACCGTGTCCATGCCCACCGCGCCGTACACCTCCGCGCCCGCGAACGCCGCCGCGCCGAACACATGGTCGAAGTGCGGATGGGTGAGCGCGAGATGGGTCACACGCGCGCCGGTCAGCTCCTCGGCCTGAGTCCGCAGCCGCACCCCCTCCGCAAGACCCGACCCGGCGTCCACCATCAGCACCGCGCCCGCCCCCACGACCAGCCCGGCCGTGCAGTCCCAGCCCGGCAGCCGCACCCGCCCGACCCCGGCCGCGACCGGCTCCCACCCCAGCTCTTCCCAAGTCACCGTCATACCGGGACGCTAACGGTAAGTCGTCCGGGCGTCGGCCGACCTTGCCCCCGGTGTACCCCGCAGCCGTACACTGGCCGGGGAACGTCTGGCACTCGGAAGCGAAGAGTGCCAGGGCAGACGCCCAGGGGACTGGGGGACGACCACGGGAGGTGTGCGCGGGTGCTGAGTGAACGCAGGCTGCAGGTGCTGCGCGCCATCGTCCAGGACTACGTCGGAACCGAGGAGCCGGTGGGGTCGAAGGCCCTCACCGAGCGGCACAACCTCGGCGTCTCCCCGGCCACCGTGCGCAACGACATGGCCGCCCTGGAGGACGAGGGATACATCGCCCAGCCGCACACCAGCGCCGGGCGGATCCCCACCGACAAGGGCTACCGGCTGTTCGTCGACAAGCTGGCCGGCGTCAAGCCGATGACCGCGCCCGAGCGGCGCGCCATCCAGAACTTCCTCGACGGCGCCGTCGACCTCGACGACGTCGTGGCGCGGACCGTACGGCTGCTCGCGCAGCTCACCCGGCAGGTCGCCGTCGTGCAGTACCCCTCGCTGACCCGGTCCACCGTGCGGCACGTGGAGTTGCTGTCGCTCGCGCCGGCCCGGCTGATGCTCGTGCTGATCACCGACACCGGACGGGTCGAGCAGCGCCTGGTGGACTGCCCGGCGCCCTTCGGGGAGGCCTCTCTGGCGGATCTACGCGCGCGGCTCAACAGCCGGGTCGCGGGCCGCAGGTTCAGCGACGTGCCGCGACTGGTCGAGGACCTGCCGGACGCCTTCGAGGCGGACGACCGCGGCACGGTCTCGACGGTGCTCTCCACCCTGCTGGAGACGCTCGTCGAGGAGAACGAGGAACGGCTGATGATCGGCGGCACCGCCAATCTCACCCGTTTCGGACATGACTTCCCTCTCACCATCCGGCCCGTCCTGGAGGCCCTGGAGGAACACGTCGTTCTTCTCAAACTCCTGGGCGAGGCGGGGGATTCGGGCATGACCGTACGCATCGGTCATGAGAACGCCTACGAGGGACTCAACTCCACTTCCGTGGTCTCGGTCGGCTACGGTTCGGGCGGCGAGGCAGTCGCCAAACTCGGCGTGGTCGGACCGACCCGCATGGATTACCCGGGAACGATGGGAGCGGTACGAGCGGTGGCACGGTACGTCGGACAGATCCTGGCGGAGTCGTAAGTGGCCACGGACTACTACGCCGTTCTCGGCGTGCGCCGCGACGCGTCGCAGGATGAGATCAAGAAGGCCTTCCGCCGGCTCGCCCGCGAGCTGCACCCGGACGTCAACCCGGATCCGAAGACCCAGGAGCGGTTCAAGGAGATCAACGCCGCCTACGAGGTGTTGTCGGACCCGCAGAAGAAGCAGGTCTACGACCTCGGCGGCGATCCCCTCTCCCAGGCCGGCGGCGGTGGCGCGGGCGGCTTCGGGGCCGGTGGCTTCGGCAACTTCTCCGACATCATGGACGCGTTCTTCGGTACGGCGTCCCAGCGGGGGCCGAGGTCCAGGACCCGGCGCGGCCAGGACGCGATGATCCGGCTGGAGGTGGACCTCGAGGAGGCCGCCTTCGGCACCACCAAGGACATCCAGGTCGACACCGCGATCGTCTGCTCCACCTGCAGCGGTGAGGGCGCCGCCCCCGGCACCACCGCCCAGACGTGTGACATGTGCCGCGGCCGCGGCGAGGTCTCCCAGGTGACCCGGTCCTTCCTCGGCCAGGTCATGACCTCCCGCCCCTGCCCCCAGTGCCAGGGCTTCGGCACCATCGTCCCGAACCCCTGCCCGGAGTGCGCGGGCGACGGCCGGGTGCGCTCCCGGCGCACGCTCACCGTCAAGATCCCGGCCGGCGTCGACAACGGCACCCGCATCCAGCTCGCGGGCGAGGGCGAGGTCGGCCCCGGCGGCGGCCCCGCCGGCGACCTGTACGTCGAGATCCACGAGCTGCCGCACTCCACCTTCCAGCGGCGCGGCGACGATCTGCACTGCACGGTCACCATCCCGATGACCGCGGCGTCCCTCGGCACCAAGGTGCCGCTGGAGACGCTGGACGGCCTGGAGGAGGTCGACATCCGGCCCGGCACCCAGTCCGGCCAGTCGATCCCGCTGCACGGCCGGGGCATCACGCATCTGCGCGGCGGCGGCCGGGGCGACCTCATCGTCCATGTCGAGGTCATGACCCCGACCAAGCTCGACCCCGAGCAGGAGCGCCTGCTGCGCGAGCTGGCCAAGCTGCGCGGCGAGGAACGGCCCCAGGGCCAGTTCCAGCCGGGCCAGCAGGGGCTGTTCTCGCGGTTGAAGGACGCGTTCAACGGGCGGTGAGCGGGCGCTGAGCCCGGGCGATGCCGTTGGCCTATGCCGAGCGGTGGCCGGTTTCGGACTTGATCGGAGGACGTGACACCATGCCGTCATGTCCTCCGAGCTGACCGATCTCTTCCCCCACCCGATCGTGCAGGCCCCCATGGCGGGCGGTGTCTCCGTGCCGCAGCTCGCCGCCGCCGTGTCCGAGGCCGGCGGGCTCGGGTTCCTGGCCGGCGGGTACAAGACGGCCGACGGCATGTACCAGGAGATCAAACAGCTCCGGGGACTGACCGGCCGCCCCTTCGGCGTGAACCTCTTCATGCCGCAGCCCGAGTATGCCGAGACCGGTGCCGTCCAGCTCTACGCCGAGCAGCTCGCCGGTGAGGTCACCTGGTACGAGACCGAGCTCGGCGACCCCGACAGCGGGCGCGACGACGGCTACGACGCCAAGATCGCCGTACTCCTCGACGACCCCGTACCGGTGGCGTCCTTCCACTTCGGCGTCCCGAGCGGCGACACGCTGAAGTCGCTGCGCGCGGCCGGAACGTTCACCCTCGTCACCGTGACCTCCGCCGAGGAGGCGGTCGCCGTCGAGCAGGCCGGGGCGGACGCGGTGATCGTGCAGGGCATGGAGGCCGGCGGCCACCAGGGCACCCACAAGGACATCCCCGAGAACGACGGCTCCGCCCTCGGACTGCTCGCCCTGCTCGCCCAGGTCCGCGAGGCCGTGCGCCTGCCGATCGTCGCCGCCGGCGGCATCATGCGCGGCAGCCAGATCGCCGCCGTCCTCGCGGCCGGCGCGAGCGCCGCCCAGCTGGGCACCGCGTTCCTCGCCACCGCCGAGTCCGGGGCGCAGGCCGTGCACAAGGCGGCCCTCACCGACCCGCTGTTCGTGCGCACCGAGCTGACCCGCGCCTTCTCCGGCCGCCCGGCCCGCGGCCTGGTCAACCGCTTCCTGCGCGAGCACGGCCCGTACGCGCCCGCCGCCTACCCCGAGGTCCACCACCTCACCTCCCCGCTGCGCAAGGCCGCCGCCAAGGCGGGCGACGCCCAGGGCATGGCGCTGTGGGCGGGCCAGGGCCACCGCATGGCCCGTGACCTGCCCGCCGCGGAGCTGGTGGAGGTCCTGGTGGCGGAGCTGGCGACCGCGCGGGCCGTGTCGGCCGAGGGCGACCGGCGATGACCGCGCCCGTCTTCGTCGTCGACCGACTCGACGCCGTGGGGCCGGAGTTCGTGCTCGACGGGCCCGAGGGGCGGCACGCCGTCTCCGTGAAGCGGCTGCGGCCCGGCGAGGACGTCGTCCTCACCGACGGGCACGGTCGCTGGGCCGAGGGCGTCGTCAGGGCGGCCGAGGGCAAGGACCGGCTGGTCCTGGACCTGGGGGCCGTGCGGGACGAACCCGAGGCCTCCCCCCGTATCACCGTCGTCCAGGCCCTCCCCAAGGGGGACCGCGGCGAGGTCTCCGTGGAGACCATGACCGAGGTCGGCGTCGACGCGATCGTGCCCTGGCAGGCGGCCCGCTGCATCACGCAGTGGCGCGGCGAGCGGGGCCTGAAGGCGCTCGGCAAGTGGCGGGCCACCGCCCGCGAGGCCGGCAAGCAGTCCCGCCGCGTGCGCTTCCCCGAGGTCGCGGACGCGGCGAGCACCAAGGAGGTCGCCGCGCTGCTCGCGGGCGCCGATTTCGCGGCCGTGCTCCACGAGAGCGGCGCGGACCGGCTCGCCACCGTCGAACTCCCCGCCCACGGCGAGATCGTGCTCGTCGTCGGCCCCGAGGGAGGCGTCTCCCCCGAGGAGTTGGCGGTCTTCGCGGAGGCGGGCGCCCGCCCCCATGTCCTCGGCCCCACGGTCCTGCGCACCTCCACCGCGGGCACCGCCGCCGCGGCCCTCCTCCTCGGCCGCACCGGCCGCTGGTCCTGACCGACGCCGGGGCGGCTCAGTCTCCGGCCCCTGCCGGGAACAGCTCCCAGCCGTCCAACTCCCCGGCGCCGGGCAGCAGTCCGCGTCGGGTCGCCTCGTCGACGAGGGCGCGCACGACGCCGGGTTCATGGAGGTTCAGATGGTGGTGGCGGTCGCCCACACCGCCCGTGTGGGTGTAGGCGCCGTCCCCGGCGTACCGGCCGGGACCTGAACGGAAGACGATCCGGGTACGGACGCCGTCCCGTCGGAGGGTGAGCACCTCCTGGCAGGGCTCCCCGTCTCCGTGCCGGTGACGGACCGTCCACAGATAGGTGGTCGTGTCGCCCACGACGAGGCTCCTCGGCCGGCGGCGGTTGCGCATGGGGTCAGGCTAGACCGTGGCCGCATCCGGGCTACCGCGCCGCGGACGGGAGTGGCAGGCTGCCGTCCATGGGGGCATTGAGGCGGATTTGGCTTCTCGTGTTCGTGCCCGTCGTCGTGGGCGGCGCCGTGGCCTGCGAGCCGGGCGGCGGGGTGAGCGGCATGTCCGTGGCGTACACGACCGACCAGGCCGCCACGGCGGAGATCGAGCGGCGCGACGTGGACGTGCGCTGGCTGACCTGCACCGCCGAACGGGACGACCCCCTCGTCTCCGTCGACTGCCAGGGGGAGACCGGGGACGGGAAGGACATCACGGTCGCCGGCAAGATCGTACGGGCCGTCGACGGGAAGTGCGTGCGGGGCGATCTGCGCGCGGACGTCGGCGAGAAGGAGCTGTTCCGGGTCGGCGGCGTCGGGGACTGCGGAACCGCGACGCCCTCGCCGGTCGAAGCCCCGTCCACGCCTCCCGGACCCGCCGGTTCCGCCCGGCCGACCGTCACGGTCACCGTGACCGTCACCCGGACCGTCGACGCCCAGGGCGGACAGAAGTGATCGAAACCGCTGACCTGCGGTCCCATCCCTGAATACAGTGATCTGGTGACACAGTCCGCGACGCCTGCCGCATACTTCCGACACCCGCATCCGCACGGCGAGTTGGTGGCGTTCGCCGCCGAGGACGACGTGTGGCTCGCGCCCCTCGACGGGGGCCGGGCCTGGCGGGTCAGCGCCGACAACGTACCCGTCTCCGCACCCCGCATCTCACCCGACGGAACCACCGTCGCCTGGACCTCCACCCGCGACGGCGCCCCCGAGGTGCACATCGCGCCCGTCGAGGGCGGACCGGCCACCCGCCTGACCCACTGGGGGAGTTGGCAGACCCGGGTGCGCGGCTGGACCCCCGACGGCCGGGTCCTCGCCCTCAGCACCCACGACCAGGCCACCCTGCGCCGCAGCTGGGCCCGCGCCGTCCCCGTCGACGGCGGACCGGCCACCACCCTGCCGTACGGCCCGGTCGGCGCCGTCGCGTTCGGCCCGCACACCGTGCTGCTGTCCGCGCCGATGGGCCGCGAGGCCGCCTACTGGAAGCGCTACCGGGGCGGTACGGCCGGAAAGCTGTGGATCGACCGGGACGGCAGCGGGGAGTTCGTCCGGCTGCACCAAGAACTCGACGGCAACCTCGAGTGCCCGGTGTGGGCGGGGGACCGGATCGCCTTCCTCTCCGACCACGAGGGCACCGGCGCGCTCTACTCCTCCCTCGCCGACGGCTCCGACCTGCGCCGCCACACCCCCCTCGAAGGCTTCTACGCCCGTCAGGCCACCGGCGACGGCACCCGGATCGTGTACATGTCGGCGGGCGAGCTCTGGCTGCTCGACGACCTGGACACGGCCGAGCCCCGCCGCCTCGACATCCGCCTCGGCGGACAGCGCACCGATCGCCGCCCCCACCCCGTCACCGCCGCCCGCT
The DNA here is from genome assembly GCF_040630255.1 of Streptomyces sp. NPDC005820. Lineage (NCBI taxonomy): Bacteria > Bacillati > Actinomycetota > Actinomycetes > Kitasatosporales > Streptomycetaceae > Streptomyces > Streptomyces sp. NPDC005820. The sequence continues at coordinate 153,886 of NZ_JBEXXE010000018.1, forward strand.
GGCTCGGCGGCGCCGCACCGGACCACACCGCGCGCGGCAGCGCCGTCGAGGTGCGCGGCGCCGTCCACTGGGTGACCCACCGCTCCGGTCCCGCGCGCGCCCTCGCCGCCCGGCCCGGAGTGCGGGCGCGGCTGCCGCGCACCTTCCGCACGGAGGGAGAGGAGTGGGTCGTCTGGGTGACGGACGCCGAGGGCGAGGACGCCCTGGAGTTCGCGCCCGCCACCGGACCCGTCGCCGGCGCCACCCCGCGCCGGCTCGCCGCCGGACGCCTCGGCCGGGTCCTGGAGCTCGCCATGGCCCCCGACGGCAGCCGGGCCGCCGTCGCCGCCCACGACGGCCGCCTCCTCCTCGTCGAACGGGAGAGCGGCGAGGTCCGCGAGGTCGACCGCAGCACCGACGGAGAAGTCTCCGACCTGGTCTTCTCCCCCGACTCCGCCTGGCTCGCCTGGTCGCACCCCGGCCCGCCCCCGCTCGCCCAGCTCAAGCTCGCCAACGTCACCGATCTCTCGGTCACCGAGGCCACCCCGCTGCGCTTCCGCGACTACGCGCCCGCCTTCACCCTCGACGGCAAGCACCTCGCGTTCCTCTCCACCCGCGCCTTCGACCCGGTCTACGACGAACACGTCTTCGACCTCTCCTTCCCGGCCGGCGCCCGCCCCCACCTGATCACCCTCGCCGCCACCACCCCCTCCCCGTTCGGCCCCCAGCGCCACGGCCGCCCCTTCGACGCGCCCGACAAGGACGAGACCCCCGACAGCGAGGGCACCCCCGCCACCCGTATCGACCTCGAAGGACTCGCCGACCGGATAGTGCCGTTCCCCGTCGAGGCCGGCCGCTACTCCGGGCTCGCCGCCGCCAAGGACGGCGTCCTGTGGCTGCGCCACCCCGTACGCGGCGTCCTCGGCGCCTCCCGGGCCACCCCGGACGACCCCGACCCGCGCACCGAGCTCGAGCGCTACGACCTCGTCCAGCAGCGCATCGAACACCTCGCCGCCGACGCCGACGGCTTCGAGGTCAGCGGCGACGGCAAACGGCTGCTGCTGCGCACCGACGGCAAGCTCAAGGTCGTCCCCAGCGACCGGCGCGCCTCCGGCGACGAGGACAGCGACACCAACATCACCGTCGACCTCGGCCGGATCCGGCAGACCGTCGACCCGGCCGCCGAGTGGCGCCAGATGTACGACGAGACCGGCCGCATCATGCGGGACAACTTCTGGCTCGCCGATCTGGGCGGGCTGGACTGGGACGCCGTCCTGGACCGCTACCGCCCGCTGCTGGACCGGGTCGCCACCCACGACGACCTGGTCGACGTGCTCTGGGAGGTGCACGGCGAACTCGGCACCTCCCACGCCTATGTCTCCCCGCGCGGCGGCTACGGCCGCGGCGCCCGTCAGGGCCTGCTCGGCGCCGACATCTCCCGCCACGACGACGGCAGTTGGCGCATCGACCGGGTGCTGCCCTCGGAGACCTCCGACCCCGACGCCCGCTCCCCGCTCGCCGCACCCGGGGTCGCGGTGCGGGCCGGGGACGCGATCCTCGCCGTGGCGGGCCATCCGGTGGACCCGGTGACGGGTCCCGCCCCGCTGCTCGTCGGCACGGCGGGCAAGGTCGTCGAACTGACCGTCTCACCCGCAGGCGGGGGCGAGCCCCGCCACGCGGTCGTGGTGCCCGTCGACGACGAGGAGTCCCTGCGCTACCACGCCTGGGTCGCCGACCGCCGGGCCTACGTCCACGAGGTCTCCGGCGGCCGCCTCGGCTACCTCCACGTCCCCGACATGCAGGCGCCCGGCTGGGCCCAGATCCACCGCGACCTGCGCGTCGAGGTGGCCCGCGAGGGCCTTGTCGTGGACGTCCGGGAGAACCGCGGCGGCCACACCTCCCAGCTGGTCGTGGAGAAGCTCGCCCGCCGGATCGTCGGCTGGGACGTCCCGCGCGACGCCCGCCCGTTCTCCTACCCGCTGGACGCCCCGCGCGGCCCCGTGGTCGCCGTCGCCAACGAGTTCTCCGGCTCCGACGGCGACATCGTCAACGCCGCCATCAAGGCCCTCGGTATCGGCCCGGTCGTCGGCACCCGCACCTGGGGCGGCACGATCGGCATCGACAGCCGCTACCACCTGGTGGACGGCACCCTCGTCACCCAGCCCAAGTACGCCATCTGGCTGGAGGGCTACGGCTGGGCGGTGGAAAACCACGGCGTGGACCCCGACGTGGAAATCATCTGCACCCCGCAGGACTACGCAGCGGGAAGGGACGTCCAGTTGGACGAGGCGATGAGACTGGCTTTGCAGGCACTGGAGGAACGTCCGGCCAAAACTCCGCCAAGTCTGCCAAGTTAAGGGGCGCGGGGAACTGCGCGACCAGCCACGCAGGCACCCGCACCCGACAACGCTACGATGCCACCCGATCACCGGCTCAACCCGAGGGGACCGAAATGGCAGGGGAACCGCAGGACGACTGCCTGTTCTGCAAGATCGCCGAGGGCCACATCCCGGCGACGATCGTCCGCGAGACGGAGACGACCGTCGCCTTCCGGGACATCAACCCGCAGGCGCCCACCCACGTCCTGGTGATCCCCAAGGTGCACTACGGGAACGCCGCGGAACTGGCCGCCGCCGAACCGGCGATCGCCGCGGACGTCCTGCGCGAGGCGAAGGCCGTCGCCGAAGAGGACAAGCTGGAGAGCTACCGCGTCGTCTTCAACACCGGCACCGGCGCCGGCCAGACCGTCTGGCACGCCCACGCGCACGTCCTCGGCGGCCGTGGCCTGCAGTGGCCCCCCGGATAGTCCGCCATGTCCGCACGTGAACTCGTCGTCCTCGGCACCGCCAGCCAGGTCCCGACCCGGCACCGCAACCACAACGGGTACCTGCTGCGCTGGGACGGCGAGGGCATCCTGTTCGACCCCGGCGAGGGCACCCAGCGCCAGATGCTGCGGGCCGGGGTCGCCGCCCACGACCTCAACCGGATCTGCGTCACGCACTTCCACGGCGACCACTCGCTCGGCCTGGCCGGGGTCATCCAGCGCATCAACCTGGACCAGGTCCCGCACGAGGTCACCGTCCACTACCCGCTCTCCGGCGAACGCTTCTTCGACCGCCTCCGGTACGCCACCGCCTACCGCGAGTCGGTCCCGCTGACGCAGGTACCGGTGAGCGCGGACGGCGTCCTCGACGCCCGGCCCTCCTACACCCTCGACGCCCGCAAGCTCTCGCACCCCGTCGAGTCCTACGGCTACCGGCTCACCGAACCCGACGGCCGCCGTATGCTCCCCGACCGGCTCGCCGCACACGGCCTCAAGGGCCCGGACGTCGGCCGCCTCCAGCGGGAGGGCTCCGTCAACGGCGTCTCGCTCGACGACGTCAGCGAGATCAGACGGGGGCAGCGGTTCGCCTTCGTCATGGACACCCGGCTCTGCGACGGCGTCCACGCGCTCGCGGAGGGCGCCGACATGCTCGTCATCGAGTCGACCTTCCTCGACGAGGACGAGCGGCTCGCCGTCGACCACGGCCATCTGACCGCTGGTCAGGCCGCCCGGGTCGCCCGGGAGGCCGGCGTACGGCATCTCGTGCTCACCCACTTCAGCCAGCGCTACACCGAAGCGGACGAGTTCGAGCGGCAGGCGCGGGCGGCGGGCTTCGAGGGCGAGCTGACCGTGGCGCACGACCTGCTGAGGGTGCCGCTGCCGAAACGGCGGTAAAACAGCCGTACGATGCTTTGATGCCCCTCCCGAAAGCTGAACTGCACCTGCACATCGAAGGCACCCTGGAGCCGGAGCTGGCCTTCGAGCTGGCCGCCCGCAACGGGGTCGCGCTGCCGTACGCCGACACGGAAGAGCTGCGCGAGGCCTACCGGTTCGAGGATCTGCAGTCCTTCCTCAACCTGTACTACGAGCTGATGGCGGTCCTGCGCACCGAGCGGGACTTCGAGGACCTCGCCGACGCCTACCTCGCGCGGGCCGCCGCCCAGGGCGTGCGGCACGCGGAGATCTTCTTCGACCCGCAGGCCCACCTCGCCCGGGGCGTCGGCATGGGCACGGTGGTGGAGGGGCTGTGGCGGGCGCTCGGCGGCAGTGAGGCGCGCCACGGCGTCTCGACCCGGCTCATCCTCTGCTTCCTGCGCGACGAGTCCGCCGAGTCGGCCCTCGCGACCCTGGACGCGGCGAAGCCGTACCTCGACCGGATCACCGGCATCGGCCTGGACTCCGCCGAGGTGGGGCACCCGCCGGTGAAGTTCCGCGAGGTGTACGAGGCCGCCGCCGCGCTGGGCCTCAGGCGTGTGGCGCACGCGGGGGAGGAGGGGCCGCCGGAGTACATCACCGAGGCCCTGGACGTCCTCGGCGTCGAGCGCGTCGACCACGGGCTGCGCTGCATGGAGGACCCGGCGCTGGTGGAGCGGCTGGTGCGGGAGCGGATCCCGCTGACGCTGTGCCCGCTGTCCAACGTCCGGCTGCGCACCGTCGACACCCTCGCCGACCATCCGCTGCCCGCGATGCTCGACGCCGGGCTCGTGTGCACGGTCAACTCCGACGACCCGGCCTACTTCGGCGGGTACGCGGGCGACAACTTCGACGCCGTACGGCAGACCCTCGGTCTGACCGAGGACCGGCTGCGCGAGCTGGCCCGCAACTCCTTCACCGCCTCCTTCCTGGAGGACGACGAGGAGCGGCGGGCACGGTATCTCGCCGAGGTCGACGCCTACACCTTCTGATCCTTCCTGGTGGACATCAGTGCTGGTGGACATCAGTCCTGGTGGACCCGGTCGACCAGGATGTCGATGACGAGCGGCGTGCGCGGGCCGAAGCTCAGCAGCACGCCGTCCTCCAGGTCGACGACCCTGCGGTGCATGCCCGCCGGGGTCTGGGCGATGCCCGGGATCTGCAGCAGCCCGTCGAGGCCGCCGACCGAGTCCAGACCCTTGGTCATCATCAGGATGACGTCCGGCTGGGCCTGGGCGAGCGCCTCGGTGGTGATCGGGGTGAACGGCTTGTCCAGGCCGGCGGCCGTGCCCGCGTCCACCGCGCCCGCCGCGTCGAGGAGCGAGTCCGCGCCCGAGCCCTTGCCGCCGATCAGATAGACGGCCGCGCTGCCGCGCATGTACAGGAACGCGACCTTGGGCCTGCTGCCCTCGGGGACGGCGGCGCGGGCGTCGGCGAGCTCGCCCGCCATGCGCCGGTTGAGCGCCTTTCCGGCGGCCGGCACGCCGAGGGCCTCGGCGATCCGGGTGGTGCGGGTGGTGACGTCGGCCGGTTTCGTCGCCGGGTCGAGTACGACGACGGGGATCCCGGCGTCCCTGATCTGGTCGATCGCCTCCTGGGGCCCGGTGTCGGTGTCGGCCAGCACCACCGTCGGCCGCAGCGACAGCACGCTCTCGGCGCTCACGTCGTGCGCCTCGGTGACCTGGGGCAGCTTCTTCGCCTCCTCGAAGGTGGCGGTGATGTCCCGGCCGACGACGTGGTCGCCGAGCCCGAGCGTGAACACGATCTCGGCGACGCCGCCGTTGAGCGGCAGGATGCGCGAGGCGTCCTGCACCGTGACCTCGAGGCCGTCGGAGGAGGCGACGGTGACCGGCAGTTCCGGGGTGGGGGCCGGGCCGGGGAGCGGGACCAGGGAGTTCGTCGCGAGCTGCTTGCGGGCGGCGGCCGCCCGGGCGCTCGCGTCCGAGGGCGCCGGGTCCGCGCCCGCCGTCGTGGAACCGCCGGCCGAGCAGGCTCCGGTCAGCAGCGCGAGCGCCAGTCCGAGGGCCGCGAGTGCTCTTCCCGGCCGCTGTCTCCCCGTCACGCGCATGGCGTTTCCCTTCCGCTCGCTGGCACACAGATGAGGATTAGTTTAGGTTAGCCTTCCCTTAGTTGCGTGTGGTGGGGGTCTTCCATGGCATGGGCAAGTGGCCTGCGCGGTAACGGAGTTGGCGTTTTCCTCACGGTCGCCTCGGCGTCCGCCCTGCTCCTCCCGGCGGCCTCGACGGCCGTCGCGGCGGGGGGTGCGGCGACCGGACCCGAGGGGCAGAAACTCACCGTGTCCCAGTCCTCGGGGCTCGACCCGGCGGGCGCGACGGTCACCGTGACCGGCTCCGGCTACAACACGGAGAAGGGCATCTACGTCGCCTTCTGCGTCGACAACGGCGCCGGGAAGACGCCCACGCCCTGTGTCGGAGGCGTCGACATGTCCGGCGAGTCGGGTGCGTCGGCGTGGATCTCCTCCAACCCCCCGTCCTACGGCGAGGGGCTGGCGAAACCGTACGGCGGCAGCGCGCACGACGGCACCTTCAGTGCGCGCATCACGGTGCGCGCCAGGGACGCCAACACCGACTGCACGGCGGCCGGGGTGACCTGTGCGGTCATCACGCGCAACGACCACACCCGGGGCGGCGACCAGAGCCAGACGGTACGGATTCCGGTCACCTTCGGCGGCTCGGGCGGATCCACCGGGTCCACGGCGAGCACCTCGACGCCGCGTGCGAGCGCGACCACCAGGTCCTCCGTCGGCGGCGGCACTTCGGCCGAGGCGTCCGACGGCTCCATGGCCGACACCGGCTCCGGCCTCGCGCTCCCGGTCGGTCTGACGGCCGCCGGGTCGGTGGCGGTGGGCGGCGGCGCCTGGTTCTGGGCCCGCCGACGTCGCCAAGGCTGACCTTTCCTCACTTCACCCTGGGAGAACTGAATATGGCGAAGAGAACCGGCGCCGTCGCCCTGGCGGCCGGCGCCCTGCTCGCGCTGAGCGCCCCCGTGGCGGTGGCCGACGAGGGGCGCGTGGAGTGGACCCTCGCGGTTCCCGGGGTCTCGCTCGACGTCACCGCCCCCGCCGTACCGGCCGTCGACGGCGGTGCCTCGTTCCCCGTCCTCGAAGGCGGCACGGACGCGGTGGAGTTGGGCGGCGCGGTCCGCCTCTCCGGACCGGCGGAACAGCCCCTCGTCCTCGCCGGACTCCGACTGCGGCTCACCGGTGACGAGGGCGAGCTGTACGCCCGTACGGTCGTCGACGGCCGGGCCCGCGAGCTGGCACTGGCCGACGTGGCGGGCGTACGGGCGTCCCTCACCGCGGAGGGGGCGGAACTGCTGTCGTCCTGGAGCGGGACCGTGTTCCGGGAGGGCGACGGGCTGGGGGAGCTGGGTGTCGACGCCCCCGAGCCGGTCGCGGAGTCCCCGCGACCGTCCCCGACTCCCACGGCTTCCGTGGAGCCGAAGCCCGAGCCCGAGCCCGCGGCCTCCGTGGGGCGCTCCACCGTCGCCCGCGGCACCCCGCAGACCGTCACCGCGACCGGGCTGCCCCCCGGTGCCGTCGTGCTGGTCGCGATCGACGGCGACACCCGCTACCAGGACACGGTCGACGCGGAGGGTCGTATCGCCCGGTCGTTTCCCGTGTACGACACGGCGGTCGTGGGCGAGCACACCGTCGAGCTGACCCAGGTGGGCGCCGAACAGCCGGTCGTTGCTCTCGGCTTTACCGTCCATTGACAATCACTCAAGATCTTAGTTAGGTAAGCCTTACCTAAGTTCATCTGAGTTCACCTCCTTCGGAGAGGACACCCATGAGAATCCCCGCCGCCCGCGCCGCACTCGCCGTCGCCGCAGCCGGTGCCCTGACCCTGGGCCTCGCGACCTCCGCCTCCGCCGCCACCTCCACCCGCACGGTCGTGGACAGCGGCACCACCTACAACCTGTCCCTCACCGCGCCGGACACCGCCGCCGCCTCCGGCCAGGTCATCACGGTCTCCGGCTCCGGCTACAACACCGGCCAGGGCATCTACGTCGGCCTCTGCGTCGTGGACGGCGCGGCGGGCGTCAACAAGCCCAGCCCCTGCCTCGGCGGCCAGGACGAGACCGGCTCCACCGGCGCCTCGCACTGGATCAACAACACCTTCGGCGGGCTCTTCGCCAACAGCTCCAAGTTCGGCACCGGCGGCACCTTCAGCGTGAGCATCTACGTCAAGGCCACCCTCGACGACGGCAGCGTCTGCGGCGAGGACGTGACGTGCGCGGTCGTGACGCGCGCCGACCACTTCGACACCAACGACCGCAAGTACGACGTCCACGTCCCGATCACCTTCCAGTGAGACCGGCGGTGGCGCCCCTCAAGCAGCCTCGTCTGCACCTCGGACGGCCGGCGGGCCTGCTCGGCGCCGCCGCCCTGGTGGCCGCCTCCGTGACCGTCGGCGCGCTCGTCGCCGGTCCGGTCGCGCGGGCGGCCGACACCCCCCGCACCGCCCTCGGCAAGGACGGGCAGCGACTCACCGTCTCCGCCTCCGCGAACCTCGACCCGGCCGGTGAGACGCTCCGGGTCACCGGCTCCGGCTACGACGTCACGAAGGGCGTCTACGTCGCCGTCTGCAAGGACAACGGCGACAACCGCATCCCGACCCCCTGCCTCGGCGGCGCCGACCAGACCGGTGGCAGCGGGGCGTCGAAATGGATCGTCCCGAAGGGCTCCACCGAGGCCCCCGCCGGGGTCGCCGAGGAGTGGGGCGACGGCGGCGCCTTCGACGTCGACCTGGCGGTCACCGGCAAGGACAGCGGCCTCGACTGCACCCAGGTCGCCTGCTCGGTCATCACCCGCGTCGACCACAACGGCACCGGCGACCGCTCCCAGGACGTCCGCATCCCGGTCGCCTTCCAGGGCCAGGACCCCGGCGACGGGGACGACGGCGGCGACGGCGTGGACGTACCGGCCGGGACCGTCAGCTACACCCGGGCCGCCGGGTTCACCACCGCCGGCCGCCCGCTGGACCTGCTGCTGCACCCCGACTCCGGGAAGCTGTACGTCGGTTCGGACGACATCACCGACACGGCGGGGGTGAGCGAGCAGGGCCTCTACGCCCTCGACCCCGCCGACGGGAAACTCCTGAGCCAGGTCCAGCAGGCCCCCGGCTCCACCGGCACCCTCGCCAACCGGGTGGTCCGCCGGATCGCCGGCCCGCTCCCCGGCGACGGCGTCGTCTTCAACTACCCCCTCCGTGGCATCGGCACCGCCAAGGACGGCGACACCGCCGCCAAGGGCGTCTGGCTGACCGGCACCGAGATCACCGGCGTCGGACCGGGCACGAGGACGGGCACCACGCTGGTCGCCCAGGGCGCGGTGATCTCCGAGATCGACACCGCGACCGGCGCGGTCGTGGACGGCCGTACCCTCACCCTCGCGGGCGGGGGCGACGCGTTCGGCGTCGACCTCGCCCACCGGGCGGCCTGGTCCGGCGACCGCACGAACGGCACACTCCGCCGTATCGACCTCGACACCTTCACGGTGACGGCGACCGTCGACATCCCGGCCGAGCAGGTCACCTTCGTCGAACCGGACCCGGTCACCGGGCGTGTGTGGGTCGGCAGCGCCACCTCCGTCCTGGTCTTCGACGAGGACGGCAGGAAGCTCGCCACGCTGACCGGCGCCGACCGCCCCACCGCCGCCGCCTTCGACGCCACCACCGGTGAAGTCTTCGTGCTGCGCGAGGACTTCGGCACCGCCGAGGACAACGGCGCCGACAACAACGGCGCGTTGGAGGTCTACGACGGCGCGGCCTTCCAGCAGGCCGCCGAGCCGCTCGTGCTGCCCGGCAGCCGCGCCGGAGCCTACGCGGGCGTCGCCGTCACCCCTGGAGCCGCCTCCGTCTACGTCACCGATCAGGCTGAGAGCAAGGTCCTCAGGCTCGACCGGCGGATGTCCCCGAAGGTCGTGCAGTCCCCGACCGACCAGAGCGTCACGGCCGGTGACGAGGTCACCTTCGTCGCCTCCGCCGAGGGCACACCGCAGCCCACGGTGAGCTGGAGCGTCAGCCCGGACGGCGGGCAGACCTGGACGAGGATCGAGGGCGCGACGCGGAACGCGTACTCCTTCACCGCGAAAACCGCCCAGGACGGGTACGCGTACCGCGCCGAGTTCAAGAACACGGTCGGCACCACCCGCACCGCGCCGATCACGCTCACCGTGAAGGAGGCGGGCGGCGGGACGACAGGCGGCGGCGAGAGCCCGGCGGCCCCCTCCGGCACCCGGACCGTCACCGGATCCGAGGGCCAGACACTCACCGTCACCCCGGTCAACGACCTCGCCGTCAAGGGCCAGACCCTCAGGATCACCGGCTCCGGCTACGACACCGGCAAGGGCGTCTACGTCGCCCTCTGCGTCGACAATGGCGACGGCGAACTGCCCACGCCGTGCATCGGCGGCGTCGACATGACCGGCGGCTCGCACAGCTCGGCCTGGATCTCCTCGAACCCGCCCGACTACGGCGAGGACCTGGCGATCCCGTACGGCGAGGGCGGCACCTTCGAGGTGGAGCTGACCGTGGACGCCGAGGACGAGTTCACCGACTGCTTCGAGGCGACCTGTGTCCTCGCCACCCGCGCCGACCACACCCTCTCCGGCGACCGCTCCCAGGACGTGAAGGCCCCGGTCGCCTTCGTCGGCCAGGACCCGGTGGACACCGACGACGGCGGGACCGGCGGCGGCAGCGACGGCGGCGGGACCACCACGACGGGCGGTACGACGAGCGGCGGCACCGGCACCGGCGGCAGCACCGGTGGCTCCGGTACGACCACCACCGGCTCCCCCTCGGGCGGCAGCCTCGCCGCCACCGGCGCCACGGTCGGCACGGCGGCCGGTCTCGCCCTGCTGCTCACGGCGGCGGGCTGGTACGTCCGCCGACGGGCGAGGGCCGCCCGGTAGAACCGCTCAGCTCCCGGACCCCGGTGCGGCACCCGCCTGCCGGGGTCCGGCCGTGTCGTAGGCGCCCGGAGTGGGGGCGGCCGGGGTGTCCACCTCGATCTCGACGACCGGCCGGGCGGGCGCCCCGCCCCGCCGCCGCACGGCCCCCAAAAGCACCTGACGCCCACTCGCGTGCAGCGCCACCCCGGTCATCGGTACGGCGACCACGAGCAGCGCCGCGCCCAGCACCAGGCCCATCGTGGGGAACCCGGCCTGCGCCGACAGCACGCTCCCGGTGAGCGGACCGGCCGCCGTGCCCAGCGAACCCGCCGAGCCGACCAGCACCGCCCAGCGCCCGCGCGGGTCCAGCGAGGCGGCCAGCCCGATGAGGTACGACAGGACGACCGGGTAGAGCACGTTCCAGACGATCTGGCCGGCCGCGAAGCCCGTCGGCGTGGTGGCCGAGGCGTTGCCCGCCACACAGCCCGCGATGAGGACGGTCCCGATCCCGATCGGCAGCGCCCGGCCCAGGCGTGCCCCGAGCGCGCCGGCGGCCAGCACGCCCGCGAGCCCGGCGCCCAGCGCCACCGCGAACACCGCGCCCACGGCAGCCTCGCCGAGGTGCGCCTGCGTCAGCCCGATCCGTCCGCTCACTCCCCAGAGGGAGTTCTGCACCAGGGACCAGAAGGGCATGGCGGCGGCCAGCACCAGTCCCGCCCGCAGGTGGGGCAGGGGCGCGCGCTTCCCGGGCAGCGCCGGATCGGCGGCCGGTGCCGTACGGCCGGGCAGACGCCCCGTCAGCGGCCATACGGCGAGCGCGGTCAGCGCGATCGCGGCGAGCGGCTGTCCGTGGCCCGCACCGAGGTGGGGCACCGTCAGATAGACGGCCCCGGCGAGCGCGGACACCCCGAGCAGGCCCAGCGTGGAGGCGCGGTGCGGGTCGGGTTCGGCGGCGATCCGGGTCGCGGCGACCGCCGTGGCCGTACCGGAGCCGAACCCGCCGAGGACCGCGCCCGCGACCACGGCCGGCACCGAGCCGGCCAGCGCGGCCCCGCCGTAGCCGAGCATCGCCAGCAGCAGCCCCGCCCGGGCCATGGTCCGGGCGCCGACCCGCTCCACCCGGGAGGCCAGCAGGAATCCGGCCGAGGACGAACTCAGCAGCAGCGCGCTGCCCACGGCGCCCGCCTCGGTGGCGGTCAGCGGCAGCCCGCCGTCCAGCCGGCCGACCACGGTCGGCAGCAGATAGGGAGCGAGATACCCGGCCGTGAAAAGGGCGACGAGGGGCCAGGGCGTGGGGGTACGGCGGGCGAACACGGGCGTTCCTGCAAGGCGAGAAGAGGCGGCTCGGGGCAATTCATATCAAGCGGGCGCCGCCCGAAAAAATTGAGGATGCATGATCTGGGTCACACCCTGTTTACCAGGGGAGACATCGGGTAGGTGAAGGCGTTTTCGGCGCCCCCTAACGCCAGTTCACGGCCCCGCCGGCCCCCGGTGCCGTCGCCTCGATCTTGGCGCGTATCTCCCGCATCACCGCCACGATCCGCTCCTCGTGCCCGGCCGTCAGCCGCGCCAGCGGCACCGAACAGCTGATCGCGTCCTGCGCCGGATGCTCGTACCGCAGCGCGAACCCGAAGCCGACGATCCCGGTCACGCCCTCCTCGCGGTCCACGGAGTAGCCGCGCGCCCGCACCCCGGCCAGGTCCGCCCGCAACGACTCCCGGCCGGTGTGCGACTTCGGGGTGAGCGCCTCGTAGGGGCCCTCGGGCAGCTCGTCGTCGGAGCGTTCGGCGAGCAGCGCCTTGCCGAGGGCGCCGACGTGCGCGGGCAGGCGGCGGCCGACGCGGCTGATCGTGCGCAGGTATTCGTGCGACTCGCGGGTGGCGAGGTAGGCCACGTCCCGTCCGTCCAGCCGGCCCAGATGGATCGTCTCGCCCAGCGCCTCGGACGCCTCGTCGAGATACGGCCGCACCAGGCGGACGCGCGGGTCGGAGTCGAGGTAGCCGGTGCCGGTCAGCAGGGCGTGGATGCCGATGCCGTAGAGGGAGCCGGTGACGTCCGTGCGCACCCAGCCCCGGCCGATCAGGGTCTGCAGCAGCGCGTACATCGAGCTGCGGGGCACCCCCAGGGCGTCCGCCAGCTCCTGCAGCCGCGCCGGGCGGTCCCCGCGCGCGGCGAGCAGTTCCAGCAGCTCGACCGTGCGAGCGGCCGACTTCACCTCGCGGACACCGCCTGTCTCCGACATGTCCCGATCGTAAGCGGGGGCACCCGGCGCGTTGACGGGCGTATTGACGGTTGCCGTTCGCGTATCTAACCTCCATCTTCATACGTGGAAAGCGTCTACATAGGGAGATGGGGAAGGTGGGCCTCGACACCGACACGGTCCGGAGACTGCGGGAGGGCATGGCGGCCGGCGTGCTGTCCTTCCCGCTGACGAGCTTCCACGAGGACGGCTCGCTCGACCCCGACGGCTTCCGCGCCCATGTCGCGAGCCGGCTCGCCGCCGGCCCCGGCGCCCTCTTCCCCGCCTGCGGCACCGGCGAGTTCTTCTCCCTCGACGAGGACGAGTACCGCACGGTCGTGCGCATCGCCGTCGAGGAGGCCGCCGGACGGGTGCCGGTCGTCGCCGGGACCGGCTACGGCTGGGCCCAGGCCGTCCGCTTCGCCCGCATCGCCGAGGAGGAAGGCGCCGACGCCCTGCTCGTCCTCCCGCACTACCTCGTCGCCGCCCCGCAGGACGGCCTGGTCGCCCAGCTGGAGCGGATCGCCGCCGGCACCCGCCTCCCGCTCATCGCCTACCAGCGCGGCCAGGTCGACTACGGCGTCGACGCCTTCCGGCGGATCACGCGGATCCCCGGAGTCATCGGCCTCAAGGACGGCCGCAGCGACCTCGACCGCCTCCAGCGCCTCACCCTCACCGCCCCCGAGGGCTTCCTCCTCTTCAACGGCGCCGCCACCGCCGAGATCCAGGCCCGCGCCTACGCCACCGTCGGCGTCCCCGCCTACTCCTCCGCCGTGCACGCCTTCGCACCCGAGATCGCCGACGCCTTCTTCACCGCCCTGCGGGACGGCGACGCCGGCACCGTCGACAAGCTCCTGCGCGCGTTCTACGTCCCCCTCGTCGAACTCCGCGACCGGGCACCGGGCTACGCCGTGTCCCTCGTCAAGGCCGCCGCCCGGCTGCGCGGCGCCCCCGTCGGCCCGGTGCGCGCCCCGCTCACCGACCCCTCGGCCGCCGACCTCGCCGACCTCAAGACCCTCCTCGCCACCGGACTCGACCTCGTGGGAGCCGCCCTGTGAACCTCGCCGTCACGGACGTACGCCTGACGCCGATCCTGGTCGCCGACCCGCCGCTGCTCAACACGCAGGGCGTGCACCAGCCGTACACCCCCCGGCTGATCGTCGAGGTGGAGACCGCCGACGGTGTCGTCGGAGTCGGCGAGACGTACGGCGACACCAAGTACCTGGAGCTGGCCCGCCCGTTCGCCGCGAAGCTGGTCGGCCGTCAGGTCAGCGACCTGAACGGCCTGTTCACGATCGCCGACCAGGTGGCGGTGGACTCCTCCCGGGTCTCCGGGCAGGTCGACGTGGGCGGGCTGCGCGGGGTCCAGACCGCCGACAAGCTGCGGCTGTCCGTCGTCTCCGGCTTCGAGGTCGCCTGCCTCGACGCCCTCGGCAAGTCCCTCGGCCTGCCCGTGCACGCCCTGCTCGGCGGCAAGCTGCGCGACTCCGTCGAGTACAGCGCCTACCTCTTCTACAAGTGGGCCGACCACCCCGAGGGCGTGCCCTGCGAGCGGGACGACTGGGGCGCGGCCCTCGACCCGGCCGGGGTCGTCGAGCAGGCCCGGCGCTTCACCGAGCGGTACGGGTTCACCTCCTTCAAGCTCAAGGGAGGGGTCTTCCCGCCCGACGAGGAGATCGCCGCCGTACGCGCCCTCGCGGCCGCCTTCCCCGGACACCCGCTGCGGCTCGACCCCAACGGGGCCTGGAGCGTAGAGACCTCGCTGAAGGTCGCGAAGGAACTCGGGGACGTCCTCGAATACCTGGAGGACCCGGCGCTCGGCACGCCCGCCATGGCCGAGGTCGCCGCGGGGACCGGAGTACCGCTCGCCACCAACATGTGCGTGACGACCTTCGCCGAGATCCAGGAGGCCTTCACCCGCGGGGCCGTGCAGGTCGTCCTCTCCGACCACCACTACTGGGGCGGGCTGCGCAACACCCAGCAACTCGCCGCGATCTGCCGGACGTTCGGCGTCGGGGTGTCCATGCACTCCAACACCCACCTCGGCATCTCGCTGGCCGCCATGACCCAGGTCGCGTCCACCGTGCCGAACCTCCACCACGCCTGCGACTCCCACTACCCCTGGCAGTCGGAGGACGTCCTCACCGAGCGCCTCACCTTCGACGGCGGCGGGGTCGCCGTCTCCGACGCGCCCGGGCTGGGTGTCGAGCTCGACCGGGAGAAGGTCGCGTTCCTGCACCGGCGCTGGCTCGACGACGACGGGTCGCTGCGCGAGCGGGACGATGCGGCGGCGATGCGGGTTGCCGACCCCGGGTGGGTGACGCCCTCGGTGCCGCGCTGGTAGGTGCCCCCCAGGGGGTTGCAGGCATCCGGTGTTTTTGTGGTGCAGACTGGCCAGGTCCGTACCACGTCAGGGAGCGCACCGTGACCGCCGCCGCGTCCACCGGAGAGGGACACCCCCGTCAGAACGGCCAGGCCGCCCAGGCCGCCCTGGTCGACCCCTTGGTCGCCCGGCGGGCCCCCGGGGATCCGCCCTGGGACGTCTACCTCACCGGCACCGTCTTCCTCGACATCATCTTCACCGGCCTCGACTCCGCCCCCGTGCGCGGCACCGAGTCCTGGGCCCGCGGCATGGGCTCCAGCCCCGGCGGCGTCGCCAACATGGCCACCGCCCTGGCCCGCCTGGGCCTGCGCACCTCCCTCGCCGCCGCCTTCGGCGACGACCACTACGGCGAGTACTGCTGGGACGCCCTCGAACAGGGCGAGGGCATCGACCTCTCCACCTCGCGCACGGTCCCCGGCTGGCACTCGCCCGTCACCGTCTCCATGGCCTACGAGGGCGAACGGACCATGGTCTCCCACGGCCACGAACCGCCCCCGGAGGCCGTGCTCGCCCAGGACGGCGCCCCCGACCACCCCCCGCACGCCCGCGCCGCCGTCGCCTCCCTCACCCCCGGCAAACGCGACGCCTGGATCGCCCGGGCCGCCGGCCGCGGCACCCGGATCTTCGCCGACGTCGGCTGGGACGACACCGGCGCCTGGGACCTGGCCGGCCTCGCCGACCTGGCGCACTGCGAGGCCTTCCTGCCGAACGCCGAGGAGGCCATGCGCTACACCCGAGCCGACTGCCCCCGCGCCGCCGCCCACGCCCTCACCGAGCACGTACCGCTCGCGGTCGTCACCCTCGGCGCCGAGGGCGCCTACGCCGTGGACGGACGCACCGGCGAGACCGCCGAGGTCCCCGCCATCGCCGTCGAGGCCCTCGACCCCACCGGCGCCGGGGACGTCTTCGTGGCCGGCTTCGTCACCGGCACCCTCGCCGACTGGCCGCTCGCCGACCGCCTCGCCTTCGCGGGCCTCACCGCGGCGCTCTCCGTCCAGGAGTTCGGCGGCTCCCTCTCCGCACCCGGCTGGTGCGAGATCGCCGCCTGGTGGCGCAAGGTCCAGTCGGTCGAGGGCCAGGCCCCCGAGGCGCTGCGCCGGTACGCGTTCCTGGAGGGCCTGCTGCCGAGGGAGGAGACCACACCCTGGCCCCTGCGCCGCGCCGTCCCGACGATCGGTTTCGGCCGCTCGGCGTAGGGCCCGTCCTAGGCCCGGGCAGGGTCGGCGGTCCACCGACAAAACCCCGTGGCGTTGTCAGCCCCCTGGCGTACCCTGGAACACGCCAGGCCGCCCCAGTGGCAGGCGAGACGCATCCGGGAGGACGTAGAGGCCCTCGTGGCCGGCCTATGACTCAGACACCCACAGCTCACACGCCCGCGCAGGGCAAGGCGAGAGCACAGTTCACGGTTCCCGCCCAGCACCCCATGGTGACCGTGCTGGGGTCCGGCGACTCCCTTCTGCGCGTGATCGAGACGGCTTTCCCGGCAGCCGACATCCACGTCCGGGGCAACGAGATCAGCGCTACCGGCGACCCACGGGAAGTCGCCCTCATCCAGCGCCTGTTCGACGAGATGATGCTGGTGCTCCGCACCGGGCAGCCGATGACGGAGGACGCAGTGGAACGCTCGATCGCCATGCTGCGGGCGAGCGAGAACGGGACGAGTGACGGCCAGGAGACCCCGGCCGAGGTACTGACTCAGAACATCCTGTCCTCGCGCGGTCGCACCATCCGCCCCAAGACCCTCAACCAGAAGCGGTACGTCGACGCGATCGACAAGCACACGATCGTCTTCGGCATCGGCCCCGCCGGCACCGGCAAGACGTACCTGGCCATGGCGAAGGCGGTCCAGGCCCTGCAGTCCAAGCAGGTCAACCGCATCATCCTGACCCGCCCGGCGGTCGAGGCCGGCGAGCGCCTCGGCTTCCTGCCCGGCACGCTCTACGAGAAGATCGACCCCTACCTGCGCCCGCTGTACGACGCGTTGCACGACATGCTGGACCCCGACTCGATCCCGAAGCTGATGGCGGCCGGAACGATAGAGGTCGCGCCGCTGGCGTACATGCGTGGACGTAGCCAACCTGTCTTCACGAGCGTCCTCACGCCCGACGGCTGGTGCCCCATCGGTGACCTCCAGGTCGGTGACCTCGTCGTCGGCTCGAATGGTGAGCCGACCCCGGTCCTGGGCGTTTACCCCCAGGGGGAGCGGGACATCTTCCGCGTCACGGCTCAGGACGGTTCTTGGACTCTGTGCTGCGGCGAGCACCTGTGGACGGTCAGGACGCGCGACGACAAGCGCCGCGACAAGCCGTGGCGTGTCCTGGAGACCCAGGAGATGATGGGCAACCTGCGGGCCGGGCACGCCCGTCGGTATGAGCTGCCGATGCTCACGAGCCCGGTCTGCTTCCCCGAGCGCGAAGTCCCCATGGACCCGTACGCGCTGGGGCTGCTACTGGGAGACGGCTGCCTGACGGGTTCCACCACGCCGTCTTTCGCGACGGAGGACCCGGAACTGGCCGAGGCGCTGGGAGCCGCGCTTCCCGGAGTCGCAGTGCGGCACAGGGGCGGGCCGGACTACGTCCTCAATCGGATCAAGTCCCCCGGTGACGTCGTGACCCTGGAGAATCCGGTCACTCGGATTCTGCGCGAGCTGGACCTGCTGCGTACGCGTTCGCACACCAAGTTCGTTCCGGACGACTACCTGTACAACTCCGCCGACGTACGATTGGCCGTCCTCCAGGGCCTGCTCGACTCCGACGGTGGTCCTGTCACGCAGAAGGACCGTACCTGCCGAATTCAGTACACGACGACATCCCTCCTGCTCCGCGACGACGTGATCTCGCTCGTGCAGTCGCTGGGCGGAGTCGCGTACACCCGCCGCAGGTCAGCCGAGGGGCGCAAGCCGGGCCTGGCAAAGGGGCGCGAGGTCGCGTATCGGCATGACGCCCACATCATCGACATCCGCCTCCCCGAAGGCATAGAGCCCTTCCGCCTCGCCCGCAAGCTCGACAGGTACCACGCGGCCGGCGGCGGCGGACGCCCGATGCGGTTCATCGACTCGATCGAGCCGGCGGGGCGCGAGGAGACCGTCTGCATCCAGGTGGCAGCTGAGGACTCCCTCTATGTCACGACGGACTATCTGCTGACGCACAACACCCTCAACGACGCCTTCATCATCCTGGACGAGGCCCAGAACACGAGCCCCGAACAGATGAAGATGTTCCTCACCCGCCTCGGCTTCGACTCCAAGATCGTGATCACCGGTGACGTGACACAGGTCGACCTGCCGAACGGCACCAAGTCGGGTCTGCGGCAGGTTCAGGACATCCTGGAGGGGCTGGACGACGTCCACTTCTCCCGGCTGTCGTCCCAGGATGTCGTCCGGCACAAGCTGGTCGGCCGTATCGTCGACGCGTACGAGAAGTACGACAGCACCAACGGCACGGAGAACGGCACCCACAAGGGCGGCCGGACCAAACGGAAGTAGACAAGCCCGCACATGTCGATCGACGTCAACAACGAGTCCGGAACCGAGGTCGACGAGCAGGCGATCCTCGACATCGCCCGCTACGCGCTCACACGGATGCGCATCCACCCGCTCTCCGAGCTCTCGGTGATCGTCGTGGACGCCGACGCCATGGAGCAGCTGCACATCCAGTGGATGGACCTGCCGGGGCCGACGGACGTCATGTCCTTCCCGATGGACGAACTGCGTCCGCCGTCGAAGGACGACGACGAGCCCCCGCAGGGACTCCTCGGCGACATCGTGCTCTGCCCCGAGGTCGCCGCCAAGCAGGGCACCGAGGCGCCCACCCAGCACTCCATGGACGAGGAGCTCCAGCTGCTCACCGTCCACGGAGTGCTGCACCTGCTCGGCTACGACCACGAGGAACCCGACGAGAAGGCCGAGATGTTCGGCCTCCAGGCGGCCATCGTGGACGGGTGGCGAGCGGAGAAGGGCCTGACCGGGCCCTCCCCGGCGCCGACCGTCTCATGAGTCCCACCCTCGTCTCCGGCGCGATCGCCCTGGTCGTCGTCGCCTGGCTCGCCGCCTGCGCGGAGGCGGGCCTCGCGCGCGTCTCCAGCTTCCGCGCCGAGGAGGCCGTACGGTCCGGGCGGCGCGGCAGTGCCAAGCTCGCCCAGATCACCGCCGACCCCACCCGCTATCTCAACGTGGCGCTGCTGGTGCGCGTCGCCTGCGAGATGGCGGCCGCGGCCCTCGTGACGTACGCCTGTCTCCAGGAGATCGACGGCACCGCCCCCGCGCTGCTCGCCGCGATCGGCGTGATGGTCCTCGTCTCGTACGTCGCGGTCGGCGTCTCCCCGCGCACCATCGGCCGCCAGCACCCGCTGAACACCGCGACGGCGGCGGCGTACGTCCTGCTGCCGCTCGCCCGGATCATGGGCCCGATCCCGTCCCTGCTGATCCTCATCGGCAACGCGCTCACCCCCGGCAAGGGCTTCCGCCGCGGCCCCTTCGCCTCCGAGGCGGAGCTGCGCGCCCTCGTCGACCTCGCCGAAAAGGAGTCCCTCATCGAGGACGAGGAGCGCCGGATGGTGCACTCCGTCTTCGAGCTCGGCGACACCCTCGTCCGCGAGGTCATGGTCCCGAGGACGGACCTGGTGGTGATCGAGCGGTACAAGACGATCCGCCAGGCCCTCACCCTCGCCCTGCGCTCGGGCTTCTCGCGCATACCCGTGACCGGGGAGAGCGAGGACGACATCGTCGGGATCGTGTATCTGAAGGACCTGGTCCGCAAGACGCACATCAGCCGCGACGCCGAGTCCGACCTCGTCTCCACGGCCATGCGGCCGGCCGCCTTCGTGCCCGACACCAAGAACGCCGGCGACCTGCTGCGCGAGATGCAGCTGCAGCGCAACCACGTCGCCGTCGTCATCGACGAGTACGGCGGCACGGCCGGCATCGTCACCATCGAGGACATCCTCGAGGAGATCGTCGGCGAGATCACCGACGAGTACGACCGTGAGCTCCCGCCCGTCGAGGAGCTCGGCGACGACCGCCACCGGGTCACCGCCCGCCTCGACATCACCGACCTCGGCGAGCTGTACGGCCTGGAGGAGTACGACGACGAGGACGTGGAGACCGTCGGCGGACTGCTCGCCAAGGCCCTGGGCCGGGTGCCCATCGCCGGGGCGGCCGCCGTGGTCGACCTCCCGGACGGCCGCGCCCTGCGGCTCACGGCGGAGGCGGCGGCCGGCCGCCGCAACAAGATCGTGACGGTGCTGGTGGAGCCCGTCGAGCGGCTCCCCGACGGGTCGGAGGAGGAGAAGCCGGAGTGACCCCGGAGCAACTGCGCGCCCTGTGTCTGTCCTTCGAGGCGGCCGAGGAGGACTTCCCCTTCCGGCCGGAGATCTCCGTCTTCAAGGTCCTCGGCAAGATGTTCGCGCTGAGCTGGACGGACCAGCGTCCCCTGAAGGTCAACCTCAAGTGCGACCCTGAGGACGCGGTCCGGCTCCGCGCCGACCACCCCGGACTGATCGCCCCCGGCTACCACATGAACAAACGCCACTGGAACACGGTCACGGTCGACGCCGACCTCCCCGAGCGGCTCGTCCGTGAGCTGGTCGAGGACTCCTACGACCTGGTGGTGGCCGGTCTGCCCCGCGCGGAGCGGCTCCGCCTCGACCGACCCTGAGGGGCGAGCGGGGTGAGCGGCCGGCTGCTCCGTATGCTCGGGGCATGACCGACAGCAACGCGCTCGATCCCGAGGACCGCAAGATCGTCACCCTGGCCCGTTCGGCGCGGGCCCGCAACGGTGTGCCCGAGGGGGCGGCCGTACGGGACGACACGGGACGTACCTATGTCGCCGGGACGGTGGACCTGCCGTCGCTGCGGCTGAGCGCGCTGCGGACGGCGGTGGCGATGGCGGTGGCGTCGGGAGCGGCGTCGCTGGAGGCGGCGGCGGTGGTCAGCGAGGCGGAGGGCGTCACCGAGGAGGACCTGGCCGCGGTACGGGATCTCGGCGGGCCGGGGACACCGGTACTGCTGGCTTCGCCGGACGGAACGGTACGCGGCACCGCCTGACAGCCCTTGCCCACCCACCCACCCGCCTCGCTCGGACAGAGAAGCCAGGAAGAGAAGCCGGGGCGGGTGGGTGGGGTGGGGGCGTCGGGCGGGGAAGCCGGGCGGAGGCGTCGGGCGTCGGGCGGGGAAGCCTGGCGGGTAGGTCGGGCGGAGGCGTCGGGCGGGTAGGTCGGGCGGGGGTCGGGCGGAG